>NZ_JBNJOI010000002.1:0-462603 GCF_050113675.1 Vibrio sp. TRT 21S02
TTAACCTTAGTTCCTGCTCTTGAACGTTTATCCCTGCGCCATAACAGCCGTATCTTCCAGTTAAAAACCGTCCCTGACATTCTCTCTGTCCTGCTTCAGGAAATGGGGATTAACGACTATGCCTTTTCCCTAAAGCGTGACTGTGCTCAGCGTGAGTTCTGCGTTCAGTACCGAGAGACCGATTTAGACTTTCTCCATCGCTTAGCAGCTGAAGAAGGTTTGGTGTACAGCTTTATCCATGAAGAAGGTAAACACACCCTGTTGTTTACTGATTCCAGTGAAAGCCTCCCTCAACTTGGTTTGCCTGTCCCTTACAACGTATTAAGTGGCGGCGCTAGTGATACGCCTTACATCTCTCAATTAGAAACCCACACTCAAACGGAAGTCAGTCATACCGCATTAAAAGACTACAGTTTTAAAAAGCCCGCTTATGGGTTTGAGCAACAAGCCCTTGGCACTGAGATGGCTTACCAACGCACTGATGTGTATGAACACTTTGATGCACCGGGACGTTTTAAAGACGATGACAATGGCAAAGCGTTTAACCAAATCCGCTTAGACTACCTCAGACGCGATGCCCATACTGCAACCGGAAAGAGTAACCACCCACAGCTTCAGTCTGGTTACAAGTTTGACCTGCAAGAGCACCTTGATACGGCATTAAACCGAGACTGGTTAGTGGTTTTGGTTCACCATCAAGGCACCCAACATCAAGCTTTGGAAGAAGAAGGGGGCAACGGCACCACCACTTACACCAACCAGTTCAAGTTGGTGCCCGCGAACATCACTTGGCAGGCTACGCCCCAAAGTAAACCTCAGGTGGATGGCCCGATGATAGCCACTGTCGTTGGCCCTGAAGGGGAAGAAATCTTCTGTGATGAACATGGCCGAGTTAAAATCCACTTCCCTTGGGACCGCTACTCGAATGGGGATGACAAGAGCTCGTGCTGGGTTCGTGTTTCACAAGGCTGGGCGGGCAGTCAATACGGTATGATGGCCATTCCTCGCATTGGTCATGAAGTCATTGTCTCATTCCTAAACGGTGACCCGGACCAGCCAATCATCACAGGGCGCACCTATCACGCGACCAACACCTCGCTTTACACACTGCCGGACAATAAAACCAAAACCGTGATACGCAGTGAAACCCACCAAGGTAGCGGTTTTAACGAAATCAGTTTTGAAGACCAAGCGGGGGTAGAGCAGGTTTACCTGCATGCTCAGAAAGACTTTGATGCAGAAATCAAGAACGACCACACCACACACATTAAGCATGATAAACACCTGACGGTGGAGAATGACAGCTTTACGCAGGTAAAAAACAACCAACATGTGACGGTGGGTGGTGAGTCTCGTGAAAAGGTAATGTCTAACAAAACACTTATTGTGGACGGTTCTCTGCACGTAAAAACCGGCAAAGTTTGGGTTAATGAGGCCGCAAATCAGATCCATGTTAAGGCAGGTCAAAAAGTAGTTATAGAGGCTAGCTCAGAAATTACGGTAAAAGCAGCAGGTAGCTTTGTAAAAATAGATCCTGCAGGCGTACATATGGTGGGTGCAGGAATTAATTTAAATTCTGGTGGCAGTGCAGGTAGTGGCAGTGGATATGCGGGTCAACAAGCTGAATTACCCAATGTACTTAAAGAGTTAGCGACTCCGGAAGAATTAACACAAGCCACTATTTTGGCATCTAAACAGGGGGCGGAAGCTGATGTAATAACAGATGTTGATTTGAAAAAGAAAGACCCTATTCAATCGATGCCTACAAATGATACATCTGCAATAGTAGACACGACATCAACGTCCTCAAAAAATGATGTGGTAGAGGATGCAGAAAAAGAGAAGAGCTCAAAAGGGTTCGTACCATTTAACTTTTCAGGGTGATTAAAATGAAATTTCTATATCCGATTGCAAAAGAAGATGGTACTGAGTTTAAAGATCAACAGGAATTTGAACATCAGGTAAAAAAAGAATCTATCGGCCAGTTTGGCTACAATCCGAATAATAACTCATGGCACGGCGGGTTACATTTCACAGAGAAAAATGCAGCTTGGATTAAAGATCAGAAACCTGTTCGAGCGATTGCAGATGGTTGTGTCGTCGCTTGTCGAGTTAACAATCAGTATCAAATCTCAAACTTTAAAGGGGCTGAGCTTTCTTACAGCAATGATTTTTGTTTACTTCAGCACTCATATACAAATCCTAGTGATTCCAGCGAAAAGTTTACCTTTTACTCGCTATATATGCATTTAGCTCCAGCTTGCATACCTCACCGTGAGCAGAGTGATAATCAACGTTTTTTAATGACTGAGAACAGGAATGCTCGACCATCAGCTGGACTCGCTGATGAAAAAACAACATTAGAATCTGGCTGTATTATAGAAGCAACAAATGACAATGAAGTTGCTGCCGACGGATATATTTTTAAACCCTTTACCATCATTAATAATAAAGACAATAAAGATGAACTAGCGGTTGAAGGGAATAAACTTTGGATTGCAACTTATAAAGAAAAGCAACCTCAAGATATAACAAGTACATTTTTGAAAAACAGTCACTATACGATTCGACAATACCAAGATTCACAGTGTGTTGATGTTAAAGTTTCGTGTATGGAACTAATTGAGAGGCGTAACGTTAGATCAGTTGCAGACATCAATTCGATTTCATTCACACTACCGATTGGTGCCAAAGTAGTTAAGCAAAGAGACATCGGAGAAAAACGTAGTGGTAACTATATGATGTCTGCGTATAAGATCATTGATAACAAAGATTCAATCTCGACAAGTGTTAATGTCTCCCCTGAGGCCACTGTATGGATTGCTGATTCAAAAATTCCTGCCCCTGACAATTTATTCAACGGGTTTACAAGGCCATATCAACTTCCAAAATGGATCTATACAGAAGTCTTAGCAGAAACAATAACCGATTCGCTGAGAGGAAGAACAGATCCAGCTGTTAATAATGGCGTAATAGAAGCAGGGGAACACCAATATGACATCCCCAAAGGAACCTTGATCAAATACAGCCGTGCTAAAGATTGTAGCTTACAAAATATAGGTAACTCGACATATTTAATGGCGCGCTGCTCTTTTCCTAATAATGATGTAATCAAAGATGGCCAAGTTGTTAGAGCTGCTTGGTTATGTGTTGAAGAGCAGTTTGTAAAAGTGATAAAAGCTGAACCTGTAGAGTTTAATAAAGTAAATAGCTTTGGAAAAAACTCGAAACTATTTGTTAAGGCTGGCGATGAGATAGGGTATTTAGGAAGGTTTGATGCAGCGGCATTGAACACACCTCAACTGTTTGATACTCGGCATCAAGTGCATTTTGAGATGTTTTCTGTTGATAAGCCACCAGCGTATTTCACGGACGCTTTCCTCGGCGAAAATGAGGACTGCAACACTCTGAAAGAACTAAAGTTTATTGAAGATGTTGAGTCATGCGACGGTTTCTTAGATCAAGATGAACCCTCGAGCTTTTTTAAGGAATTGGTTCAAAAACTGAACTTGGGAGAAGAAGATATTCCTGGTTCTGATATCATCGAAAATCTAACGCCATGGGATAGTTGCAAATACGTTGTTGCCAAGCATGAAAGTGAGTGGGCAGCCAAATCAGATGAAAAACCATTTTTAGATAAGTTAGTTGAACAGTATGGTAATCCAGAGTTTAAGAGCTTGATTGAGCATGAAAAATCAAGAATTGATAACTTAATTTGGATGCCAGATGTTGAGTCAGATCTTGGCCAAGCAAAGGAAGTCTGGAACTGGTGGCCAATACCTGATCGAGCTGTACATCAAGTTTCTGAGGCAGAATTATATGTACGTGCCTTTATGAGAATGATAAGGGTTGGCGAAGGAACTGTCGGAAATAAAGGATATGAAACTTTATTTGGCGGAAAGTCGTTTATAAAAGATTATGACAAATCATGGGATGACCACCCTAGAATTCATCGGCCATTTGGAAACACAACGTCAACTGCAGCTGGTGCGTATCAGGTCATGGAAAAAACATGGGATGATGACAATATGGTTGCACGGCGGCGTAAGTATAAGGTTGACGATTTTAGTCCACGGAATCAAGACTTATTTGGTGTTATATTACTAAAGTACAAACGTAGGTATGCGTGGCCGTTATTAATATCTGGAAATATCGAAGAATCAATATCTTTAGATGAAGGTGGAGAAAAAAGAGGGTATGCATATGAATGGGCGAGTTTACCCACATCACCATATGGCCAGCCACAAAAAACGATGGAAGATGCATTATCAATTTTTGAGGAGTATTTAGAGCAAGAAAGAAATGGTGATAGTGATCTTAAATTAGAGCATGGTTTCTTGGAGGTCTTTTTGTGATTAAAACGTTGAACTTAATAACTTTAACCTTATTTATGGGTTGCTCTATAAACGCAGAGGCAAATACCTATTATGCTTCGTGTGGGATAGATAATGACTTTTCAGTTACGTTAGAATCGAGCGATGGTACTGGAGAGGTGATGGTAAATGCCAATCAAATATACATAAATGTCCGCTCAGACGAGAAAACGACGACTACATTCTTACTTACTAAACCAGCAGACCTAGGCCCAGGAGGCGTGAGATTAGATTGGGATAATTTCTCGAATTCCCAAAGAGTATTTACATTAGTGCAACTGGATGAAAATAGTGTTGCGCTAAAGTGGTTCGGTTTTTGGCATGAAATAAATAATGAATATAGTTGGACTGTAGAGGGAAAAGGGGGGCCAGCTTTAAGTTCTGGTTGGAATATACTCACTCAATGTAAGTAGTATATCGCTATATGAATATTCTGATATTTACATACTATTTTGATGGAAATCACTATTCTAAAATGGATCTACATAAGTCAGTGTCACAAAGCCCTAGATTTTTAAGAGCCAACAAAAACGCCTAGCATATGCTAGGCGTTTTTTCTAATCGGTCTTACGAAGTCCTAAACTCAGCGACTGCATGATCCATTTGTTTTGCTTGGTCAGATACAATATCGACTTCACTTAAACATTGTTGTGCAGAATTCATATTGTTTTCAGAAATCGTATTTAGTTCTGTAATCGAGTCACTGACTTGATTCATTACAATCCCTTGCTCTTCAATTGCAGAGGCGATTCTTTCAGAATTTGCTTGAATATTCGTCATATCGCTAATGATTTGACTCAAACTATCATCCAGTGTTTGTGATGCTGACAGCGTGGATTGTCCTTGTTCGTTACATTGATCGATGTTCGTTACTACTGTCGACATTTGGGACTGAATTGCGGTGACAACTTTGGTTATTTCTTCAGTTGATTGATGAGTTCGGCTTGCTAATGCTCGAACCTCATCTGCAACAACAGCAAAGCCTCGGCCTTGCTCACCCGCACGAGCAGCCTCAATCGCTGCATTTAACGCAAGTAAGTTAGTTTGCTCTGCAATTTCTTGGATGATGTTAACTGCATCCCCAATTTTATCAACATGCTCGTTCAATGAGCTAATAGAGTGCTGGCTTTCACCTAATGTTGTTGAAAGCTCGTCAATATTTTTAACGGTTGTTTCTACAACATCACGACCATGCTTAGCATTGACTGCTGCTTGCTGAACACCTTCAACGGCAATCGACGTACTTTCTGAAATCTCGTTGATGGTTGAAACCATCTCTTGTACTGATGTCGCCATGGTAGAAGTATGATTAGCCTGTGCATGAAATTGCTCAATTACTGATTGCAGCTCTTCATGCATATTACTAGTGCTTTGGGATAATCCTGCAGACTTTTCTTGTGTACCAGAAATAAGTTGCTCAAGCTTATCAAGTAATTTATTAAAGTAATTGCCTATTGATACGAGTTCATTATTACCTTTCAAATCTGATCTTAAGGAAACATTATTTGATTGAGCAATTTCTTGAATTATTCTTAGTAATGCGGCGACTTGAAGGTTTATTGAGCGAGCTATTTGAAGAATAAAACCAACAATAAATAGAACAACAATTGCAGTAACAATTTGTCTAATAAAGAAGGCTTGCTCTTCTGCTTGCTCACTTTGAGTTTTTAATGCTTTGTTAAATTCTTTGAACTGGGTTTCTACGGTATGGGATAGGGCTCTAGTATCACCCAAAAGACCAACATTATACTTAAGGCCAATTCTAATCTTCTGATCAACTAACAGAGCCGCCGTATTCACTAGATTGTCCTGGGCGAAAGGAATGAGAGACTTGTCTAGCTCTCCTTGATGAACTTTTTCATCAAATGAAATCAATGACAGCAATTGATCACTGTTAAGGTTTGATTTAGCAGAACTTAGAGCGTCATTATATGCCCCAAGCAACTTATCTTCACTTTTAAGGCCGTGAGCTGTGAATGCAGCGACTAAATCTTGGAATCCTTTTTGATAAGAAAGAATATCGCTTTTTAGCTGCTGGCTAGATGGTAGTGATTGGTTTTGAAGAATATCAGCGAGTTGTGCCTCAAGTCCCAAAAAGATATCGACATTCTTGTCAAACTTATCTAAATACTTAGCGTCTTTACGTAATAAAAAGTCTTTTTCGTTTCTCCGGAGATTCAGAAGTCGAACTTCTAGCTCAGTAACCAGTTGGTTAGCTTGTTTAAGTTCTGATGTCGATTGTGCAAAATGCGTGGTAGTTGCCAAAAGAGATACAACACCTAAAACGGCAATCGCACCCAATGAATACAGCTTTTGTTTAATATTCATGAGATTACCTAATAATTTCATTCGATCTGTGAGTAGAAATACTTCACTAAAATGTTAGTTATTAATCACTAGTTTATCAATATTATTATTGATTATTAAGAGTTTGGTGTAATTGATTGATGAAATGAATTGCTTGACAGGATACCGTAAGTGAAAAATAAGTTAAAAAAATATGAAGGCTTGATATTCGATATGGATGGTACCTTGATTGATACCATGCCTGCTCATTTGTCGGCTTGGGAACAGACCGCAAGTCACTTTAACTTTCCTTATAACTCTTCTTGGATACATGGGTTAGGGGGAATGCCGAGTAATAAAATTGTCATGGAGGTGAATGCTAAATATGATTTAGCGTTAGATGTTGCAATGGTTTCAAGATATAAAATTGATGCATTTTCAAGTTTAGAAGATCATGGTGGCATAATTGGCTGTACGTCCGATATTTTTTCAGAGTTTTACGGAAAGAAAAAAATCGCAGTAGGGACAGGAAGCCAACGAGTCAATGCCGAGCGTTTGCTTGATAGATTCAATTTCCTTGAGAAGTTAGATGCTTTAGTCACAGCGAGTGATGTAAATAATCATAAACCTCATCCAGACACATTTACACAAGCCGCAGCAATAATGGGTTTGACTAATAAGCAGTGTGTAGTATTTGAAGATACAGAATTGGGAAAAAAAGCAGCGCATGCCGCAGGAATGGATTGTATTATGGTAATAGATGGGCAGCTTGAATTCTGGCCACTAAACGAAAAAGAGCCGCTTTAGCGGCTCTTTTTGTTATCTGTCCCAGTAGGCTTCTTCTAGGCTATCTTCTCTTTCAGGCAGTGCTCTCGATAGACGAGGAGAATGCTGAGTGAGTACTTCATAGCTTACACGGTTTGCATACTTACAAATTTGTGACAAAGAGGAATAAGTAAGATACGGCGCGTCGTGTTTTGAAGAGTTAGGAACATTGGTCACGTGGTAGCTGTTTGCAGCCATGTCGTGAAGCAATGCTGATAAAGCACCATCTCCAGCACCATTCGTGTTTTTGATTTCTAACGGTCCACCAAGGTATGGTCCAATATGTGAGTAAACTTTGATTGGTGATTGGCAATCTTGTTTACGCATCGCGCGGCTAAATTCATATTTGTTGAACTCAGGAATGTTACCCGGTAATAGCGGTAACTCAGTATCACGTTTAACAGAATCTTCGGTATAGCCTGCCATGTACAAACCAACAGGGCCAGCTGTACATAATACAAGGTCTACCCATTCCAATGCCTTGTCTGCAGCTAGAAGAGGATCTTTTTCGCCAGTTAACGCTTCACCTTCCTCTTCATTCATTGCAACAATCGTGATGTTCTCTTTTATGTAGTCTTGCCACCACTTTGCATTGCCTTCTATGACCCACTTAGTACCTAACGTTAGTACAACAGGTACGTTTTTACTTTTTGCAATTTCAATGGCACGTGCAACGGCTTGTGGCATTGGGTCTTCAGGTTTCCCACGCATCAGATATGATGAGACAACTAATGCGGATGCTTTATCAAACACATCTTCTGGCACGCTATCAGGGTGAAGCTTGTTCATGTGTCCTTCGTTAATCGCAAATGTGCGTTCACCATCTTGAGAGATTAATGTATAACAACGTCCAATAGGGCCTTCAACCATCTGTAAGTGGTTTAGGTTCATGCGTGAAGAAGTGCGACAAAGGTAACGATACGCGAAAGAGCCAACTTCAATATTCCTAGACATGACACCAAGCAAGACCGACTTGCTGTCAGCCAATACAGAGTAGTTATGCAACGTATTGCCAATAGTGTCGCCAGGGTATTGATGCGTGATCAATCCTTTTTCAACAAGCTCATCATACAGTGCATCTGCTTTACTCTCTTCAAGTACCAGAGAATGACCTTTACTTAACTCATATTTTTCAAGGAACTTATCATCGACACGAGCCTCGATATCAACAATCGTTTGACCTACGCCGACAATAATAGGGCGATGTAGCTTTGGTGTTTGTTTGATTTGGTTGACTAAAGGGTCACGAGCGTGAGTAGGAAAATAGTGCTTGGATTTACGCTGTCCAGGAAACTTCATTTTAGAGAGTGGAGTTGGAAATTTTGCCGCATGATATCACACCCAGAAAAGATTGCTTTCATTTTATTTACACAAAAGTGCCAGATCAAACATCTGGCACTATGAGTGAGTAAAGAGGCTTATTTTTGCTCTTTGAAAGCACCGTATGCTTTTGTTCCCCATAGAGGTACAGTCGACAAGCTATGTTTGAAACTACCTGAAGTTTCTTTAGTCGAGTATGACAGATACATCAGTGTTTGGTTTTCAACATCAAAAATGCGGCGAATTTTCATGGCTTTGAAAAATACACTTTTCGATTTTTTGAAAACAACTTCGCCATTTTTTGATTTGTCGATTTCTGCAATCATCTCTGGTGTAATGTCCCCTGTTTGACGGCAGGAGATAGAGCTGTCACTTGGGTCAGCAAGGCTGAAGTCGGCTTCAATTGAAGCAACATGGCAAGTTACCCCTTTAACAATAGGGTCTTGCATATGATTAAGTTTAATGTCTTTCATGGTAAATAAGCCAAGACTTACGTCACCCACTTCACCACTGTCACAGCCAGCTAATCCGAAAGCAATAACTGAAATTAGAGCGATTTTTTTTATCATTGTTGTATTCCGGTTGGATTATCACATTGCTAAGCATATCAGTTTTAAGTGCTTATTATTGGTTCAATTAAAATATAAGACGAATAATTTACTTGAGTCTTACCAAGCCGACGTTTAACCTCCATTGAACGTAATAATTCAATGGGTCTCATATGTCCAAATCAGTTCCTTCTATCGTGCATATAAAAAATGATTGGTTATATCATCATATTGATGTGGCGTTCCCAACGAAAGAGAGTTTAAAAGGTAAAGAGCTATACAAACGATGGGTAGAATCGAGAAGCTATGAGGTATACAACCAAAGTACATTGAAAGCGGACGTAGAAGAAATCCATCTTGTCGATTTCCATCGGCTAACTGTCATGTTTGCATTACTCCAAGCGAAACGCTGGAAGAGCGAAAATGATCAAGCCTTGATTGTCGAATTTCTTACTCAAATCATCTTCAGCGAGCCATGTAGCCTATATATGGGTTTCCATAGCAACGAACCTGTTGCGGCGGCGATTGTAACGCGAAGTGGCAACGATATGCTGATATCTGACTTAGTATCACCTTGTTCTGATACTAGCGCGTTTGCATCAAATCTAATTTCATATTTCAAAGCCGAAGGTGAAACCCCAGAACATGTCTACGTAGAGTGTTAGGTTATAGCTAACTCTTGGCGATATCTCATTCAATTCTCAACTAAAACTAGTGACATATACGGTACTTTTCATCTTTGCCGATAAATAGTTTTGCAAACTGTTAACTCCATCGTTTCCATCGGAAAAATACAGAATAGTATTTCAGAAAAAGATACGAACGAGGGTATTAACATGACTGAGAACAAAACACACTGTGTAATATTTGATTGTGATGGCACCCTTGTTGATAGCGAACGCCTTTGTTGTGAAGCGATCAGGGATACGTTTAATCAATATGGCGCTGAAATGACCATTGCCGATGCAATGGAACATTTCGAAGGTGGGAAACTTGCTGATATCTTATCTACCACGCGGGAACGCCTGAACATGGCAGTTTCAGTGGATGAGTTAGAGCCTGTATATAGAGAACATCTTGATCGTTTGTTTGCTGAGCACTTAAAACCGATGACTGGAGCGATTGAGCTGTTAGAGGTTCTAAAGCGTAGAGGAATCGAGTTTTGTGTTGCATCAAATGGTCCGAAAACTAAGATTGAAAATGCACTCGAACTTACAGGGTTAAGGTCCTATTTTGGCGATCGAATTTTCTCTGCCTTTGACACAAATAGCTGGAAGCCAGATCCAGACTTGGTACTTTATACGGCGATGGCCATGGGATTTCGATTAGAAGAATGTATATACGTTGATGATACCCCGAAGGGGCTGGAGGCAGGGATTAAAGCCGGGGTTAAAACAGTTCAGTTACTTGGCTTTAGCTCTAAACAACCTCCAGAAGAGGTTGTTCAGATTAAAAACCTGCAAGAGCTAGAAAGTCTTCTCTAATTTATAGGCTAGTAAAATATGTCAATGACAAGCGGCTGGTGTTGTATTGTACATATTTGAAATGGGTTTAATGGTGTTGCTGTATATCTGGCTAATATGGGTAACATCATTAAAAAAAGATCCGCATTCAGCACACAACATATCGTCACTTTCTGAAAGCAAATAGTCCTCACTACCGCAGAGCGGGCAGCACAACGTCTTTATACTTTTTAGTTGCTTGATTTTCATAGATTCTCCAGCAGCAATAGAAGAATGTTAGTCGAATTAGTTTAATATTTTTATTGGTTCTCAGCTTAATAGCTCGACTCTTTCGTTACAATTCAATTTTAGTCTAAGATGCTAGTACACTGGGCTAACTTAGGACGTTTCAGTGAAGTATGAGAGTCAACTCATAAAATGTGGTTTCCTAACGCCAATTATAAGGATTAATTCACTAGTTGATGAGTTAAATATCATTAATAAGTTTAATTTATGTTAATGCTGTATTGGTATTTGTTGGGGTTATTGTTCTTTGGTCGTATGTGAATACACGTAGGTTTGGAGGAAATATGGATACTGGGTTCTGCATGGTGTTAACGACAACGAATTGTGCATCAAATAAAGAGAAAATCATTTCAAATGTATTGACTGAAAAACTAGCGGCATGCGTTCAAACTATGTCGATTCAAAGTCACTATGTTTGGGAGGGCAAGCTTTGTGTTGATGAAGAATTTCTAATCATTATGAAAACCACAAATGGGTGTTATATGGAACTTGAGCGATGTATTGTCGAGTCACATGATTATGATGTCCCGCAAATCGTCCAAGTTCCGTTTACCCAAGGTTTTAATCCTTACCTAACGTGGTTAGAAGAGAACACCCGTCGTTGAAGCAGAAATATAGCAAGCGCAGTAATTGCACCAAGGGTATCCATAAGCATGTCTTTTTGAGCGTCCCAGATGTCGCCCTGAGAACCTAAAAAGGCGATACCCTCATCACCGCCAGCCAAAGCCGCATACCACCATTCTATAATTTCATAGCCAGCAGCAAGTGACATGATAGCGAAGATAGCAAACAAAACTGCGTAAGCAGGGGACATTTTGTTGCTTTTCAGCAAGTGCTCTGCGATTGGGTATGCATACAAACCTATCGAAAAGTGAGCAACTCGATCAAAATTATTTCTTTCAGAACCTATGAGTTGGTTGAACCAATCAAATGGTACTTCTGCAAATGTATACTTGGCACCGATGGTGTGAAGTATTAGCCATACAAACATGAGCAAATAGGCAGTTTTCGTCAAAGGTTCAGATTTGTAGGTAATTAACCAAATGCATCCTAGTATCAAAAGGGCAGGTATGACCTCCGCGATCCATACTGCTCTTGAATGAGGTGCTATTGCTGAGAAAGCCAAAACGAAACTGTAAAGTAGCGTTAGCCATTTTAAGGGGGCTGGTGAGTTTGTTGTCATAACTATCCATTATGCCATTCTAAAAGTTGAGGTCATCATGACACACAATAAAACACTGTTCAATTGTGGTTGTAATTTAAAGAATTAACGATTGGTGTTGAAAAGTATAGAAACCACACAATCAAGTTATTTTAGTGAGAGTACGATTCATTAAAGTTTGATTTACATAGCTGCAACAAATAGACTCTGCGACTTGAAATTCAAACAATAAAACTTAGAAGTAAAGCTATGAAATTGGAAACTGTTGATTATCTTGCTGAAGATGCAGCGAAGCAATTTGTTACCTCATTACGTGAAACAGGGTTTGGGGTTTTAAAAAATCATCCAATTCCAAAAGAATTGGTCGAGTCCATCTATGAAAACTGGTATCAGTTTTTTATGTCAGAGAGGAAAAACGAGTTTCACTTTAACGTAGAAACTCAAGATGGGTATTTTCCACCGACAGTATCTGAAGTAGCGAAAGGGCATTCGGTCAAAGATATCAAAGAGTATTTTCATATCTACCCATGGGGACAAATTCCAGTTGAGCTAAAAGAACAAATTCTTGAATATTATGAACGAGCAAACTTGTTTGCTCAGGAACTATTAGGCTGGGTAGAAGCGCATGCTCCACAAGAGATTCAAGATAAATTCTCAGTTGCTCTTTCTGAAATGGTTGAGGGCAGCAACAAAACATTGCTTCGTGTCTTACATTATCCACCAATGACCGGGGATGAAGAGCCAGGTGCAATTCGTGCTGCGGCCCATGAAGATATCAATTTGCTGACCATTCTTCCGGCAGCGAATGAGCCTGGGCTCCAAGTGTTGGGTAAAGATGGCGATTGGTTAGATGTACCATGTGACTTTGGCAACCTTATCATCAACATTGGCGACATGTTACAAGAAGCCTCTGGAGGGTACTTTCCGTCTACAACTCATCGCGTTATTAACCCGACAGGTGAGAAGCAGGAAAGCTCTCGAATTTCATTGCCACTTTTTCTTCATCCCAAGCCAGAAGTCGTTCTGTCTGAGCGTTACACTGCTGATAGCTACTTGATGGAACGCCTTCGCGAGTTAGGTGTCATTTAAGCATCTTCTATAAGCTTGGCTGGGCCGGGGATTTCAATGGTAAACATTGTGCCTTTCCCCGGTTGACTGTCACATTTTATACTGCCATTTATTCTTGCTAGTACATTGTAGACAATCGACAAGCCAAGCCCGGTTCCCCCGTTTTCTTTTGCAGTACTGAAGAAGGGGTCAAATATTTTACCAAGTATGTCTTGGTTCATTCCTTTTCCGTTATCGCTCACGGTAATGACTACTTTATCGTGTTCAAACTCTTCCATTCGAATCACAACTTTAGGTTTTTCTATATCTTCAAAAGCGTGGTTTTTGGCATTCAAGACAAGATTTGAAATCGTATGGTAAATCGCACCAGAGTCTGTTTTTACCTCGATATCTTGAATGTTGTCCATTTGGATATCGATATCTTTCATGTTAGGGCTTAACGCCATGATGGTGTCTTTAATCTTGCTGCCAATGTTAAGTTTTTCTTCAAGTGATTGAATGTTGTCGGAAGAGAGGCGTTTAAACCTTTGGATAATGTCAGCAGCACGCGATAAGTTGCTAATTAAAATTGAGGTAATGTCTTTTGATGACGAAAAAAAGTCGGTGAGATCTTGCTTAGTAAGCTTGTTTGTTGCCACTTTGTTTTCCACAGTATTGGTTAGCTTGACCAAATGGGTTGAGGTGGTGATCCCGATACCAATCGGAGTATTAATCTCATGGGCAACACCAGCGACAAGC
This sequence comes from Vibrio sp. TRT 21S02, assembly GCF_050113675.1. Classification (NCBI taxonomy): domain Bacteria; kingdom Pseudomonadati; phylum Pseudomonadota; class Gammaproteobacteria; order Vibrionales; family Vibrionaceae; genus Vibrio; species Vibrio sp. TRT 21S02. The sequence goes on from NZ_JBNJOI010000002.1 coordinate 14,069, forward strand.
TTGCTTAATGAGGCTTGTTTTTCTGCTTCAATCAATTGGCCTTGAATGGTTTGCAATTGATGAATATTGTTTTCCAATTGACTGTTTTTCTCCATCAACTCCATTGAGTAAGCTTTGCGCTCATCAAGGCGTTTCTTAACGATGCTTAAGACGTAAAATAAGATGAGTTTAAGGATGAGGGCCTCTGTTACGGTGGTGATGATCACCGCCCAAAATGCTACTTTTGAACTTGACTCTGCATGTGCGTAAATCAAATTACTGCGCTCAACGAGATGTTGGTTGAAATGAGCAATCTCTTCTAGTATTTCTTCATAAGACTCTTTTGCGTCTGTTGCAACGTGCATAAATTCGGCAATACGGATATTTTTCTCGGAGTAATAAATGGTTTTCAAAACGGTTTCATAATAACTTTCCCACGCATTTTCAATGTTCCTCGCTAGCGTGTTCGCTTTTGTATCCGTACCTGCTTGAGTCCGGTAGTTTGATAACGTGCGTTCAATTTTTTCAATGTCTATCTGAATGTCTTTTTTGATCGTCTCTTTTGTGTCGGCATCTGGAGCCATCACCAAAAACATCGTGAGCTGCCTAAGTTCTGACACGGGGCCTGTCAATTCAATATTATTCTCATTGACCTGTTCGACAGAATCGTAAACTTTTTTAATGGAATCGTTCACATCGCCAAGGCTGTAAATGTTGTATATACCCTGAAGAATCAAAACGCTGGTCGTAATGATAAAAAGGGTTAAGATTTTTTTTGAGAGACTGTCTTCTGCGAATCGCGACATATTATTGTCCTTGTGATTCAAGAATCTTAATAGGAAGTTTGAGTTGCTCTGGGTAAGGTTGCTCTCCTCTCACTGACCAATGGTAGTCACTGACCTGGATTTCCCATAAAGGATAAATGGCGGAAGTTCGTGGCGTAAAAACTATCTCTTTGTTCAACGCGATAATGTTGTATGGACTGGGTAAGAAGAGTTGGTAGTTTGAGTTATATAAATGCTGTATCAGACGAGTTAATACTTTTTGATAACTGGTTGCTGAATAAGGCGTAGCAATGAAGTTGTTCACAAGAGCATCTAATTCGGCATTAGGAGGCGTCGTGGTCCATGAAGAGGCCGTATCATAAATAAAGAACGATACCCAAGGATTTCTAAACCAGTCGAAATTAGGCCAAAGGACGACATCGAAATCTGTCGTATTTTGATTTACATGTGCGGCAATGGCATTAATGAACATTTCCGACTCTGATTTAGCAATGATGATTTCCACATCAAAATCGTACTTTTCAAGAAAGAACTTAATGTCATTCAGCATATAACGCATACTTTCTTGTGCGTATAGGCGTAGCGTGATTTTTTCTTCTGCTTTGTATCCGTAATTTTGCTTATGGGTCGCAAGAAGAGATTCAATTTGCGCTTTATTAGGCGGTTCTTGGCTTTGCGCGTGTTCGGGAAGAGAGCGGATGGCTTTGTCTACGCCAAGCAATTGTTCAGGGACAGAAATAAAAGTACTTCTTCCTTCGCCATTCATAGATAGTGATACTAAAGCATTTTGATCAATCGCGAGATTGACGGCCTTTCTAATATCTGCCTCTTTATATATTGGGTGACCATTAAACAGGTTAAAACGAGCGATATAGGTGTTCGTTGATTGAAGCCGACTGAGCTTAGAATAGGGGGCGTATATTGTCTCTAGTTCATCTGAGAATATGAGTGGTGCAATGTCCAGCTTTCCTTCTTCATATAGCGTAAGGTTTTTAGCTTCTTCTTGACTGAGACTCATATAGAGGGTGATTTTTTCGACCTTCGGTGAGTTCTTATCCCAGTAATATGGGTTTGCTTCTAATACGGCTTTATCACTTCTCCGATCACCTTCTATGTAACCTTCTTTTAAAATGTAGGGTCCTAGGCCATATGGACCCGCTTCAGCGAGATTTGGGCAAAAAGGCTTACCGTTCCAACCAAATTTATCTAGATAGGGTTTGGTATAAAAATGAAGCCAGATTGCGTCATACAACAATAACCCATAGTCTTCGGTTAAATGGAAGCGAATGACGTATGGCGATATTTTTTCTACTCGATCCAAAACCTTATATAACTTGGTAAAGGTATAGGGCTCCTTCATAAAGTATTCAATATTCATAAGGACAGAATCAGCATTGAAAGGGGTGCCATCTTGAAATCTAACCCCTTTTCTTAAGGTAAACTCATACAGTCTGGGCGAGATGATTTTGTGGCTTGTTGCAAGGTCATACTCCCAGCCTTGCGTATTATTGGCGGGTCTTAACAATCCGGCATTAATTGAGTGAGAGCTTGCAATGTATGGCAAGTTGGGTAAATAGACTTTTACATGGGAGCCGGAACGAAATTTATCGGTGACGCTATCAGAACTCGAATCCGCCCTAAAAGTTTGTTTAGCAGAAGAAAGGTTAGGGGATAGCAATAAAATAAATGAGGCGAGTAACCATGTGATTTTTAATGAAGACATATCAATTCCCGTTAATCTGGATAGGCATCTCTTAACTCAATGCACTCGTCGAAAATACTCAAAAAGACATCACACAACTTAGGATCGAAGTGTTGGCCTTTTTGCTCTAAGAAATGCTGTTTGATATCGTCGATTGCCCAAGGCTCTTTGTAGCAACGCTTAGAAGCCAGCGCATCGAAAACATCAATAATTGCTGTAATGCGACCTTCGATGGGTATGTCTTCACCTGTTAGGCCTGAGGGATAGCCGCTTCCGTCCCATTTTTCATGGTGGCTTGAAGCAATGATGGCGGCTATTCGCAAGATCTCGAGGTTTGAACCGGCTAATATTTCAGCGCCAACTGCGGCATGAGTTTTCATTATTTCCCACTCTTCAGCGGATAGCTTTCCGGGTTTGTGAAGAATATTGTCTGGGATCGCAATCTTTCCTATATCGTGCAAAGGAGAGGCGAGTTTTATTTTTCGGCGTAGTCATCACTTAATCCGGCATTTTTGGCTAATAAATGGGATAGCAGAGATAAGCGCTTAACATGGCTACCAGATTCTTTCGACCGGGTTTCTACTACTTCACCTAACCGATAGGCGATCTCTTTTTGTGTTTCAACCACTTCATTAATCAGAAACATTTTGTCGTAGGCAATGGTGGCACTTTTGATAAAAAGCTCAATCAACTCTCTGTGTTGTTCTAAAGTTTCTTCATTGCTTTTCACAACGATGATGCCGTTTGAGTCATGAACAGAGATAGGAAGGACGAAGGTGTTGTTATCTACATGGTGTAGTCGAGGCCGGAAAAAATCGAACTGAGCAGGAGCAACGTCACAATATGAAGAGAGCTCATCACCTAAAGGACATTTATCACCATTTGTTGTAGCAACAATCCGCCATTGTCCGTCCACAGGAGAGGCGCCGTAATGTATGGCATGGAGATCGTCGAGTTTTAACAGAGCGACGATTTGACGCAATATGCCTTGAAGCCAAGTTGCGCTTGTGTTTTCCACTAATATATCTGAGGTGGAATTGATGATAGTTTTTAGCCCTGCGCGGGTTTGCTCAATGGTAATGATGTCGCTGTAAGAACGGATTGCAGCAAACGTTGTGGTAATCAAGCGCGTAGAAGTTAGCTCGGTTTTATTCTTATAGTCATTAATATCGTAAGTAAGAATAACTTGCTCTTCTGGAGCGTCGCCAGGTTGTCCGGTACGTAAGATGATTCTGCTACTTTTGTTATTTTTAGTGTCTCGAATCCACTTTACTAAATCGAGACCAGCTTGGCGGGTTTCCATCACTACATCTAAAAGGATAACGGCGAAATCGTGAGGAGCGTTTTCGATTTGCTCTCTAGCTTCTTTGGCTGAATAAGCGTGTGTGAAATGTAGCTTTCTACCAAGAAACTCACAGTCGCCCAATACAATGTTAGTGACGTCGTGTACGTCTTGCTCATCGTCGACAACTAGGATTTCCCAGAACTTTTCCGTGATTGGTTCTAACGTCGAGCTCTCTTCTGCAAAGCAATAGCTTTCTTCCATATCTTTGTCTCTGGATATAACCGAATTCTTGTTTGACGAGTGAAATACATGTCACTTCGATCTATTAAATGGACTACAACTAAGGTTTAGGAGAAAAATAGACTTTTTTCAATTTTATCAGTTGCTAGTCATACCCAATGAAGCCATATTGCGATGGATGAGAATCTCATTTTTGAGCCGCTAAGACTTCAATAACTCGACAAATAACGCTGTGTGATTTTCAATTAATAATTATGTACTAGAGATCCACCATATATGACCACCTCAAATGAACTGACAGCTTGCTTTCAAAGCTATATGGAAAATCCGCTACTATGGCCAATTCTTGAAGTATTGAAGAAGACACCATCTGGATGGAAAGTTCATACACTAGCTTCGCATTTAGGAGAGCTAGGGTTTATACCTGCTCTTGATGCTTCGCCTGAAAAGGATCTGTTTAAGCGTAATTTTCTTATCATGAACGCGTTGTATCAGCTTCAGGAAACGCTGTACCCGGATAATTGGCTCCAAGTTGAGGCAATGAACATTATTTTGATGCCCGCGCATCAGGTTGCAGGACACGAAGTGGATCATCATGATCCCCTGCGGGATTACTATATCCAATGGCAGAACTATGAGGCTGAAGAGGGCGAGGTTAAGCGTTTGTTGAATGAATTCTGGACGCGATATCGTGAATTTGTCGGAAGCACTAACGGCAAAGACATGGACAGAGCCAAAGCGTTGAGTTTGTTTAAACTGCCACAAGATGCAACGCCGACGGACATCAGAAAAACATGGCGAAAACTTGCATTAAAATGGCACCCTGATCGTGACAATGGTGACAGTGAACAATTTAAAGTGCTTTGCGAAGCGTGGCATGTTTTACGTCATTAACGGGGAAACTCACTCGATAGAATGGCCAAAATAGTTGTATTCCACCATTGGTTTTTAAAATAGCGGTTCTGTATCAGCTCCGCTTCCTGCCTCATTCCGATACTCTTACAAAGCTTAACTGCTGCGATGTTGTCCGAAATGGTTTCTGCATAGGCTCGGTGAACTTGTAAGTGCTGAAAGCCAAATTCTAAAAGGGCTTTCATCGCTTCGTGAGCGACATGTTTATGTTGCTTATTTCGGACTAAACTACACCCCACGGATGCTTGGTTTTCGTTTTCAAGCCTGAGTCCTGCGATGCCTAGGTATTCCTCGGTAACACGATCCGTTATCGCTAAATGGTAAGCGTTTCTCTGTGAAATCTTAGCTTGTGCAATAAACATTTTAACAAGTTCATCGCACTTCTCTATTGAACAATCTTCGTCACTGTAAAAGCGTTGATATTTCTTGTCTTGGCATTGAGCTGTGTAATGCGCAATATCGCTCAATTCGAAATCACGGAGAACGAATCTGGGTGTATGGATTTGAAATGACATAAAAAAAGCGCCTTTCTAAAAGACGCTTTATAACGATTTTGGTGTTTGGCTGCTACTTCGAAGCGCGGAATTGTGATTTACGCATACGGTTTAATGCCGCCATGGTGTCGAGGACGCGTGGTTTAGCTAAATCCCCTTGATTTGGCATGTGTTGGTGCCATTCACCTTTGAGCATGTCATTGAACTCTTTAGCTGGGTTATTAGACCAGCCCGGTAATTGCGCCAACTGGAACCAAAGCCATCCAATTGCATTGATTTCAGCACTGGACTCCAATTGCTCAAGTGCTGCTAGGTCGATAAACTCTTTACCGAAGCGCAATGAGTCAATGCCTTTTGCAGATACTCGGAACTTTCCGTCTGCAAGCACGGCTTGCAATACTGCTCGGTTGACTGAACGTGGTCTGAACGTCTCTAACGCTTTTTCACTTTCGTTTTCTCGTTGGGTAGGGTGCTGTTGAATAACCTGACGCGCTTTTTCTGTCACATCAAGTGCTTGGTAGTCGTGCATTTGAATGACGGTATCGGCAACATCTAGGTAGTCACCAGAGCCTCCCATTACAACAATGGTAGAAATCTCCAACTCATCACGTAGCTGCCCAATTCGGTCAACCAGTGGTGTGATTGGCTCGTCACCTTTTGCTACCAATGCCTGCATGCGTTCGTCACGGATCATAAAGTTCGTGGCTGACGTATCCTCATCGATCAACATGCATTGTGCACCCGCTTCAATTGATTCTTGTAACCAAGCAGCCTGTGATGTGGAACCTGACGCATCTTGTGTCGAAAAGTCGCCAGTATCTTTACCCATAGGTAAATGGTTAATGTAGTTGGATAAATTTAGGTTATGAACGCAACGACCATCTTCAGCACGAATCTTCATCGCTTCTTCATTTGTGACAACGAGCTCTCGTCCATCACCCGGTAGATGGTTATAGATAGAGCGCTCAATCGCATTGAGTAAGGTAGATTTACCATGGAAACCACCACCAACAATTACGGTGATACCTTGTGGAATCCCCATGCCCTTCACTGGACCTTGGTTTGGCGTGTTTAACTCCACTGTTAGATTTTCAGGGGACTGGAAAGCAACGGCTTGTTTCATTGGAAGGTCGCAATTACCCGCAATGCGAGGGAGAATGGAACCATTGCCAACAAAGGCGATAAGGCCCTTTTCTTTGAGCTGCTCGCGCATTGCGACTTGGTCTTCAATCGATTCACAGTGATGCTTGAGTGCGGTGAGATCTAATTCTCGTTCGAGTGTTGCTCGGCGTACAAACTTTGGTAGATGGAATGTTAGTGCATTGATCGCGCGCTTCCCTAATACTGAACGACCCTCAGCAGGTAGATCGACTCTGAATCGAATTTCGATGCCTTGTTCAGTAAATAGAACGGCTGTACTGTCCATCACAGTTTGGCCTGTTAAGGCGATGCTGACGGAATTTTCTTGTTTAGCAAATGTCGCAAAGCTGCGAGCGATAAAATCTCTCGCGGCGATTTGGTAAGACGGTGATTTTTCTCTTAACCATTGCAAACCAGTCGGTGCCCACGGGCGAATAACGCGAAAACGTGATGCCGATGCGTAAGGGTCACCTTGGATATAATCTGCATGTAGTGTGAAATCACCAAAATCATACTGACCTTTAATTTGTTGGTATGCACGATAATTTTGTTTTTCTATTTTTTTTAAAAGGGCAATGAGTTGATCCATGGGAGTCACTTAACTTAGGTAAGAGAAAGGCGGGGATTATAGAAATCCCACGCTTTGGAGTAAAGGTAAAACTTGCTTAGCTTAAAGGCGTTTCGTTTGGAGAGCATGTAGCGTTATTTCGGTAAGCTACTGAAATTTGCTTCACTGGTGTAATTTTGATTAAAGAAAGAGTGTTCAAACTCATCACAGGGCATGGGTTTACCATAGTAGTAGCCTTGGCCATATTCACACCCTTCTTCAATAATAAACGCCTCATGCTGCTCTGACTCGATGCCTTCTACTGTGATAGACAGGTTAAGCTTTTTAGCAACATGAATGATGGAGCGCACGATTTCTTTGTCTTCATCACACTGATCAATTTGATGGATGAAACTTTTGTCGATTTTAATCGCGTGGAAAGGAAACTTCTTTAGGTAATTAAATGAAGCATACCCAGTCCCAAAATCATCCAGAGATAACATGATTCCAAGCTTATTCAGGCCATCAAGGGTCTGGTGCGCAACCACTTCATCGGCGATGAGGCTACTTTCGGTGATCTCAAGCTCTAAAAACTGAGGGGGTAAATTATAGGCATGTAAGAGATCATGAACTTGGTCCACAAATTGAGGATTTTGTAATTGAATTGCTGAAACGTTAACTGCAATTCGAAACTTCTCAACGTGTTGCATCCATTCAGAGGCTTTTTTAATGGCTGAGCGAAGGACAAAGTTGCCGACTTCGAATATAAGCCCATTTTGTTCGGCTAAGTGGATTAATGTTTGGTTTGATACGTCACCAAGAATAGGATGTCGCCAACGTAACAAAGCTTCAGCACCTGTCCAACGATGAGACGCTGGAGATACTTTAGGCTGGAAATACAGCAGCAAATCGTCATTTCTGACGGCTTGAAGAAGGTAGCTTTCTAATTGGCTAATGTGCTTTTGTAAGTCAGCAGTTGCCTGTGAATAGAAGCTAAACTTGTGGCCAGAATCTTTGCAAGATTGCATCGCTTCTGAAGCTTGCTTATACAGGTGCGTCACTTCAGCAGGGTTTTGTGTTGAACTGATGCCAATATAGGTGTGAAGATGAAGCTTTTCATGGTTCACCAGAAACTCAGAGTGTCCGATATCTACCAGTTGGTTACATAGGGTATTTAAATCTTCTTCAATGTGTCCGGTACGCAAACAAAGCACCAAATCAGTTGCACTGGGTCTTGCGGTAAATGCATTAAAACGCGCTAAATCACCAAGTCGTTTTCGATACTGAACGAGGGTTTTTTCCCACGTATGAAATCCATACTTTGACTGAATACTTGCCCCGTTAGCGAATCCGATATGGATAACGGATATGTAGTCGTTGCCATCAAGCTCAGAGGAATATTGTCGTAGCTGTTTTTGTAAACCCAACTGATTAAGGAACTGAGTTCCACTATCGTGAAACTTCTGATAGTGAAGTTTTTTCTCTACCGCTCTACGTTTATCGATTTCTTGATTTAGAGAGTAGTTAAGGTGCACGAGATCTTGCGTTCGAGTGTCAACTTTCGACTTTAACTCATCATTTAGCAAGCGCAGTTCTTCATTTTGAATAATGGTTGTAAGCTGCGCTTCAATAGAGTCACGAAAACTACATAACAACTGTTTGTATGTTAGGGAAAACTCGTTTTTTTTGTTGTCTAGTACACAAATGGTGCCGAAGGGTTCACCTGATGGCCAGTTGATTGGAACACCCATATAAGCACGCATGCCAAATTTCATATCAGGGTTATTTTTCCATTCAGGATCTTCAGTTGCATCGGGAACAATCAAGGCCGTCTGGTTATTAATGACATATTCGCAATAGAGGCCTTGCCCAAGCCGCTCACAATCACCAATAGCATATGGATGCTTATTGTTATTATTGCTGGAGAAGACCTCAATATAATCCTGATGGATGCGCATGACTAATGCTGAAGGAACATTGACAATGTCAGCCAGTAAATTAACGATGGCTTGCCAGCCGTTACATATATCTTCTGGAATGGTGATGGTATTAAGATTAATTTTTGACATACAACATTGCTTTTCAGGCTTGAGATCCTATTTAGGGGCGCGATATGCCCATTTGGTTACGGTGTCACCAAGTGGTGTTCGACGTTTTGATTTCGTATCTGTAAACAGAATGCCAAATAGTTAGTTTCAAAAATAAGACTAGTTCGTGACTAAAGTAAAGAAAAGCCCCTAACTAATGTAGGGGCTGTTTTATTGATGAGGTTCTTAATTATAAGAAAAAGAAATCAGTCTGTTGATTGAATGAAGTGGTCGAGATCAACGTTTTCAAGATAGTCAACGGTATCTAAGCCAAAGCCGTTGAGTTTTAGAAAATCTGCTTTGAAGGCTTGGTAATCACCAAGCTGTTTAAAGTTGTCTGGCCCTAGCTGTGCCATAAGCTGAGCAACTTTTTCTTGGGTATCTGGGTTTAACTCCCAATCATCCATTCTAATGAGGCGCTCCGGATCGAGGGGGATGGTTGTGTTTCCGTATAGCTTGTCACTAAATAATCGCTGCATTTGTTCAATACAGCCTTCATGCGTCCCTTTCTCTTTCATCACTTTATAGAGTGCAAGAATATAGGGGCTTAAACCCGGGATAAATACGCTTGCCTTCGTTACGAGCGCCTTACAGACAGTAGCGTAGGCGCCGCCATCAAAGTTAGATAATTTTAAATTGAGCGCATGACTGGTTTGGTGAAGATCGATCTTTGCTCGTCCAAGTGTGCCATCGAGATAAATAGGGTGGGTCACTTCAGGTCCAATGTAAGAAAACGCGATGGTCTTACAACCTTCCGAAACGGATTCTGAGTTAATGAGCGTATCGATCCAGCTTTCCCAGTCTTCACCGCCCATTACTTTGAGCGTTTCTTCAGTTTCACGCTCACTCGCAGAGGTTAGCGTTGTTTCTACCCAGCTATCGTTCTCTAATATAATGCTAGCGCCAGTGACATCTTGGTCGATGGGCTTTATCGCTGAGCGCCATAGCTCACCAGTGTCAGGGTTCGGTCTGACACCACTGGCGACACTATAGATGATAAGGTCCACTTCACCTTCGAAGTACGTTTCAATCGCTTCTACAACTTCTTGTTTAATCTCTTTTGAAAAGGCATCACCTTGGATATTGACGGCAATACGACCTTCTTGCTCTGCATATTCTTGAAAAAAGTAGTTGTTGTACCAGCCAGCAGAACCGCCACCAAGATTAGATGGCCCACGTTCGAAAGATACGCCAATAGTATCTGCATCACTGCCACCAAAAGTAAGCGCAATTCGTGCAGCAAGTCCAAAACCTGATGAAGCCCCAATAATAAGAACGCGTTTGGGTCCATGTTTTATAGGCTTGGCTGATTTTGCATAGTTAATTTGTTCAAGGACAGCTTGTTCACAGCCAAAAGGGTGAGCACTTCTGGCAACCACGCCATCGATAATTGGTTCAATAATCATTTTTGTTTTTCCGGCAACCAAGGTAGCAACAGAATAACCCAATTAATGGTGCGGGTTTTTGAGCTAGCCCAATTAAAGAAAATTAATTAACTCTTGAGCAACAAATTCCGCAATCCAAGGCTGGGCATCTTTCGTTGGATGGAGGCCATCTTTCATCATCCACTCAGGCTTGGCAATAACTCCTTCGAGGAAGAAAGGTAAAAGTGGCACATCGGTTTGCTGTGAGACTTTTGGATAAATGTTAGAAAATGCCTTTGTATAACGCTTTCCGTAATTGGGTAATACGTGGATCTGCATCAATAACGGTTTTGCTTGATGATCGATTGAAAGTTTTATCAGTGACATCAGGTTATTTTCAATGAGTTTAGGAGGAAAGCCTCGTAAACCATCATTCGCTCCGAGCTCGATTAATACGTAATCTGGTGAGTGTTGTTTGAGTAATGCAGGCAAACGGGCAAGGCCATTTCCGGTGGTATCACCTGAAATACTTCCGTTGATAACATCGACAGATTTTCCTTTGGTGGACAATACATTTGGCAATAAATTTGGCCATGCTTTTTCCACTGGCATTTGATAGCCTGCACTTAAGCTGTCACCAAGTATTAACAAAGTGGTACTACTGGCTGGAGCTACGTATAAAACAATAAATAAAAAGGGAAGTAGTCGAAACATGGAATCATCCGTCATTAAAGCGCAATCATTATCGAAAATAGTCTCTACTAAACAAGAACATTTGACAATCCTTCAAGACGTCAATTTGTGTATAGAAAGTGGTGAAAGTGTTGCAATTGTCGGCACGTCCGGGGCCGGAAAATCGACATTGATGACACTGCTTGCCGGTTTAGATGTCCCCACCAGTGGCAGTGTAGAATTACTGGGTAAATCACTGGCGTCATTAACGGATGAGCAACGTGCGGAGATACGTAGCCACTCGGTGGGCTTTGTGTTTCAAAGCTTTCTTTTGATACCAAGTTTGACTGCTTTGGAAAATGTGACTCTACCGTGCTTATTAAAAGGAGAACCCGAAAATATTGAGCGTGCCAAGTCATTATTGATAATGGTTGGTCTTGAACATCGTATGGAGCATAGTCCTGCTCAGTTATCGGGCGGTGAGCAGCAACGGGTCGCGTTAGCGCGCGCATTTATGATTGAGCCTCAAGTACTGTTTGCTGATGAGCCTACGGGTAATCTTGACCAAGCGACAGCTGAAAAAGTCATAGACTTGCTATTTGAATTGAATCGCGAGCACGGCACCACGCTGGTTTTAGTTACGCATGATTCTACGTTAGCCAAGAAATGTGATCGCACGATTCGAATGCAGGCAGGCAGAGTGGAGGAAGTGTAATGGCTTCAACACAGACTCTATTAGATACACGATTATTAAGCTGGAGCTGGAAGGAAATACGCCATGGTCAGCTTTGGCCTGTTTCTATTGCATTAACGCTCATCATTGCCAGTATTTTTGCGTTGACCGCGTTGGCGACTCGTATGGAGCAGGTGATCGTTAAGCAAGGTAAAGAAGCATTAACGGCGGACAGTGTTTTTGTTTCTTCAAATCCTTTACCTGAAAAACTAGTGGGCTTGGCTGAGCAACAGAATCTTCAAGTTTCTAAACGCGTTCGGTTTGGCACGATGGCGTTTAGCGATAACGAAATGAAGTTGGTTACGGTAAAAGCTGTCGATACGGCCTTCCCATTGCAAGGGGAGTTTCGGCTTAACCAAAATGGCACCATTTCTAAGCATATTCTCCCCTCACAATTATGGTTAGATGAAAGATTATTCGCTCAATTGGACGTAGTGGTTGGTGACACCATTACGTTAGGTGATGCGGATTTTGTTGTTACTGGGAAAGTAGAAGAGGAGCCGGGGTTAAGCTTTAACCCATTTCAGCAAATGCCTTCGGTCTATATTCATATCTCTGATGTGCCTAAGACGGGGGCTGTTCAGTTAGGTAGTCGAGTGAGGTATAACCTCTACGTCAATGGCAATGATGACCAAATCAGCCAATTAAAAGATGCAGTGGTATTAACGCCTAGCGATGAATGGCGAGATCAAAATACAGCCAGTCGAACCAATGAAGTATTTAAACGTACAACTCAATACTTGTCGCTATCTGTTGCCATTGTCATCATTATGGCCGCGACAACGCTGGTGTTGACATGCCAACATTACGTTTCCACACGACAAAGAACCATTGCCATGCTTAAAAGTTTAGGTGGAAGTAAGCGCTGGGTGGTGCGATGGTTGTCAACGCAAGTGCTGTTGCTGTTAGCTATTGCTGCGGTAATAGGTGTGGCAAGCGGTATTGGCTTGGAATTTTTATTGCGTATTCCACTTGCAGAATTGTTACCAAACCCACTTCCTAGCTACGGGATTGAACCCTACATTCTGGCGCTTAGTACGGCATTATTAATTGCCATTCCTGCTTTAGGGATCCCACTACTGAATCTAGTCAACACAAGTGCAATGAATGTGATGCAGTCACAATGGACGGCAAATCAAGCGAAAACTTATCTATGGTTGATTTTAGTTCCTGTAATTCCAATGTTGTTTGCTTATTACGACAACTTACTTGTTTGGATTGTTCTAGCGGGTGTAGCGGTTCTCTTTTTAGTGTTGGCTGGCTTTAGCCTTATTGTGACGAAAAATGTCGCGAAAATGCCGCTTTCTCCGTCTTACAAACTTGCACTTAGTCGTATCAATCGTTCTCCTATTTCGACCGGTATTCAATTCGGAGCTTTGGCTCTGTCTTTAATGCTGCTTGCCGTTATTTGGTTAGTAAGAAGTGATTTACTGACAGATTGGCAGCGAACATTGCCTGCTGATGCGCATAATGCTTTTGCGTTGAATATTGCGCCTTTTGAGCTTGAAAACTACCTACAAGCGCTCGATGAGCAAGCACTAGAACGCTCACCAGCTTATCCAATTATTCGAGGGCGACTTACTGGTGTTAATGGTCAAGAACCAACCGTGGTTGATACCGAAGGGGAAGGTGCCGATGCGTTACGTCGTGAGCTGAACTTTACATGGTCAGATGGTATTCCTTCACACAATGTATTGCTTGATGGGGAGTGGACAAGCACTGGGGGCGTTTCCATTGAAGCCGATATTGCTAATGATTTAGGGCTTAACATTGGTGATACATTGAGCTTTGTCATTAATAGTGTTGAGGTTCAAGCGGTTGTAAACAGCATCAGGCAAGTGGAATGGCGAGATATGAAGCCGAATTTCTACTTCATTTTCTCTCCTGATGTTTTAGAGTCCTTGCCAAGCACATATTTAGTGAGTTTTAGGATCACGAGCGATCAAAATAACCTCATCAACCAATTGTCACGCAGCTATCCTACCGTGAGCCTTATGGATATCCGTGGAATGGCAGCAAAAATTCAACAACTACTAAGTCAGATCATCTGGGCGGTCACGATATTGGCGGGTATTGGCGTGATTGCGGGGATCTTGTTGGTCTTTACCTTATTGCGTTTGAGCTTGTCACAACGTCAGCAGGAGATTCAACTTTATCGTACATTGGGTGCGAGCAATAAAAGGGTGATAAGAACCATTTTCGCTGAATACGGCATTATGGCGGTTGTCGCTGGAACGATTGCGACGGTAGGGGCTGAATTAGTTGTTGCAGGGTTAATGCATTTTGGTTTTGAACTTACGCCAACGTTGCATTTCTCACTATGGATAGCACTGCCTGTGGTGACTTTTTGCACACTAATTTTAGTTGTCGGGAGTTTATTAAAACGTTTGCTAGTCCCTATAAATAAAGACTTTAGCCAGTGAGTAACCGATCGGTTTATTCACTTATCCACAAAAACAGTGGATAAAGTTTGGGATAACTTTGCCTGTAGATAACTTTAATATTCCCTTAGCCCAATAGGGACAATGATTGGGCTAAGTTTGTTATTCACAAATCTGATTTTTTGTATTCTCAACAGAAGCGCGTCAAGTATTTTTTTGTTTTTTTTATTGCGAAAAAAAGGTGTTGTTTTTCATATTATCAATACTTTTTTTGTGATTTTCTTAACAGCAAAATCTGAGTAAAATGCGTTGGAATTTAACGAAATAAAAGAACGAATGGACAATCATCCTTCAATACAATCAGATATTCAGGTCGCAGTGATTGGTGGCGGTGTCGCTGGTGCAACGACCGCATTGCATTTAGCAGAGCTTGGTGTGTCGGTGACACTTATCGAGAAAAAAGACAGTTTGGTGAGCGGACCACCAATATGCCACCTCCATGCGGGGGGAAATCTTTATCGCGAAATTTCTCTTCAGCAGTGTCAAGAGCTTCTTCAACAGTCCATTGATACGGTAAGACTTTATCCTCATACGCTAAATCGGCGTCCAACCGTTATTGTTGTTCCTAAAACCGATAAAGGTCAGCCTGAAGACTTGTTGCCTCGGCTTGAATCGATTCGTTCCTCTTATAAAGAGTTGGTAAAAAAAGACCCTTCAAATCAGTTGCTAGGGCAACCAGATGACTACTACAAGCTCTATTCACGTGAAGATCTTGAAGTTCTATCCACATGTGAACAACCTGCGTCTCCGGCGTCGGCTGACGATTGGGTTATTCCATTTGCAAAAAACACCGACCTATCAACGTTAAAGTTCCCAGTTGTTGTTGTTCAAGAATTCGGATGGAGTGTTTTCCGTTTGGCGGCGACAGCGACATTGGCATTAGAGAACATTGAAAATGCAGAGTTGTGTTTGAACAGCACGTTAAAGGAATTATCCTTCAATGGTCATCAATGGCTTCTAGCGTACGAAGATGCGAATGGACAGCGTCATGACTTAACCGCTGATTATGTTGTTAATGCTTGTGGTTTTGAGACGGGTAGGGTTGATGATCTGGTACGTAAGCCTCGCCAGCGTCTTGTGGAGTTTAAAGCGGCGTATGTCACCAAATGGGATAGCAATCTTTCGCTTTGGCCTGAAGTAATCTTCCATGGACCTAGAGGCACCGATGAAGGCATGGGACAACTGACCCCTTATGCTGATGGCGTGTTCCAGCTTCATGGTATGACAAATAATATCACCTTGTTTAATGATGGTTTAGCGAAGTCTGGTGACCACTCAGCTCAGCCTGTTCTTCCTCAGAAGTTTTTGAAAAAAATTGCGACTGGTTGGGATGTGAAAGATATTGAAAGTAGAACAGGAAACTCAATACAACACATGAGCCAATGGATTCCAGAGTTTTCAAACGCCAAAGCCTTTGGAAAGCCTTTATTCGGAGCTCAACAAATCCCAGGTGAAGATGAAACATTGCGCTCAGCCGATGTTAGTTTTGAGGAAGGGCACTATGCGCGTTTGGAAGTGGTGAAGGGGTCTTCTGCACTTGAAGCCGCAAGCAAAATAGCCAGTACATGGGGTTTCGGACCTAAGATAGGAAAAACAATCGAAGAAACACACCCTGTAACAATGGCGCTAACCTATCAAGCGATAGAAGATAAAGCCGTTGAACTTGCTAAAACAAGGCAATACCCGGAAGCTTTAGCACTCAATTACGGGGAGTAATGAGCACTTCAACTTGATGAGGTGAAAGTTGAAGTGCTGTAAGTTGCTGCTACCTATGAATTGGGTTTATAACCATATCGCATTGAGTGGAGTATCAGGTGTGTAATGGTGTGCGATCTGAGCCTGTAAAAGCTCCGCAGTTGCAATAGCATCAGTAAGAGCATGATGAGGTGTATAGGGCGGTAAGCCATAACGCGAACGACTTGCCCCAAGTCTTACTGATTTAGGTTTCTTTCCTTTTAACATGTTCCAGAGTCCACCTGCTAACTTGTTTTGCACTAAAGACTCATTGAACATGGTGTCCACGACAGGAAACTCAATACCTTCATTAATCCTAGAGCGTAGGGCGCTATCAAAAAACTCTCTTTCGATTCGGTAATAATGAACGACGGTAATGTGCCCGGCCATCTGTCCTATTACATCTTCGTAGATCTCACTTAAGTCAGGCGCATCAAGAATATCGTTGTGTGTGATCCCGTGAATGATAATGGACTCTTCAGCAAGCTTCTTTCTTGGTCTCACTGTCCAATGTCTCGCCTTATTTAAGAAAACACGATTTAATGTAAAAGGCACAGTTCCAATCGTGATGATGTCATCTTGTTTCGCATCCAAGCCAGTTGTTTCAAAGTCCATCGCCAGGAAAACAACATCCGAAATTGGAGTATCACCGCTTGGGATCGGTGTTGAATAAAAAGCCTCTAACGCACTATTTTTTACGCTATTCTTTTTTTGGTCAAACTTATGTAGCCAATCTATAGCTGGTGGGCGAACTGTTTTATTGAACATAGCCTTCTCACTTAAAGTTATTGCTGGCTTGATAACGGAACTTCAAGAAGTTCTGAGCATTACTTAATACTTGGAATGCATCTTTCAAGTTTCTGCGTTCAAAGTCAGACAGGTTTTCTGGTTCAATATTGTTATCAGGGTCTGTTCCGTTCTCGACATCCATCGCTTGGTGTCGGATCCTTACCATCGAAATGAACTCTAACGCATCTTTGATATCGCGTGCTTTGCCTTTTGGCAGGATCCCCGCATCGTGGATATCATCAAGTCTTTCAAAGGAGTTTTGGGAGCGAGAGCCAACGGCGAGTGCATGAACACGGATTAAGTCTGCCAGTGGCGCGGTGCCTCGACGTTTCAGGTTGATCGAGTTATTGTGCTGCCCATCTTTTTCCATCACAAAGTCTTTAAAGAAGCCAAGAGGTGGGGTCCGGTTTAATGCATTACGAGCAAGGCATGCGAGGAATCGATTGTTCTTCCTTGCTCTGCGAACGATAAAGCCATTGAGCTGTTCTGCCCATTTTAAACGGCCATATACACCATCGAGGTCGAAGAAAATGGATGCATTTAGCAGTGCTTTCGGGTTTGGATCATCAATCCAATCGGTAAAGCATTCTTCCCATTCTTCGCGAGTCATACGCCACATAGGGTTGGTTGACATAATGTCACCTGTACAATATGTATAACCGCATTTGTTTAAGCCATCGCAGACACGTTTTGCAAGTTGCGCAAAGTATTCATCGTGCTGCTCTTTGACAAAACTGTTGTCGAGAATGATGGCGTTGTCTTGATCGGTCACCAACAACTGTTCATCTCGTCCCATTGACCCAAGTGCTAGGAAGCAATATGGCACAGGAGGAGGGCCGAGTTCTTCTTCTGCAAGTTCGATAATACGTTGCTTAAAGCTGCGGCCAATCACTGACATCGCGGTGCCAACCATATGAGAGTTGGCGTCTTCGTTTACCAGTCGCACAAAACTGTCTTTAACTTGCTCGGAAATGATCACAAGTTCTTCAATCGATTGTTGTTGGAATATGCTACTTACCAGCAATAGTGAGTTCTGAGATTCATATCGGACAATATCTGTCGCTTCTAGAACACCAATTGGATTTTTGTCTTTGAGTACAGGTAGATGGTGAACGTTGTAGCGCAGCATCGTGAGCATAGCTTCATAAACATAAGCATTATGATCGAGCGAAATAACTTCGTTAGTCATGACACTGGCGACTTCATCATCAGGGTCAAGCCCTTGAGCAAGTACTCGTGTACACAAATCACGGTCGGTAATGATACCCACGAGTGGCGTCGTGTCAGTTTCATCGTCTTCTAAAATGTCTGGATCAATGATGAGCAAAGATGAAATGTTTTCATCGGCCATTTTAATGGCAACGTTCTGAATGCTTTCAGTTTTGTCGACAAAAACTGCATCGCGTGACAACAACGTACGCACTTTAGAAGTGGTTAAATCGTTTTGATCTTTTGTACTTGATACGGCTTGACGAAGGCGAGCATTGTCTTCCACTTCGACAAAGTCAGCAAATGAGTCATGGTTTTCGTACAGTTCTTGGAATACCGCTTCAGGAATGCAATAAATCAAACTGTCTTCGATGGCCTTTACAGGGAATCGAACCTTGTTGTTCGTCAATAAACCCATCTGACCAAATAACGCACCTTGATCGAGCCGGTTATAGAGCTCACCTTTTCGGCGATATACTTCAACAACGCCACTTCTCACCATATAGAGATCATGAATAGAGTCTCCAAAGTGGATAATCGGCGTGTCCTGACGAAAGTAACTGATTTCGACGTTTCTCGTTACATAGTCCAATACGTCTTCTTCTAATTCGTCAAAAGGTGGGTATTGTGTCAGGAAGTTCTTGATTTCTAATAATTCGGCTTCCATGAAAATCCTTGATTTGGTCAGCAAGTGTATTTAACTCATGGTACATGATAAAGGCGGTACATGCATGCCAAGCTCTGTTGGTGAGTTGAGAAAGGTAACTAGATTGAGCAGAAAAAAACCGACAGCTTTCGCTATCGGTTTCATGTGTGGGGATAATTTGGGGTAAGATGAACTTAAGTTCGATAGCGTTCAAGCACTAATCCAAGATTCTCAGTTGCACTAGAAAGTTGGCTAACGCCTTTTGATGATTGCTCTGCGACATTTTTTATAATGTTCGATTGCGAGCGAATACTTGCAAGTTCAGAGGCAATGTCATTGGCAACAGCACTTTGCTCACTAGCTGATGTTGAGATCTGTAAACTCATGTTGTTAATCGCAGAAGCAGAATGAGCTATAGTGCTGATATCGTTACCAATATCTGAAATAAGAGCACTGCTTGTTTGTGCTTGAGATACCGTTTGTTGGGTAATATGGGCAATGCTTTGGCTCTCTGATTGTAACTTTTCGATCATTGTTTGGATTTCTACCGTTGCTTCTTGAGTCCGGCTTGCAAGTGTTCTTACCTCGTCGGCCACAACAGCAAAACCGCGCCCTTGCTCACCAGCTCGTGCCGCTTCAATTGCTGCATTTAGAGCTAACAAGTTTGTCTGCTCTGATATTCCATTAATCGTGGTAATAACTTCACTGATCTGGCTGGTATTGTCATTTAACAACGACGCAGATTGGGAAGCTTGGCTGATTAGTGAAGTTAGCGCTTCAATTTCAGTAATTGCACTTTGAACCAATGCTGAGCTTTCAGCTACTTGACGTGTATCTGATTCTGTTTGCTCAGTTGCTTGGTTCGCAACCGATGATACTTCTTGCGCAGACGCCGTCATTTGCTCCATTGCGGTGGCGACAGAATCAAGAGAAGCATATTGATTGGTGATTTCACGTTCGCTTTGCTTCATATCCTGTTCGAAAGAGGAAGAGGTTTCATTTAAAGTGGATGCGTTGGTTTTGACAGTGACGACCAGTTCGCTCAATGTGTCCATGGCGTTATCTAGAGCGCAGCCAATAGTACCAAACTCATCTCGTCCGGGATGGAAACCTAAGCGAGAGGTTAGATCACCCTCAGCGATTTTTTGTGTTGTGGTGTACAGAACCCAGAGCGCTCCCCCAATAAAAGTCGCGACCCAGTAAAGAAAAATCGCAAAGGGGATCGCCCAAAGATAACTCAACGCAAAACTTGTCAGTAGCTTACGCTCAGAGGTGACTATGGTTTGTTCAACATTTTCCTTATATTGGTAGGCCTTACCATTTGAGCCTAGCTGTGTTGCGGTAACGACACCATTGGTAATAACAGAATCTGAAACACTAGAGATTTGCTCTAGACCATCAATCTCCAAGCTTTGATAGTCGGAAGTTGTAAGTATTCCGGCAAGCTTATACTCAACTTGATTGATTAAGCTCTGTTCTAATTGCTGTTGTTGTACTCGGTAATGAGAACCAGAAATAAAGGTAATAGCCGTTAAAAATATAATGAAAACAACCCACATTTTGTCGTTTATCGACATCTTAATAAAAAGCTTGTCTATCGTTCTGAAATCAACTTCCTTCATGGCAGATCCATCTGATGGTTAAAGTTGCTTAAAATTTTATAAA
Organism: Vibrio sp. TRT 21S02; assembly: GCF_050113675.1. NCBI lineage: Bacteria > Pseudomonadati > Pseudomonadota > Gammaproteobacteria > Vibrionales > Vibrionaceae > Vibrio > Vibrio sp. TRT 21S02. Next base: position 34,493 of record NZ_JBNJOI010000002.1, read on the forward strand.
AACAAGAAAAATATAAAAATGTGTTATGTCTCATTTGAATGAAATTGGAATGAGATATATTTCAATAAATGAGACATTGATCTTTGGAAGGGCATAAAAAAGGTGGGGATAGGCCCCACCTGTAGTCAATACGTTCGATTAGCCTAAGGCTGGAAGTACACCTGTCGTTACTAATAATTGAGCAGAAACAATCATCAAACCAATTACAGCGGTAGCAAATAGGGTCATGTTTCCACCCATGACTTGATAGCCTGAGGTGTAGTCGCTGCTTTTGCGCAATTTCATCACCATTAATGTAGGTAAAAAGATTGCGAGTATGGCCAGTGCAATAGCGGCATATCCAAGCGCCATAATAAAACCTTGGGGGTAAAACAATGCGAATACCATCGGTGGCGTGAACGTGATTGCTGCGATGAACACACGATCTTTATTAGTGCTTTTCTTTTTAAGACTATCTCCTAAGAACTCAAATAGCCCAAGACTTACACCTAAGAACGAAGTCAGTAATGCGAGATCTGCAAATACGCCAATCACAGTACTTAAGCCGCGTTCATGGACTGTGTGAGACAAGGTGTTGATTAATCCTGTTAGCCCGGCATTTTGCATAATTTCATTTTGACTCACCACGCCAAGAGTGACGGTTTGCCAAAATACATAAATGATCAATGGTATTGCGGAGCCAATGATCACAGCAATTCGAAGAGCACGGGTATTACCATCAAGGTAGTTTACGATTGCTGGAATACTTCCGTGAAACCCAAATGAGGTAAAAATAACAGGGATTGAAGCAATAACGAGCCCTTGCTTTATCGGCATGCTGAGGAGGTAAGACTCTGTCACGTTTGGCGCTAGGAAAAAAAGTACCATTGCCATTGCAATAAGTTTAGTCAAAAACAACACGCGATTAACTTTGTCTACCATAGCCGTACCAATGGCGACGACGGCAGCAACAACCACCGTAAATAGGATTGTTGCTGTAGTGGGTTCAAGTCGGATGTCTAAAAGTTGGTGAACGCGTTCAGAGAACTGAGAGCCGCCCCCAGCAATATATGCCGCGCACAGCGCGTAAAAAAGAAACAACATAGCAAAACTTGCTAACCATTTGCCTCGCTTTCCAAGAAATTGTTTGGCTAATGTATGCAACGTTGCGCCCGCTGGAGCATGTTGATGGAGTTCAATCATTAATAGGGCGGTATAAGCCATCAGAGCCCAAAGGCCAAACATAATGAGTAGTGATGTGGCGAAGCCTATGCCCGCAGAGGCAAGGGGCAGGGCTAACATACCAGCACCAATTGTTGTGCCGGCAATAATGAGGGTACTACCGAAGACTTTAGAATCAGACATCTGTATACAATATTTTACGATTATCGGTTGTTGTAGGCTTTAGCACCAAAAAATACAAGTAAATCTAGTTTGATGCCCTAGTTTTACGCACATTCTGTAAAATATAAGATGGTAAATCAAGCAAAATGTTCACTATGGATTCCAGTGGTGTAATTATTAGTTTACAGTGTATTGTGTCGCAGCGGCAGTTCATCGAAGTATTCTTGGTCTATATTGATGAAATTGTTCAATTTAACGGTCCTTTTTCACAAAACTGTCATATAAAGGGTTTAAAAAGAGAGGTAAAACGCGATATAACTTGTTTTTAGAAGAAGAAAAGGAGGTCTGTATGTGCGACCAAATATTGAATGATGAAAGCCTAGAGTTGCTAGATGCAATGGAGATTGGCTTTAACTTGTCTGAATATGACAAATCTGCGGAAGAAAAGGCAGAATAAAACAGTAGATGAAATGTCTACAGTCCATGTTGGCCAGTGCGTTTGCACTGGCTTTGTGTTTTTAAGCACAGCATTTTTTCCTTTCGCTTATCTGGCTTACCTTTTTATCACTGGTACAACTATCGCTTATGAACTTTTTAGCCCATTTACACATTGCTGAATATTGTGATTCGAGCCTAATTGGTAACCTGTTGGGTGATTTTGTTAAAGGTGATCCATCGAGACAATTCTCACCAGATATTGTTGCGGGAATTCGATTGCACCGCTTTGTCGATAGTTACACAGATAGCCATTCAATTATGTCTTGTGCAAAAGACTATTTTACGTTGGATACGCGACGGTTTGCAGGTATTGCATTGGATGTGTTTTGGGACCACTGCCTTGCTCGTCACTGGGAAGGCTATCATGAAAACTCTTTGCAACAATTTTGTGCTGATGCACGCACTACCATAGAAAAAGAACCAACATTAGGGCTTCCAAAACGTTACCTAGATGTTTCACAGCACATGTGGAAAGGCCGTTGGCTTGAGTCTTACGTAGCAATGGACAATATTGAATACGCATTAGAAAGAATGTCGATGCGTTCCCCTCGAATGGGACGGTTGGCAGATTGTTATCAATCATTAGACGCGCATTATGTTGAGTTGAGTCAGTTATTTTCGGAATTCTATCCACAAATATTATCTGCGGCAAAAAGTCAGTCGTTCTGATAGAATCCGCAACCTTATCAAAAGTTGTCATTAATGGTCCTTACGTATGTCCCAACAATTCGCTCAACTAGGTCTTGCCGATTCTCTGCTTAGTACGTTATCAGAGCTTGGTTTTCAACAGCCAACGGAAATACAGCAACAAGCAATTCCTTTTGTACTTGATGGGAAAGATATCTTAGCTGGAGCTCAAACAGGAACAGGGAAAACGGCAGCGTTTGGCTTGCCGATTCTTCAAAAACTATTGGCATCAAAAAGTGTTCGGGATGAACAAAGTGCAGACGTTCGTGCATTGGTTTTAGTACCAACACGCGAGCTGGCACAACAGGTGTTTGATAACCTGACAAGCTATGCCAAAGCCACAGAGATTAAAATTGTGACTGCTTACGGTGGCACCAGTATGAATGTGCAAACCAAAAACTTGCGAGGTGGGGCGGATATTCTTATTGCGACCCCAGGTCGTCTTTTAGATCATCTATTCTGTAAGAACATCTTTTTATCTAAAACTGAATTTTTAGTATTTGATGAAGCCGACCGTATGCTCGATATGGGCTTTATGCCAGATATCCAAAGAATTCTTAAGCGAATGGGCGAAAGCTACCAAACGCTGTTTTTCTCCGCAACCTTTGATAAACGTATAAAAAGTATTGCTTATAAACTGTTAAATGAACCAGTTGAAGTTCAGGTGACGCCATCGAATAGTACAGCTGAAACTGTTAAGCAAATTATCTATCCAGTGGATAAAAAACGAAAAGCTGAACTACTCGCGTATCTGATAGGTTCTCGCAACTGGCAGCAGGTATTGGTATTTACCAAAACCAAACAAGGCAGTGATGCGTTGGCTAAAGAGTTGAAGCTAGACGGAATTAAGGCTGCTTCAATTAACGGTGATAAAAGCCAAGGTGCACGCCAGAAAGCATTAGATGATTTTAAAGCAGGAAAAATTCGCGCATTAATCGCAACTGATGTTGCCGCAAGAGGGCTAGATATCCATCAGCTTGAACAAGTCGTGAACTTTGACATGCCATTTAAAGCCGAAGATTACGTACACCGGATTGGGCGTACGGGCCGGGCTGGAAAAGAGGGCATGGCCGTTTCTTTGATGAGCCATGATGAAGAATATCTATTAGAGGCGATTGAGCGCTTGTTAGATAACCGACTGCCTCAAGAGTGGTTACAAGGGTTCGAACCAAGTTTGATTGAAGACATTGAACCGGATAAAGCTCCGCGAAGAAAAGGCCGCTCATCGGACAAAAGGAAGATGAAAGCGAAGTTGAAAATTCATGCCGGACGTGGAAAGAAAAAATAAAAAAAGCCAGCTATTGATAGCTGGCTTTTTGTTTTGAACATGACTTAAAGTCGTGAACTCACATTTTCTTATGCGTACATTGGAACAAGCACCAAGGTACCGAAAATAACAGTGGCCAAGCCACAAATAACAGGTACAGAAGTCCGTTTTACTACTTCAAATGGACTGATTTTTGCCATGCCTGACGTTGCCACAACAACCCCTGATACTGGTGAAATAGTTCGACCTAAGTTAGATGCTTGCAACATTGGAATGATTAGGAATGCTGGGTTAAGTCCCATTTTAGCTGCCAGTGACGGAGCCAGCTCGACGAAGGCATAGAAAGGTGCATTGCCTGAACCTGTTGCAATTGCCGCTGCAACAGTCAATGCGGTTAGGATTAGCATTAATGCGATGCCACCAGCACCTGCTGTTTCGGCTAGGTGAAGTAAGTTATCGATAGCACCGATAGACATCAAACCTTGTGCGAATACGCCAGCGGCAACTAACAGCATAACGACACCTTTAAATGCGTCAGCCATACCTTGGTAACAAGATTCTAAGTCTTCAAGCGTTTTCTTACCGTTAAAGCGCTTTGTGATGAAGTCAACAACGGCACCGATGAATATCGCTAGTACAACGATGGTATAGATATCGAGCTTTAACCCTTCGATTGTTTCGCCGTTAAATACAAAAACCCCGATAATTGGCAAGAACGGAAGTACAGCATAATAAGCTGGTGATTTAACTTCGATTGCAGAAACATCCACGCGTTCCATCGGTGAGTTATCTTTCTTATCTAGATACATGTTCCAAAAGAAAGCCGCGATTGCCATAACAATAATTGCGCATATGGATACTGGGAGAACGGTTTCCACCGCAAACACGTGAAGAGGCAAACCCGCTTTTTCAGCGGCAATCACCACATCACCAGACGTTGGAGAAAGAATGATTGCAGCAGGTGAGGCACAAACCGCTACAGCAGCAGGGCGAGAAATACCCATCGCCGTCATCATTGGGAAGAGCGTTGCCATCAAGAGAACACCAAGCCCAGTCGCTGAGCTCACAGCCAAAGACATCAAACAAGCAACGATATATGCAGCAACCAATAAGATGTAAGGGGATTTTATGACAGAGAGAGGCTTAGAGAACTGTTTTACTACGACGTTGTTTGCGCCGATGTGAGTCATGTATGATGCGAAACCACATAACAGCATGATTTGCATACCTAGACCGCCACCACGATATTGCAGCATGTACTTCACGTATTCGAGTGCATCGGTAAATAGGTTACCTGTAGAAGCAACCTTAGAAGGCAAAACAGTATGGCCAATAATACCCGTTAAAATTAACAATAAGACACCGGCGGTTAGAAGTACCCCAGCAGGCTTATATCCTTTTACAATAAAGTAGCCTACCGCAATAGTGACAACTAATCCGATAAAGAGCTCCAGCATAGAAATCTCCCTGAGAACGTTTCAAAATATAAGAATCTGTTTTAATTTGTGACAAATAACTTACAGAATTCTGATTTAAGGCACGAGCGCAAGATTCACTTCTTATGATCTGAAACAATAAATCAATTGGACTGCTAATTTCAGGTGAATATATGATGTTGAAAGTGTTTCAATAGTGTTTAATTTTGTGGTTGGGGTATATTGAAGTTAATTTACATGATGTGTTTTTTGGATAGATTATCCGACTTGGATACTTTATCAATCTTGATACCAACTGAGTGGCTTAAAGATAATGATACCGTACATACAAAAATAGCCCCAGACGGGGCTATTTAGCTTACATGCTGTTGTTAAGCGGTAGTTTCTACTTTATCGCTTTTTTTTTCCTGTTGCATTTTAGCAAGGAAATAAACGTTAACACATGCAATAAAACCGTTTGTGACAACGACCGGCCACGCATCAATCATCAGACCATATGCTGTAAAAAGCGCACACCCAATAAAGTTAAGTACGCGAAGTTTTACAATGTCTTTCATTGTAAGAGAAATAGCCACCATAATAGATGCCGCGTAACCCAAAATTTCAACCACATTCATATCCATAAATTGATCCTCTAAAATTTTTGCCGATCGCGTCAGCGTCGGTACCAATCTTCTCTTCTTGAGAAAAACGAGGAAGCTCCGTGCCTCGAATGGTCTAAATGATTAACTGTGAAGAAATATAGCAGGGGGATTAGTGTGACGGAAGCCCCAAATTTGGCTATGGTGAAGGTTAGCGATTACGCAAACGTTTAATGCTATTAGTAAAAATACTATTACTAAATATGTTGAAGGTTAAACTATGGTTGCTAAAAATAAAAAAAGCCCGTTAAAACGGGCTTCAAAGCACTAATTTAGCTTACTTCTTTTTGCCAAGAGTTTGCTTGTCTTCTTCAGTCAGCTCGCGAATACGACGGCTGATTTCACGACGCTCTTTTGAAATCTCTGCACTTTTGATGATGTGATCATCAACGCGGTCTTCATAGTCCGCTTTCATATTTTTGATAATGCCTACAATTTCATCGGTGTTCATATCTGGCTTGATGTAATCCATCAGGTTTTCAAGCAGATCGACACGTTTACGGTTATCACGTACTTTCTTCTCGTTATCAAGAAGCTCACGTTTTAGTTTGTTTTTACGACGTGCCTGAACGACGATTTCAAATACACCACTCATAGGTCCCTTTCCTGTTTTAACGTTAACTGTCAATGATTAAAACATAACTCCCCTTGTGATTACAGTCTTAAGATCAATCATCACGACATCTTGACGCTTTTGTGTTCAACTCGTCCGAGAAGCAATTGAGCTATGGAATTTAGCGAGCTATGATGCAGGCATTATCAAGTACAATTTTGTGAATATTATGCGAAACTCTCAGATTCTGGTCAGAAAAACAGAGGAAAAGAGTGACGATGTACGTTGCATAAAATTACGAGATGCATATCGTACAGAACGTACCATTCAAGAAGTGACAGAAGTTGAACTCAACAGAGCTAAAATCGTTATGATTGACGAAGATGGCAATATAAAACGAGTTCCAATTCTAGCAGAACATTAATTCAAGGGAGTCCATCATGAATATCGAATTATCTCATGTTGAAGCGCGCATCATTGGTTGTTTGATCGAAAAGGAAGTCACAACACCAGACTATTATCCACTGACTCTCAATAGCCTGACTACTGCATGTAATCAAAAAAGCAATCGTGAGCCTGTGATGTCGCTTTCCGAGGCCGAAGTTCAAGATGCAGTCGACTCGCTCATTTCTCGTCGTCTAGTGAGTGATGAAAGTGGGTTTAATAGCCGAGCAAACAAGTTTCAACATCGTTTTTGCAATACGGAGTTTGGTGATCTAAAACTTACTTCGCAAGAGAAAGCGATCACTTGCTGTTTATTGTTGCGAGGTGCTCAGACGCCTGGAGAATTGAGAACACGAACAAACCGGTTAGCAAACTTTGCTGATACTAAAGAAGTTGAGACGGTTCTTGAACAAATGGCTGAGCATGACTGTGGGACCTTAGTTGTAAAGCTGCCACGCGAGGCAGGTAAACGTGAGTCTCGTTACCAGCATCTTTTTAGTGGTGAGATTGATCTGGCTGCTTACGAGACGCAAGCACACTCAGTGCCAGCTTCTGGTAATTCAACGCGTATTGAGGCGTTAGAGAGTGAAGTCGCTGAGCTAAAGGCAGAGCTTGCTGAATTAAGAACGCTGGTTGAACAGCTCGTCTAATGTCGGATGGTAATAGCCTTCCATCAACGGATTGGCACGTTTATCTGGTAAGAAATAACAAAGGTGCGCTCTACTGTGGGATCACGACAGATGTAGAGCGCCGTTTTGAACAGCATGTAAAAGGAATAGGGGCTAAGGCTTTGAAGGGCAAAGGCCCTTTAAGTTTGGTATGGCATTCACATGCTGGTAGTACAAGAAGTGTTGCTAGCAAGATAGAGTACCGAATAAAGCGCCTTTCTAAAACTCAGAAAGAACAACTGGTTAGTGGCAGGCATAAGCTCAACGACTTAATTATTATAAACTAATTTCTTAGAAATTCAGGCAAGTTACCAAATCTGTATTAATCTTTGAATGTAACAAACAAAAAAGGTTGGTATGGATATGATACTAAAAAGAAAATTATCAATTGCAGTGGTTGCAGCGATAGTTTCAACGTCAACACTTGGTGCGACAACCGTTGCTGATGGGCGAGGGAACGGTATGGGAAATACTGGCGTCACCACGGCAGACTACGTGCTTGCTCCCTTTTATAACCCAGCATTAACCGCTGTTTATCGTGAAAAAGACACGGTTGGTATCTTGTTTCCTGCAATAGGTGCGCGAGCCCGAGATACCGATGAATCCCTTGACACAATTGATAGCCTTCAAGATACCATCTCTTCTTTTGAAAATGGCAACACTGATCCTGCGACCATTGCGACACTCAATGGTTATTTGGATCAGTTAGCAGATGACGCCCCTCTAGGGATAAGTGCAGGCGCGGGGTTTGCGGTTGCATTACCAATTCAAAACTTATCAATTAACCTCTACGGACGCGGGTACGCTGAAATTGTGGCGAGTACTGAAATTGCCGCGAATACGGGTAATACGATAACGGAAGTACGAAGTCGATATGAGAATTCTGAAGTCGATATGATCGCTTTTGGCTATACGGAGTATGGTGTCGCAATGGCTAAACGCCTGACGCTAATGGGGCAGGATGTCTCTTTGGGTGTGACTCCTAAATACCAACAATTGCGTACCTACAAACAAGCCCTGTCTGTCGAAGACTTTGATCTAAGTGATTATGACCAAAGTGAGACTAAGAAAAATGCGTTTAACTTAGACCTTGGTGCGATTTGGTTTTATGAACAATTTAGAGCAGGGGTTGCCATCAAAGATCTTTTCTCTAAAACACTTGATACCCAGAATTTTGGCGGGGTTAGCCAATATAAGCTCAACACGCAAGTAACGGCATCCGGTGCTTATGTCACGGAGTTGCTTACCGCAACAGTAGATATGGACTTAACCAAACAAAGCCGTTTTACTGATCTCGATGATGATACACAGTTTTTGAGATTTGGCGTGGAAGCCAATGCATGGGGTTGGGCCCAAGTTCGTGCTGGTTATGAGGTGGACCTTAAGAGTACGTTAGATAACTCATTGACTGCTGGTGTAGGCATTAGCCCTGGAGATCTGGTTAGTTTGGATCTAGCGGGTAGCTATGCGGGTGACAATCAATTTGGTTTGTCAGGCAATTTGGCTTTCACTTTTTAGAGTAATTAACTAATTTTTTTGTCACGTTGAGCATAAAGCAACTGTATGAATAATTACTGGTTGATTTATGCTCAACTTATTAAAATTTAAAAGAATTATCTTTCATCAATAGGGAAGAAAAGACATACTAACTGTCCGTCAGTAAGGAACCTCTCCAAGGGAGTTTAAATGAGAAAAATAAAACTCTTGTCTCTGCTAGCACTTATATCGTCTCACGCATTTGGTCATGGTGCGCAAGTCCTAAATGGTTACTGGTCGTACGATGAGTTTTTAAACGCTCATCCAGTGCAACGTCAGCTAACTTCTGCGCTCAACGAGTCAGTTCGCTCAGCCCCCAAGGCGATGTTGAAAAATCAGAAAAAACCAATAACTATTTCTGTTGTTTATCCGGGACAGCAAGTCTCTGACTATTGGGTTAGGAACATCAAAGCATTTGAAACGCGGTTAGAGAAACTTGGCATTAGCTATAATATTAATCAGGTTTTCACGCGTCCAAATGTTGATGTCAGACAACAAAGCTTATCGTTATTAGAAGCTCTTCAGAATAAAACGGACTACCTTATTTTTACGCTTGATACGACTCGTCACCGTAAGTTTATTGAACATGTTTTAAGCTCTACTGATACGAAATTGATCCTTCAAAACATCACAACACCAGTAAGAGCATGGGATAAGCATCAGCCTTTTATGTACGTTGGTTTTGATCATATGGAAGGCGCTGGGGTTCTTGAAGATTACTACAAGTCTGTGACAACGACGGGCAGTGAGTATTCTGTTTTATATTTCTCCGAAGGTTATGTTAGTGATGCCAGAGGAGACACTTTCATTGATGAAATGACCAATCATAGTGGTTACAAACTGTCTTCGTCTTTTTATACCAAGGCAACGAGAGAGTCAGGCTACGAAACGACGCTTCAGTTGGTTAAGAATTCTCCGGATATTTCATTTATCTATGCTTGTTCGACAGATGTAGCTCTGGGTGCGGCCGATGCTTTAAAAAAACTTAATCGGGAAGACATTTTGTTAAATGGATGGGGCGGTGGCACAGCTGAGCTTGAAGCCATTAGACAAGGAAAGCTTGATGTGACTGTAATGAGAATGAATGATGATACTGGTATTGCCATGGCGGATGCCATTAAATGGGATATCGAGGGTAAACAGGTTCCCAAAGTATTTTCTGGTGACTTTGAGTTAGTGACTTCAAATGACTCTCCAGAGCGTATTGAACTCTTAAAGCAAAGAGCGTTTAGGTACTCAGATCTTTGAAAATTAAATTTGGACAGCGTGGCAAGCCAAGAAGACTGGCCACGCTAATAGCACGTTCGGTGTTCCTGACGATCGGTATGTTAATGTTAGTTGTCTTGTTACAAAACTATCAAATTAACAAGAAGGTTGTTGAACAAGAGGTTGCTCGCTCAAAGCAGCAGACTTCCAGCCTCGTGCAGCAAATTTTTAATTTCCGTTTACAATCTATTGAAATTACTCAAAATAGTTACAGTCGTAACGAATCCTTAATTGACGCTCTTCGTTCCAACAATGAGCAAGAGCTGAATCATTTCTTTCGCAGCTTAGATCAAATTAACCCATCTCTAGCACCAGATTTTCGGTTTATTTCCTATGGAGACCATGTGGGGTGGTCTGACTCAAATCATGAGTTCTATGGAATTGAAGTAGAAGAACTGCAGCATATCGTGGACAACATGTCGTTCGTTAGCAGCTGGCACCTAACCCAAGCACCGTCCGTACTAGGTATGCGTTATTTGATGGTTCGTAGGGCACCTATCGTGCAAAATAACAGCGGTGAAGTGATTGGCTTTCTTTATGTTGGTATTGTGCTCAACAATAACTTTGCTTTACTTGATTCCCTTCTAAAAGGAAGCAATGGTGACGAAATATTTTTATCGGTTGGTTCAGAAGTTATCGCTTCTACTAACAGAGAGAATCTGCAAAATCATATTGATTGGCTTGAACAATATTCATCTGTGTTTAGCGCTAAAGAATACATGGTCTCAAAGACGGATTTAGAGATTAATGGTGTTGCTACTTTCTTAAATGTCTATTCGGTTCAAGATAATACGCACATTGCAGAATTAATGAAGAGCCATTATTTATGGGCTGCCGTTGCGCTAGCGATCGTTTTTATCATTGCAATAGCCAGTCGCTACTGGTTAGGTCATCGCGTTTCTGAAGAACTATTCAGTTTAACCCGTTATACAAAACTTGCCTTTGAAACACAGAATATAGACCGTTTTCCGGGTTCAGAAATCGATGAATTTAATCAGATAGGCTTATCGTTTGAAAAATCTTTTAAGCGATTGAATGAGCAAGAAAAGCAATTTGCCGATCTGTTTAATTTTTCACTCTCGCCGATAACACTATGGGACACCGAAGGTAATTTAATTCGTGTTAATCCAGCAGCAGAGAGAAGTTTTCAATTATCATCCACAGACAAAAGTGTCTACAACTTGCTTGCATGCAAATTAGTTCCTCAAATTACCATGTGCGCAAAAGGTGCGACATTAACAGGAGTGAATGTCGAGATTGAAGACAAAACATATCGATGGAATCTTTCTCCGATTTTCATCGATAACAAAATCAAGCATGTGATGGTACAAGGCCAAGATGTAACCAGTTTTGTACGTGCTGAACAACAGAGTGCAGCTGCAAAAGAAGAGGCGGAAGAGTCAGCGAGAGTTCGTGCAGACTTTTTAGCAAGAATGAGTCATGAGTTAAGAACGCCCCTGAATGGGATCCTTGGTGTTTCACAGCTATTGAAAGGGAAAATGACGGATAAGGAAGACTTGGAAAATATTCAAGTGCTTTGTAATAGTGGAGAACACTTACTCGCAGTACTTAACGATATTTTAGACTTTTCCAAAATTGAACAAGGCAAGTTTTTAATACAACGTTCTGACTTTAAATTGATGGAATTGGTCAACGCAGTTGAACGCATTTTCAGACCGTTATGTGTAGAGAAAAAAGTCAATTTTGCGGTAAATACAAACATTGATCAGAATACGATCGTGAATAGTGACCAAGTCCGGCTAAATCAAATAATTTTTAACTTGGTGAGTAATGCGGTGAAGTTTACTCATCAAGGGCAAGTTAACATTAATATTCGTTCAGAAGAGGCTAATGATAGCTCCCGGCTGTTCATAACGGTAGAGGACTCTGGTATTGGAATTGATGCCCAGCGAATAGAACATATCTTTGATCCGTTTGTGCAAGCTGAAGCGACTACCACCAGAGAATATGGGGGGAGCGGGCTTGGGTTGGCTATTGTAAGAAGTTTGATTGATTTACTCGATGGTGAGTTTGAATTGCAAAGCGAAGTAGGGAAAGGAACGCGTTTTACCGTCAGTTTGCCTGTCGAGATTAAAACAGAATGCGCGGTTGCAAAAGCGCCTGTTGAGCCAATCAACCCCTCGACATTATTTAAACGTTCTTTAAAAGTGCTCTTGGTTGAAGACAATCATACCAATGCTTTCATCGCCAAAGCGTTTTGTGAAAAGTACGCCATGACAGTTATTTGGGTACAAGATGGCCATCAAGCAATTTCGTATTTAAGTGAACATTCTGATGTAGACTTAGTATTAATGGATAATCAATTACCAAATTTAGGTGGTATTGAAACAACCAAAATCATTCGAGAGGACCTAGGCTCCAAAGTGCCGATTTACGCATGTACAGCGGATGGAATGCAAGACACCAAGCGTTCATTTTTGTCTGTTGGAGCTGACTACGTTCTAGTCAAGCCTTTAAAGGAGCAACTGCTGAATCAAGCCTTTGTACACTTTAAAGATACTTTTATGCGAGAGGTTACTGACTGATCTGGCGGTATGAGTTTTCGAGCAGGGAGATTCTCAACTCTTCCGATACTTTGATTTTCTCACTGTACCTAACACCATACTTGTAACCGTGTCGGAGTTTTTGAGTACTGACAATTTCAAAGGTAAGTGACTCAGGGAGATGGTCATTCAGTTCACTGTCGATTTCAATCAATTGGCCCTTTTCCAGCGCTTGTTCACTTTTAATGATAAGTGCAAGGCCTGAAACCGATATGTCTTTAATCTTGGCTTTGCAGGTAAGCGTTTCTGATTGGACCATAGCTGGTAAGTTAACCTGAAAACGCTCGTCGCTTCGAATAGGCTTTTTAGAATAGTAGTGAGGCAATTTCACAAACAGTAAGCCACTTGGGCGAGTTGTCTGAGATATAACCGTTGTTTTGAATGCGATGATATCGCCCAAACGAGTTTTGGTCAGTGCTCGGATAATGATCGCGCGATGAGCAATCTTCTTTAATATCAAAGTTTCTTGAGCTTTTTGAGGTAGATCGAGAATAAGGAACTGGCTAGGCTTCGCACCAACAAATTGAGTGGTGAAGTCAAAGCGCTCATCCAGCCCAAACTCAAGTGAGGCTGATAGCTTCATTCCGGGCTCCAGCACCTTGAGCAAATCTGAAATTGAGTTGTTTACTGCTGACATCGTATTATTATTGTTTGCTTTCAGTTAGCAGCAATATAACGTTTTCAACACGATAATAACCAAACAGAATTCACAGAGTTCAAGGTGCTGACATATTTCTCTATCTGGCTAGTTTATGGTGTGCCCGAGAAAAATGCCCGGCACAAAAGGCACCAACAATAGAAAGTTCACCGGCGAGACAAACTGTCGCAACGACTTCTGCAAGCGCCTTGGCTTTGCCGGCACCGTAAAGATCGAGGATATCCAGACACGCTTTTTGGCTTGGTAGCGCCGTCCCTCCACCTACAGTGCCAACCATTAAGTTAGGTAACGTGACGCTGGCATATAAACCACCTTGCTGGTTTACTTCCATGCGCGTAATACCAACTGCTGATTCTGCGACGCAAGCGGCGTCCTGACCACATGCAATATAAATGGCCGCCAGTGCATTTGCGTAGTGTGCGTTGACCCCAATACTGCCACTCAATGCCGCACCAGTTGTTGTCATATTGCCAAACTCCACCATTTTTTGTGGTGTAGTGTGTAGATATTTTGCAATGAGCTCATGAGGGATGTTGATATCAACGGAGACTTTTTTACCCCTTACAGCGCGTAGGGTATGGCTATTCGGTTTCTTATCACCAGATAAGTTTCCATCAAGAAAGGCTTGAGTCGGCTCAATTGGCGAGTTAGCTACGATGTATTCAAATACTGCGTTAGTGGCAATCGTGACCATATTCTGACCAGATGCATCGCCGGTGTGAAATTCAAAAACCAAGTAAACGCGATTGCCTTCAATGGTGACATTGATATCGTGGAGCTTACCGTGCGCAGTTGTAGATTCCGCTAAATGTTTGAAAACGTCGTATTGTGTTGTCACCCATGAAACAAACTGTCCGGCCTCGGATAAGCTATGAAAGGCAAACGCAGGTGTTCGAGTGACCCCCTCATTTAACAGCATGGCACTTGCGCCACCTGCAGCCGTGATTAATTGAGAACCGCGATTATAAGACGCTACCAGTGCTGCTTCTGTGGTTGCCAGTGGAATAAGGTAGTCACCTTGTGCGTGTAATCCGTTAACACGTAATGGGCCTGCGATACCTACAGGTACTTTTACTGTTCCAATAAAATGCTCAATGTTTTTATTATAAGCGTCACTTAAAGTTGCTGTTTGGTCATCCAAGAGCAATGATTTATTGGTTAAAGGAGAAAGCTTAGCCCAGCGTTTGGATAAATTTTTATCACTAATATAAGGGCTCGGTGTCATTCTTAATTCGGGTCTTTCAAAGCGGGATTTGAGGGATTGCTCTAACTGCTCGGTGTTTTCGTGACTGGTGTTGAGAAAGTGCGAGTCACGGCGAGTCAGATGTAATTTTGGCATAGCGAAATAGTTATATAAGTTTGTAGGGCATTCTACTGAGTAGGCGGCGTAACACAATGCTTGTTTTACGGTTTGGTACAAATTAAACATGTATATCGAGTAAAGTACCAATCATGTCTTGCTCGCGTTGCAAAACATTTGTTCCGATACGCGAGTACTGAGAAGCTTGGGTAAGCTTGGTCAATGCTTCAGTGTAGTCTTCATCGGTTTTTGGCGGTTTGAATTCAACCTTATTGAATTCATAGCTATTGTTTTTAGCTGACTCTAGAGGTGGGTGGGTGTTTATTTCGAGCGCAGCTTCCTCAGCCATCTTGGATGATTGCTCGATAATTGGGTAAGCGGTTTGAACAGCTGATACTGACATAACTCTTCTCCTGCTAACTTAAGCTTAAGTTGAGTTTGTAATTTCAGCAAGTTGTGCTAGCTGAATAGTTCAGAGAGTGCTGCTAACTCTTCTTCGGTAAGTAGATTACTCGCTTTGTGGTCGAGCTTGTTACTTATTTCACCTTGAAGGGCTCTTAGTTGTTGTGGAGTCATTAATTGAAGTTGCTCTTTTAAGTCTTCAAATTGTTTCTTACTCATATCGGAGCTTCCATATACCATTATTCTAGTACTGAGTTCCGGGTGATAGCTGCCTCCTTTCATAACTATTTCCCCAATAACTCATGTAAGGGATAGACTACAAAGCGAAAGCGCAGAAAATGTCCGAAATGTGCAAATTTAGAATCAGAACTCCGTGAATAAATGCCACGAAGTTCTGAATAAAGTAAGCTTTAGTTTACTCGGACAGCAAACTTGTTCGCTAAGGAATGGAGCTCAGGTAGCATGCGATAAATCAAGTGCAATTGTTGTAAAACCATACGTGCGGAGTGTTCATCTTCGTCGCGCCACTCTGATAGGCGGTTTTCAATCTCTGGGCTTTCAAACTCACTGGTATCACATTCATCAGTGTGTGTGTTGAGTTGTTGATATAAAACTTCAAGATGACGATGGATGGCTCTATGAGCGTCTAACACAAGCTGGTGCGTGTGCTCATCTGCAATTCGAGTCCTGTGTGCACCGAGTGCGGAAATGTAACTCAATAGGGCATGGCTTAATGTCAGAAAACGAAAACTCTCGTCAGTCGCTGTTCGGTATTTACCAGGCTCAGATAACATTGTGCTGATCGCATTGGCTAAATTGGCATCCTGATTGTGCGCACTACGGCGCGCAATTCGATAGCTCAAAGAGTCTTTCTTACCTATCCGGTATTGACCAATAATTTGGGCAAGATACGTTTTATTTGCATCGACAGCGTCTGCCATCACCTTATGAAGTCGTTTCGATTGCCAGTCAGGAAGAATCAGCGCAACAGCAGCAACTGCCAAGGCGCAACCGATTAACGTATCTGCAAGCCTTGGTAATACAACCGCATAGCCTTCACCTAATTGATTAAAACAGAATAGAACCAATACAGTTATAAAGCCTGTCGCGTAGCCATAGTTTGCAAGTCTAAAAGCAAAAAATGCCACGCCTGATAGAACGATGAAGACAAGCTGACTTTCAAGGGAAGGGAAAAATGTTAGTAACGGGACGCCAATTAATAGCCCTGCCAACGTGCCTATGACACGCGCAACAATCTTTTGTCGTGTCGCACTGTAGTTGGGTTGGCATACGAATAAGGTGGTTAACAGTATCCAGTAACCTCGTTCAATGCTTAGTAATTGAATGATCCCGTAACCTGCCGTCAGTGCAATCGACATCCTGACTGCGTGGCGAAATAACATGGAATCTTTATTGAGATTAGAACGGATGCGTTGCCACATCGTCCTTAGTGAATGGGCTTCAGTATCGTCCAATACATCTTCTTCAAGCTTTGCAGCATCGGGGTTGTTGACATTGCTGAGCTGCTTTTCAACGGTCGTAAGGTTATTAAACAAATAGCCTAGTTGCGCCAGTAACAAACGCCATTTGGGGTTTTGCAGCTGGTTTAGATAGGCCAGAGAAGATTGAAGTTCATCTAAAGCTAAAACGGATGTTCCCGCATGCGTGTACTCTTTACCGAGTTGGATTGAGCGAGCAATATCTCGGCATGCTTGGGCCTGTGTTTCTAATAGATACTTAAATCGGAATAAAACGTCTGAACGTTCAAATTGCTCCGCAAGTTCTTGATAGCGGTAATGACTTGAACTGACACGTTCATGAATGTCTTGCGCTAAGAAATAAATGTTCAAGAAACGGTCACTCGCCCCATCAACATGGCCCCGTTTTGAGCGTGTCAGCAATGTTGCCTTACATTGGTTTAATGCCGTCACTGTTGCAGCGTTTAGGTTAGCATCTCGAATACGGTGGGGTTGAGGAACTAAGTTCGTAACGGGTTGAAAAACTTGGCTCTTGGAATCCAGATAATTGGAAAGCTGAAGGAAGACATTTGCAAGGCTCTGTTGTACGGGTTGCATTGGCCAAATTGCATGCCAAAGCACGGAGATGAAGTAGTACCAACCAGCACCAATTAACAACATCAAAGGTTGAAACCATAGATTAACGCTTTGGTGTGCGCCGAGCATGGTGTAAATCGCTATCAATAAAGAGCCAAAAGCGATGCTCGCATAGCGGTGACCAATTGCACCAAGCATGATAAAGCCAAAGGTAGAGATAAACAGACCGAGTGCGAATAGCAGTGGTTTATCAAACAAAATTTCAATGGAGAATGCGGCAATTGCAAAACAGATTAACGTGAGCGTTATCGACTTCAAACGACCAGTAAAATTGTCGTCACTCTCAGCTAGTGCTGCCGCAATAATCCCGAGAATTAAAGGAATAATGTTCGAACCTAGTTGGAGATACCAAGCTGGCAATGCAACACCTAACAACGTAATGAGAATGAGGACGCTGTAGTTAAATGTTTTGTTCGTCCACAAGAGACGGAATTGGGCAAAGCTGTACACTGAATTCAATACTAATGTCAGATGAAGTTAGAGCGTATTGTAGCAAAAACTCACAATAACATTTTGATAGAAATGAATAAAAAATGCCAAGTGCATGAGATTTGTTCGGTGGCAATCTTGACATTAATTTTTCATATTCAGTAATGGTTAATATATGATGTAGCCAAGGGAAGTCACTGGTTAAAGTAAGAATGCAGCTATCAGCAACTAAGACTGCACAGTTTTTAATTCAAAACGAATATTACAACGTTAAACTTGAGTCTGATTATATCGTTTTAAGCTCTGATTTTAGTGAAGAGCGTATCCCATTTCATGCCTGGAACGGAAAGGTTGAGGTAAAAAGAGGGGTCTTTTGGGGCGGACTGCAGTTTTTCGCTCATACAGAAAACAATAAACAGCGCTCTTGGTTAGTTCAGGGATTACCGTGGTTAGATTGCCGCGACTTTGCCCGAACTGCCGTTGGATACTATCAACAGTGGCACAATAAGCAGTGTGAACAACTGAGTACCTATTTGCCTCAGTGGGAATCTGACTTAAAAGGTTTTAAACGTTTACCTTCTTTCTTGTCACACTCAAGAGTTTCGCATTGGTTAGAGCAACTGGACTCAGATTTTAAAACGATGGACATGTCGTTAGAAGAAGCCGAGCAACGTGCGCCGATAAAGATGGCAGAATTGATGCCATGGATTATTGATACTGATGAGAAAATTCTTGAGCGCAATAATGAATGGTTAGAGACCGAACGTCAGAACTGGGAAGTGCTTTTCAACCAAGTGGAGTCTTCTCCGCTCAACCTCAGTCAGCAATATGCGGTGTTACTCAATGATGATCACAATTTAGTTCTTGCTGGAGCCGGCTCGGGTAAGACAAGTGTTTTGACTGCCAGAGTAGCTTATTTGCTTCAAAGTCATCTCGCTCAGGCTGACGAAATTCTTATGGTTGCTTTTGGGCGCGATGCTGCCGATGAAATGAAACAAAGGCTAAAAGACAAAGTCGGCATGGCTGCTGATCACGTTAAAGTTTGTACATTCCATCAGCTAGGCTTACAAATCTTAAACCAAGTCGAGACAGAAAAGGTGGTCATTTCACCTTTGGCTACCGACGACAACTTAAAACAAGCTTGGTGTATTGATTGGCTAAAGAAACATTGGATGACGCCAACCAACTTTAAGCGTTGGCAAAAGCACTTATCAAAATGGCCAATTGCCTACTTAGCTGGTGATGACGAGCTTGGTAGCCATGTGGAAAACCCTAAATTGATCGCTTGGTTGGAAAAGCAGCTTTCTCAACTTAGCGCTATGGGGGTGACAAAAACTGCGATCCAGAAAAAATTGGTTGATCACCCTGACTACACACGGTTGAACAGTGAGCTCAATTTAGTTTGGCCGTGTTACCAAGCGTGGCAACAGGCTTTAAAAGAGCAGGGCGAAATTGATTTCAATCTGATGATCACGCGTGCAACCAACTATATCGACAAGGGTAAGTTTAAGTCAGGTTGGAAATACATCATGATCGACGAATATCAAGATATTTCTCCTGAGAGACTGAACCTTATTGAGTCACTATGCCGTAGTGACGCAAACAAAGAATGCGTGTTGTTTGCCGTAGGTGATGATTGGCAGTCCATTTACGCTTTTGCTGGCTCGGATGTCGATTTGACGACTGGCTTTGGTGAGAGGTTCCCACACTCAACCGTACACTATCTTGATACAACCTATCGGTTCAATAATCGTATCGGTGAGGTGGCTAATCGATTTATTCAACAAAACCCTGCTCAGCTTCCTAAGACATTGAATAGTCATAAAGAAAGAAAGAGCAAAGCCGTAACATTAACAGCAACCGCTAATGTCGAGAAAATATTAGACCAACTGAATCGACAGGCAAAAAAGACCAAGTCAGTGTTGTTATTGGGCAGAAATCATTATCACAAACCCGAGCTGCTTGATGAGTGGAAGAAACAGTACGGCTTATTAAAGCTTGAGTTTATGACATGTCACGCAAGTAAAGGTAAGGAAGCGGACTATGTCATCATCTTATCTGTGGATGAAGGGCAGTTTCCCGCACGTGTGAAGGCGTTACATATCGATGCAGCGTTAACCCAAAACACCGATACGTTTGCTTATGCTGAAGAACGGCGTTTGTTCTATGTGGCACTAACTCGTGCAAAGGAGAAAGTATGGGTTACCTTTACCGGAGGTGGTTCAACCTTTGTAAAAGAGCTGCTTGAGAATGATTATCCGGTGATTCACCAAAAGTAAAAAAGCCCGCACTTGCGGGCTTTTTTAGGAAACTAGATTAGGTTCGGTCTGCAAGGTAAGCATCATAATCAGGGACTTCAATATCCACTTCTTGTTCCATTAATTCAGACTCAAATAGGAACTTGGCCGTAGCTCGGTTGGTCGCGACGGGAATATTCCATACACTAGCAATACGCAAAAGTGCTTTTACATCAGGGTCGTGGGGGACGGCATTAAGTGGATCCCAAAAGAAAACCAACACATCAATCTTTCCTTCAGAGATCAGAGCGCCAATTTGTTGATCCCCGCCCATAGGGCCGCTGATCATACTTTTAATTGCAAGCCCCGTTTCTTTACTCAGCATATTACCAGTTGTTCCTGTTGCATAAAGAAAGTGACGCTGTAGCTTTTCTTTGTTGTCAGTAACCCATCGTAATAGTTCTGGTTTGTAGTTGTCATGTGCTACCAGCGCAACATGCTTATGTGCGGGCATAGTACGGGTTGTCTTTTGCATTCGTTATTCCTAAGGTGCTACTACGTTCAGGTTGTTTTACTTAGCCTGGTTTATATAAAAAGTTGGCCTATATTCAGAAGGTGACAGCGAATCTGCAATCACTTTTTCGCTCAGTGTATCAGGAGTCAATGGTGATATCGAAGGTGACTGTGAGAATTTGTATGTCTTACCACGTAAATAATCAATAGCCTGATTTAATGACAAGCGACCTTGCTCAACCATTTTGTCCGTGGGTGCAAATTCAACTTTATGTCGCAGCAAACCACGATACACACCATGACTTAAATAAGTAGAAATTAGGCCAATTTCACTGGCTTTGTTTGAGGCACGCAACTCGCTAATTCCGGCTTCTATCGCAACGGCACTGCCAATAATGTAGCGAATACCATCAGTGTCTATGGCTTGTTGAATTAAGTTACGCTGTAACTCCTTGTCATTGTCTGCCCAAAGTGTTTTGGCAATGATGACATCGCTGTTTTTCAATGCATCATACAACCCTTTAACGACAGGTTTTGTACCGCCACTTGAATTCGGGCCGGGGAGTAATGCCGCTTTTATTTTTCCACTGCCTTTGGGGTGTTTCTCACTCAAGTACTTACCTGCAGCGTATCCCATCCAATACCAGTCTACGCCCACTTCACCTTTCAATAACGGTTTGTTTTTATCGTCTACTAATAGGCGATTAACAGTCGCAAATACAGGTGTGGAGCCGACAATCGATTTGAGATCGCTTGTATATAAATCCGGAGCGACAGTCCCTAAAATGATTGCATCTGCGTCCCAGCGAGTACAAAGGTATAACTGTTCTTTCTGCTTGATGTGATTTGGGTAACCGCCCGACTCTAAAACCCTTAGGTCAATACCTTGCTGTTCTGCCTCATTCACCATGCCATAGTTGACGGAGAGCCAATATGAATCTTTCAGGTGCGGGTAAATGGAGCATATTCTATATGGCTCGTTATTTTGTCCTGCGTGTGCCAGATTGCTGCATGATGCAATGAGAAGGCTTTGTATGAAAAACTTGAACTTAATAGATTTAAACATTCGGCAATTTGTTGGTAATAATGGGACAAACACTGCAAAATATAGCGCATTCTACAGATGTTAAGAAGTGATGATTCTGAATGTTATTTGCTAAAGCCAGTATTGGCCGTAAGCTTTTGTTTGCTTTCACTGCGATGGCTTTGTTAGTCATATTGTCTTCATTAATCGGTGTGTTTGGCTTCTCATCTGTTGCTCGAACAGAAAGAAATGTCGTGAATTCTGCGATACCTTCTATGATAGAAGCGCGACAAGTCTCAGAGTTGAGCTCTCGTATCATTACTTCAGTTCAATCGCTCTCCAATGCAAAGTCAGAAAAGCAACGAAAAGAATCAGGGCAATTACTTTTCTCGCAATTAGAAACGCTGTTATCACATATCAAACAACTTGGATCGGATTCGTTTGATTCTGAGTTACTGAATACGCTTGAAAGCGATGTCCAGCAAGTCATCGATACATTGGCGCAATTAGGCATACTTGTTGAGAAAAAGCTCTTTCTTGCAAATGACTTGGATGTCAGAGTGAAGGAAATGCGTAAATTTGCTCAAGAGCTTGAACAGCTTACACGCACTCAGGTTTCTAATACCAGTACGATCGCTGTGGCTAACGTCACTCACATTTATGATTTATTGAAAAATGGAAAAAAAGAGTCAGCATACAATGCACTAGATACACTCGTTGAGGTTGATTTAGATCTTTCAGAGCGTTTACACGAATTGCATCTCCTCGCATTTAAAATGCTGAATCATATTGAAGAAATGTCCACCATTTCGAACCTCGACCGAATTAATCAAATTCGTAATGAGTACAGTCAGAATCTAGCCATTATGAAACGTCGAGTTCAGTCGGTTGAGGACCCTACGCGTTCAATGCAAATGGCTGATTTATTAAATAAGCTGGCGAAGCGCGAAGTCGTCTTTCAAGTTTTGATAAATCGTTATCAAAATGAACAAGCCTCACAGCAACTCTTACAAAACACATTGACCCAGTTTACCAAGCTTAATACGACGGTTAACCGTCTGGTTGATGATTCCAATGCAGCGACTACAAATGCTGTATCGGAATTAAAAACGACACTGCAGTACGCTCAATTATCACTGACAATTATCACTATTATTGGTTTAGTTATCGTTGTCCTCATTGTTTGGAAAGTGGTTTACAAGTCAGTTCTTAAACGGTTAGCCGAGTACTCATCCGCATTGAGCTCTATTGCGCAGGGGCAATTAAAAGTCGATGTCACCGTACAAGGTAAAGATGAACTGGCTCGTATGGGACAGGCCATTATTACGGCGAGAAACACAGCGCAAGCTTTAAAAGTAGTAGCAGAAAGCGAAGCCAAGGCGAAACGTGAACTTGAAGAGCATAAAGTCCACCTTGAAGAAGTTGTTACTGAGCGAACGTGTCAGCTGCAAGAAACCAATAATCGACTCAATCAAGAAGTGTTAAACCATGCCAAAGCGCGGCATCAAGCGGAGCAAGCGAGTAGAGCAAAATCGGCATTTTTAGCAACCATGAGTCATGAGATTCGTACCCCAATGAATGGTGTTCTCGGAACGACTCGATTGCTTAAAGAAAGCTCTCTTAACGAGACGCAAAAACACTATGTGGACGTCATTAACCGAAGTGGCAAGACATTGCTTGCTATTTTGAATGATGTTCTCGATTACTCAAAGATTGAAGCCGGCCATCTAGAAATTCGAACAGTAGACTTTGATCTAAAAGCCATGGTGGACGATGTATATCAACTATTGAAAGGACGAGCAGAAGAAAAGCAAATTGATTTTACCTGTTATGTTGACTCGGATTTAGATCTTTATTGGCAAGGTGATGTTACGCGCATTAGCCAAGTGCTGACCAACTTAGTGGGTAACGCGATTAAATTCACCGATCATGGTCATGTCGATATATATGTTAGTCCAGATCCTACCCATGAGAAAAATGTGCTGTTTGAAGTATCTGACTCAGGCGTTGGGATCTGCACTGAAGAACAACAAACCCTTTTTGATGCTTTCACACAAGCTTCTGCAGGAATTAACAGTAAAGGTGGTACTGGTTTAGGCTTGGCAATAAGTAAGAGAATTGTCGATGCAATGAATGGAACTCTGGCGGTGGAATCTGAATGTGGGGAAGGCAGCCGTTTCTGGTTTAGTGTACCACTGGAAAAGGGGAAAGAAGTCGCAACTCTCATGGAAACACAGCTACAGAGCGACAATAAAGCAGCCGTTCTTTTAGTTGAAGACAACCCCGTAAACTGCATGGTTGCGGAAGGTTTTCTAGTGCATATGGGGCATCAGGTTGATACTGCCTTGAATGGGGCGCAAGCGAAGGAGTTATTCCAAGCAAATCAATATGACATTGCACTATTAGATATCAATTTGCCGGATTGCAATGGAATGGAATTAAGGGAGCAATTAAGAGAAATAGGGGAACAGTCTGGAAATTCCGATGTGCCCATGATTGCCGTGTCTGCTCATGTCTTTAATGAAGAGGTTGAAGGTTATCTAGCTTCTGGGTTCGATGGCTATTTACCTAAACCATTGGACAAAGACGATCTAGCCGCGCTTATAAGTAGCCATGTTAAAGGGGTGGGTATGGGTATAACGCCAAATAACCATCACGAACCAAAGGAGAGTGTTTCTATGTCTCTATCTAGCCTTATTAAGCCAGAAATTGTGATTAATGACACCGCGGTATTAGGCAAGGCTAAGATGCTTGAAATTATTGAACTGTTTAAACAAGGTGCAGATGATATTCAAGAAAAGCTTGAGCTAGCCTTTCAAACTCAGGATGCTTCTGAGGTTAAGCAGTTAGCACATAAATTGAAAGGTTCCTCAGGTAGCCTTGGGCTCAACCGTTTATTTGAGATCTGTGAGAATATAGAGAAAAGCGGTCACCCAGTTGATAGCTACAAGCAGAGCGCCGAAGAGTTGGCTACATGTTGCACTGAGTCATATGAAGCGTTAGTCAACATCATCAATTAAAGGGGAAAGAGATCATAATATGATACGAATTGAAACATCGCGGCTTATCATGCAGCAAATCAGTGAAAACGAATGGCCTCTGTTTCAGAACCTTCATCAAGATGAAGATGTTATTCGCTATGCTTTTGACAAGCCAAGCGTTCAAGAAATTAGGGAACGATTTGAATCAAGATTACCTGAGTGGAAATGGGGTTCAACACATTGGTTGTGTTTAGTAATTAAAGATAAAAAATCTAAAGAATGTATTGGTATAACGGGATTAGTTATATCGGAAAAGTCTGGCCATACTGTTGAGGTTGGCTACCTATTAAAAAAACATTCCATGGCCAAGGATATGGGACCGAGTCACTAGTTGGTTTAATTGAACATACGCAGGAAAACTATCCAGTATCTGAAATAAACGCCATTGTGACAGACGGTAACTTACCATCATGTAAGTTACTCGAAAAGGCAGGGTTTGTTTTGGTTGAGCGTGAGTCCGATGCTTATCAGATAGGGAATAAATTATACGACGACCTAATTTATCGCTACGCGGTGTAAATAAAGTTTGTCGCCGATAACGTTAATAGGGCTTGCGCAGTATAGTAGGTAACCATCACAACATGTCTTGAAAAGCCAGAACTTGCACGAAACCTATCGATGGCAAGGACTAGATCTGACGTAATAAAAATCAGCGCTCCCGCTACAGCAAAACGAGCCGACAAATTGTTCGTTTGTAGCCAGTACTCAATTGCTGCCCAAGCCATGTTTAAAATCACGATGCAATAAATAGCCACTGGTAACTTCATTTCTCCTAAAGAAGGCAACAGTAGCAAATACACGATGACTCCAACACTGAAAGTTAAAATTGGAACCCAGTGATTTAGGATGCCACTTGTCTCATTCCAAAAACATGCGGTATACACCAAATGCGCAAATAGAAAACTGACCAACCCGGGAAGGAATTTGTCTTTGGGATGCATGAGAAATATATCGCCAATTAAAGAAAATGCTAAAGCGACAAGTATGAATAGGCCATAGGTTGGTTTTAATGACTCTGCTTGAAAAGCGACAACCATCATCAAAACAATGGGGACAGTTTTGGTGGTGTAAAACAACCATCGCGGGCCTTTATCGACGGATACGATGTGAAGTAACGCTGTAATCCCTATAGCTAACCACATACTTGCTCCGGATAATTCAAGGTTCATCATTCGAACGCCATTCTATATTTATTCAAATTAAATGCGAGTCCTAGTTTATGGACATGCTTGTATTCAAGCAAATTAAATGCATTTGATTTACAGCTTGAATTGAATGTTATGGATGGATAGCTCTTTTCTATAAAAGAGGAAAGCAATTTGTCGCGAATTACTGTTTTTTGCCAATATAATATTTTGCATACTGAGATCCCCTATAGAGATCTAGTCAATCTCTAAAAGGCCGTTTTTTCATTACGAAAAAACGGCCTTTTTTTTAACTTTCGAAATTAATCAAATTTTAGTTATTGGTGCAAATTAAGTGGCATTTCATTACATCTGACCAGCAAGAAATTGCGAGTGATTGTATAGATCTCACAAAATTCACGTGTGTATTCAACCAAGTGTCCTACAGTTGTTTTACGCAAGAACATAAGTATCGAAAGATATATAAAAACCAAATACATTCTTTTAAAACAATAAGTTAAATAGGGGCGACTATGCATCTTAATAAGGGAAAAGCTGGTAAAAGTGTGTTTACACTTAGCACTTTGACAGCATCTTGTTTGATGGCTTTCAACAGCTATGCTGCTGTTGATTGCAGCACACTACCTGTGTGGGATTCGACGACTGTATACAACGGTGGCGATCAAGTTCAGCACAACAATACCGCTTATAAAGCAAACTACTGGACTCAAGGAAATAATCCTGAGCAGAACACGGGAACTTGGGATGAATGGTTAGTTGTCGACGTGTGTGCGACAGGTGGGGGCAACGAAGCACCAACTGCAAATCTAACTTCACCAAGTGCTACGGATGTAATTAAAGAAGCTGACGTTGTTGTTCTTGCTGCAACAGCTGCAGACACAGATGGTACTGTTGCAAAAGTTGAGTTCTTAGTTGACGGTGTCGTCGTCGGTGAATCAACGGCTGCGCCACATACAACTAACTGGACTGCGACCGCTGGTCAACATGAGTTTAGTGCGATTGCATATGATGACCAAAATGCAGCGAGCTTAGTAAGTTCAGTTTCTTTGACCGTTGAGTCAACTCAACCTGGTAATGAGCTACCAACAGTAAGTGTATCACTTTCAGCTGCAGCGGTTGACGTTGGTAGCGTTGTCACCCTTTCTGCTGTTGCAGACGATACTGATGGTACTGTTGAGAAAGTTGATTTCTATGTTGCAGGACAGCTTGTTGGAACTGCAGCGACAGCACCATATACGCTTGATTACACAACAACCCAAGCGGGTGATCTTGCCGTTTATGCAAAAGCAACTGATAACCTTGGTGGAACTGGAGATTCGGCGCTAGTTACGCTTAAAGTGAACGGTGTTGCACCTGTTGCTAATTGTCGTCCAGACGGTTTGTATCAAACTGAAGGTGTGAACGTTCCTTACTGTTCTATTTATGACGAAGAAGGTCGTGAGAAAATGGGTGCAGACCACCCTCGTCGTGTCATCGGTTACTTTACGAGCTGGCGAGCAGGTGATGATCCACAAGCTGCATACTTGGTAAAAGATATTCCTTGGGAACAACTAACTCATATCAACTACGCGTTTGTTAGCATCGGTTCTGATGGCAAAGTCAATGTCGGTGATGTCACTGATCCAAACAACGCGGCAACGGGTAAAGAATGGCCTGGTGTAGATGTCGATCCAGCACTTGGATTTAAAGGTCACTTTGGTGCACTTGCTACTTACAAAGAGCGCTATGGTGTTAAAACTCTGATTTCTATTGGTGGTTGGGCTGAAACCGGTGGCCACTTCGGCGCTGATGGAAACCGCGTTGCTGACGGTGGTTTCTACACCATGACAACGAATGCAGATGGTTCGATTAACCACGCTGGTATCGAGAAGTTCGCAACGTCAGCTGTCGAAATGATGCGTAAGTATAAGTTCGATGGTTTAGATATTGACTATGAATACCCAACATCAATGGCAGGTGCCGGTAACCCTTACGACAAGGACTTTATGGAGCCACGCCGCCCTTACTTATGGGCATCTTACCAAGAGCTAATGAAAGTGCTTCGTAACAAACTTGATGCGGCATCAGCTCAAGATGGCATTCACTACATGCTTACCATCGCAGCGCCATCATCTGGTTATTTGTTGCGCGGTATGGAAACATTTGATGTTACTAAGTACCTAGATTACGTCAACATCATGTCATATGACTTGCACGGTGCTTGGAATGATCACGTTGGCCATAATGCAGCGCTTTATGACACGGGTGAAGATTCTGAGTTGGCTCAATGGAACGTATATGGAACAGCAGCATACGGTGGTATCGGTTACCTAAATACTGACTGGGCATATCATTACTTCCGTGGTTCTATGCCAGCAGGCCGTATTAACATTGGTGTTCCTTACTATACTCGTGGCTGGCAAGGCGTAACTGGTGGTACTAATGGCCTTTGGGGTCGTGCTGCACTTCCTGATCAAACACAATGTGCTCCGGGTACTGGTGAAGGCGAGAAGAACAATTGTGGTTACGGTGCGACTGGCATTGATAATATGTGGCATGATTTGGACCCACAAGGTAAAGAAATGGGTGCTGGTTCAAACCCAATGTGGCACGCTAAGAACTTAGAAAACGGTGTCTTTGGTTCTTATGCTCAAGCTTACGGCCTTGACCCTGTTAATGACCCAAGTGACAAACTTGTAGGCACATATACTCGTAACTACGATTCTGTGGCTGTAGCTCCATGGTTGTGGAATGCTGAGAAGAGTGTATTCATCTCTACCGAAGACAAAGCGTCAATCGGCGTCAAAGCAGACTACGTTATTGATAAAGAGATCGGCGGTATCATGTTCTGGGAACTAGCAGGTGACTATAACTGTTATGTTCTTGATGCAAACGGCAATCGTACGACGATCGACTTAACTGAACAGGCGTGTGCTTCCGGCAATGGTGAATTCCATATGGGTAACAGCATGACGCAAACTATTTACGATAAGTTTAAGTCAGCAACACCGTATGGTAATAAAGTTGCTACAGGTGTAATCCCAACTGAAGCGGTAGACATCACAGTGTCAATCGGTGGATTCAAAGTTGGTGATCAGAACTATCCAATCAATCCGAAGATCACATTCACAAACAACACTGGTCAGGCGATTCCTGGTGGTACTGAATTCCAGTTCGATATTCCAGTATCGGCTCCGGACAATGCGAAAGACCAGTCTGGTGGTGGTTTGAAGGTTATTGCTTCTGGTCATACACGTGCTAACAACATTGGTGGTCTGGACGGAACAATGCATCGCGTAGCGTTTACGCTTCCTGCATGGAAAGACTTACCTGCTGGTGGAACGTATGAGCTGGATATGGTTTATTATCTACCTATCTCTGGCCCAGCAAACTACACAGTGACAGTGAACAATGTTGACTATGCATTCAAGTTTGAGCAACCAGACCTACCACTCGCAGACCTTTCTGCTGGCAATGGCGGAAACACAGGCGGTGATACTGGTGGAGACACAGGTACAGGAACGGTAATTCAATGGGAAGCAGGTGTAACACAGGTTAGTAATGGTGATACTGTTATGAATGATGGAAAGTGTTTTGTTGCGAAAAACAACCCTGGTACATGGGATACACCTACCACTTCAAACTGGTTCTGGGATGAAGTAACTTGTCCGTAAACTAATTAGTAATGATAAAAGGCCTTGGTTATCCAAGGCCTTTTTGTTTTTGCTAAAACTGAAAGTTTTCAGGTACAACGACTATGCCATTTTCTGAAATGTGGAACCGCTGTGCATCTTCAACTCGATTGAGACCAATCTGTGTATAGGGAGGGATCTGGACATGTTTATCAATAATGCAATTGACTAACTTGCATCCTTCACCGACTTCGACGTCATCGAACAAAATACTATCCACGATCGTTGCGCTGTCGTTGATTCTGACATTTGATGAGACGATAGAGTGTTGTACCGAACCACCTGAATTTATCACGCCATTTGAGATGATTGAATTAATAAAAATTCCTTCATTCCCTGTCGCTGAGGATACTGTTCTCGCAGGAGGATACTGGGGTTCATAAGTCCTGACTCCCCATTCTGATTGATACAAGTTCATTGGAGGTACAGGTTCGAGTAAATCCATATTTGCTTTATAAAAGGAATCTATGGTTCCAACATCTCGCCAGTAACAATCTTTATCGACGCGACCTTTATCTGAGCAAAAGTGATAGGCAAATACATTGTGAGTTTCAATGAGTTTAGGAATGATGTCCTTACCAAAGTCATGAGTTGAATTTGAGTTTTGAGCATCATCGCTCAATGCCGATTGAAGTACTTCCATATCGAAAATGTAAATCCCCATTGAAGCTAAACTTGATTCGGGAGAGCCGGGCATTGAAGGTGGGTCAATCGGCTTTTCAATGAACGTTTCGATTTGTCGCTCTTCATTGGTCGATATAACACCAAACGACGATGCCTCATTACGAGGGACTGACATGCATGCAATTGTTAGGTTTGCATCGGTTTCTATATGTTGCTTTAACATTGGTTCATAATCCATTCGATAGATATGATCACCTGACAATACGACAACATATTTGGCTTCACTGCGTGAAAGTAGCCACAGATTATGATAAATGGCATCAGCAGTTCCTTCATACCATTTACCGCCTCCACGCATTTGAGGGGGAACGACAGAAATGAATTCTCCCAACTCTGGTCGAAAAAGTGACCAGCCATCTCGGAGATGTTTTTGTAATGAGTGAGATTTATATTGTGTTAGCACAAGTATTTGCCTGACTCCTGAATGCAGACAGTTACTTAATGTAAAATCAATAATTCGATACTTACCCCCAAAGGGGACCGCGGGTTTGGCTCTATCATCAGTTAATGGACTGAGTCTTGAACCCATCCCACCAGCTAATATTACTGCTAATGTATCTTGCATGTCGTTCTCCCTGAAACAGCGCTTTCCTTGGTTCATTGATTCAGAGTAGTACAAGTTTTGAGCCACTTTGCAGTGTGTTGAAGTTACAAAGGTTGTGCGTTAGGTTAGCTGATCAATGTCACATTTTGGTGCGAGAACTATCAATATTGCACCACAATTATGCAATGGAATCAGATTCACTGATTCGCATTAACTCGACACAGTTCCTGCCGCTATTTTTTGCTTCATACAACGCGACATCTGCACGCTTGTAACTGAGTTTTGGTGAACTACACAGCTCTGTTATACCAGCGCTTATAGATACTTTGTAATTACTCTCAAGATAAATGGAAGTACGTATGCGGTTAAGTACCAATTCAGCTTCATTGATGTTGGTGTGGGGCATGATAATCGCAAATTCTTCACCGCCTATACGAGACACAAAATCTGTTTCTCGAAATGATTTTTGCAGTGTATTCGCAACAAACTGAATCACTCGATCGCCTTCATCATGTCCTAATTCATCATTGATTCGCTTAAACAAATCAATATCAATTACGCTGAGGCACATTTGGACTTCTGAATGATAGCGTTTCACCTTAGCACAGTCGTTAACTAGCGTATTATCGAATTTTCTTCTGTTCCATAATGATGTTAGCGAGTCTTTCTCACTCAGTTCTTTTAGCCGTATTTCGAGTTCTTTTCGATGTGAAATATCAACAAAAGACGCAACATAAAACTGTATTGTCCCGAACGTGTCTTTAACCGTTTGTATACGTAAGATTTCGGTAATTAGGGAGCCGTCTTTACGTCGGTTGACAACTTCACCTTCCCATAACCCTTTTAGTTCAAGTTCTTTCCACAACGTAATGTAAAACTCTTGATTGTGTTTTCCTGATGAAAATATAGAAGGTTGCTTCCCAATAACTTCACCTTCTTTAAAGCCGCTCACTCGAATGAACTCTTCATTCACTCTGATTATTCTGTTGTTTCTATCTGTGATCACCATGGCAGACATACCATTCATTGCCGCCCGAGCGATTTGACTTTCTAAGCTATTTTTTTGATGGTGATAATTCCAAGTTATAAAGCTAAACGTAATAAAAAGAGTGGTTAGATAGATGCTTCCCGCAAGCAAGAACAAGTCAGATAAACTGGCATAGTAAAGGCCAGTAATTTCGCTCTGATCAGCACTGTTAATTAAAATTATTTCAAGAGAGTCATTCTCGGTTTGCAATAAAGCTTTAGTGTAAGAATACCAGACATCTTCTTCATGGATGGTTCCTTGATTTGAAGTGTTGATTGATTGCCATAAGCTTGGAAGGTAATGTGGCAAGGACACGTATTGATTTGATCGAGATAGAACAAGGTTACCTGAGCCTCCGAAAACATCAGGCCTTTCATTAAGGTCTTCGTTGTACGCTAGCATCCGATAAAGATAATCAAAGTTCAGATTAGCAACAAAATAGCCACGCCGCTTGCCAGCAATTTCAATAGGAAAAATAAATTGTAGTGAGGGTTTATTCTTGCCCAATAGTTTTTGGTTTTCGCTCTTTAAATGAATGCCGTTGAGGCTCAGTTGATTCGCAGTTTGAGCTTGTGCAAATCGAAAATAATCGTAAGCAGACTGATCTTGTAATCTGTCTTTAGCGACAATTTCGGTGATGTTGTCATTTTTGTTGATTCTGATAACTTCATTACCTTGCTCATCAATATAACGTAGTGTGGCGTAAAGCTTTTTTGTTCGAGCAACGAGCAGCCAGAACTCTTCGACAGTATCGATGTTTTCGGGTGTTGGAGAGAGAATCGTACGGTTTAATGCCCCGGCAGTGGCAAGCTCTCTCGCTGTTATTGCAGCCTGAGAGAAGAGAGTAGTAAGTTCAGTTTTTGCAAATTCAAGCTTTGTGCGTTCACTTTGTTCAACCTTTTGATAGGCATCTTGTTTGATTTTCTGTAATTCGTTAATGAAATAAAGGGTGGGAACAAAGCTTAGCCCAATAAAGACAAAAATAAACTGAGATAAAGTACGTGTAATTCGAAGTTGCATCACGACAAAAATTTGGAAACCAAGTAACAGTTTTACACAATTACGAGATAGATACCGTGAGCCGCATAGAATAACGTGCCATAAAAAAATGGGCATCACAAATTGTGATACCCATCAATCAAAAGTTTAGTCTTGCTATTGTGTGGCAACTGAAGTCTTTTGCCCATCACGTGCTTTGATAAATGCGTAACCAAACCCTGTTACGGCGGTACCGACTGCGATAGCGACTAGGTACATAAACACAGGCGTGATCGCGTTTGGAATAAGTAACACAAATAATCCACCATGAGGAGCCATGAGTTTAGCGCCAATAAGCATGGATAACGCACCGGTGATCGCACCACCTAGCATACAAGCGGGAATGACACGCATTGGATCTTTTGCCGCAAAAGGAATCGCACCTTCAGAGATAAAGCACAACCCAAGGACAAACGATGCTTTTCCAGCTTCACGCTCACCAGCATCAAATTTGCTCTTCGCTAAGAATGTAGCAAGCCCCATCCCTAATGCTGGAACCATACCCGCAGCCATAATTGCAGCCATTGGAGCATAGGTTTGTGATGCGAGTAAACCTACGCCAAACGTATAGGCAGCTTTATTCACTGGGCCACCTAAGTCGAAGCACATCATCGCGCCTAAGATAACACCGAGTAGTACTGCATTAGCGGAACCCATATTGTTCAAAAACTCAGTCATCGCACTCATGATGCTTGAAACTGGGCCACCAACAATATAAATCATCACCAAACCGGTAAACAAACTGGCAACAAATGGGATAATTAGGATCGGTTTTAATGCTTCCATTGATTGTGGCAAGCTGACTTTGTCTGCAATAAACTTAGCTGAGTAACCTGCAATAAAACCAGCAGCAATACCGCCCAGGAAGCCGGCGCCAGTAGAGCTTGCCAGCATACCACCAATCAAACCTGGTGCTAAACCAGGACGGTCAGCGATAGAAAAGGCAATAAATCCTGCAAGGACAGGGATCATGAGTGCAAAGGCTGAACCGCCACCAATTGTCATCAGTGCTGCCGCTAATGTACCTTCTTCTTTAAACGCTTCAATGCCAAATACGAAAGACAGGGCAATGATCAAACCACCTGCAACAACCACTGGCAACATATGAGAAACACCAGTCATTAAGTGTTTATAAACGCCTTTCTTTTCTTCTACGGATGATTCAGTCGCGGAATTGTTGGATTGATAAACTGTCGCCATTTCGAAGGCCTTATCCATTTCCTCAGCCGTTTTCTTAAGAGCAGGACCGGTTTGGGTTCTATACAGTTTTTTACCTGAAAAACGCTCCAGCGGTACGTCAATATCTGCGGCTACAATGACGATATCGGCTTGCTCGATATCTTGCTCAGTCAACTGGTTTTTGGCACCGACAGAGCCACGTGTTTCTACTTTGATGTTGTGGCCACGACGTTGACCTTCTTCCAGCAACGCTTCTGCAGCCATAAATGTGTGTGCAACACCAGTCGGACAAGCAGTAATAGCGACGATATTTTTTTTATCACTCGTCAACTTGTCCGTTTCTGTTGCATGCACTTGTTCAAGTACTTCAGCTTTAGATACGGCGGTTTTAAGCAGTCCTTTAGGATCGTCGATGCACTGTTGTATTGTTGCACGATAGACTTGCTTACCAATAAAACGAGTCTCGTCAACATCTGTGCTAGCAACAATAAGCACAATGTCCGATTGTTCTATCTGTTCATTCGTTAAGATCTGATTGTCAACGACACTTGACTGACATTCTATATGTGCTTGCCAGTTAAGCTCCTTTGCTGCTTTTTCCATTAACCCCGCAGTGATGATGCTATTCGCCACACCGCTAGGGCACGCTGTGATAATCGCAATATTCATATAACTCGACCTTTTGTCCATGTACTTGTGATTAAGAAAGCCTTCTGATGTTTATCTTATTTTGTAGGTTTTCTACTTGATTTATATTGTTTACTCCCACTCCAACTTGAGTTACGGCTAGAGCGGATAACGCCGTAGCAAAAGAGAGTAGGTTTGATTTTTCCATTGCTTGCATATGTCCCCAACACAGTCCGGCAACAAGGGTATCTCCTGCACCGACAGTACTAACAACATCCATCTTTGGAGGCGTTGCTGTGTACCATTCGTTATCATGGAGCCACATAACACCTTTTGCTCCCATTGAAATTACAATGTTATCTATGTCCTTATCTGCGAGTTGCTTTGCCGCAGATTGACAGTCAGCTTCATTATTTACAGGAGTATTTAAGAGCTGAGATAGCTCTTCATCGTTTGGCTTGATCAACCAAGGAGAAGCGTCTAATCCCACTTTTAAAGCATCACGGCTGGAGTCAAAGAGCACCTTTTTGCCTTTAGTGTTTAGTGTCTTAATCCATTTTGCACAGCGCTCAGGGGAGAGGCCGTTGGGTAAGCTTCCCGCAAAGACAAAATAATCGTGGTTTTGGCTGAGTTCTTCTAACACTGATTCAAATACAGCGATGTCTGATTCATTAACTGTGATGCCGGGGAAATTGATGTCACTAACAGTGCCATTGGACTCAACCAATTTAACGTTAATTCGAGTGGCGCCTTTGACTTGAACAAAACGATCAGTCGCACCGATAGTACCGAAAAGATATTGGAACATTTCAGGGTTGTCAGCGCCTAAAAAGCCAGTCACTGTGACTTGTGCGCCCAAATCGGATAATACCTTTGCAACATTGACCCCTTTGCCAGCAGCGTGGAGGTTACTGCTGTTTACAAGACTGACCGAGCCTTGATTTAAAACATCAAGTGAACCTGTCAAATCTAAGGCAGGGTTTAATGTGATGGTGACTACTTTATTTGTCATTGCATTCACCTCAACCTTCACCTAAGCCAGAATTGATGGCTTGCCCAATTGCGCTGATGGCTTGTTCGGCATCATTACCACTCGCGATGAACTCAAGTTCATGGCCTTGCTTAACACCAAGTGCGATTACTTTCATTAGGCTCTTTGCGTTTACAAAGTGATTACCATCTGATGTGATATTGCTAACGGTAATTGCAGAATCAAACTTTTTAGCTTCGGCCACGAGCATCGCGCCTGGGCGTGCATGTAATCCGTGTGCATTTTTGATTTTAAATGTGGCTTTAATTGTGTCTAACACATTTATTTCTTGAGCATTAGACGGTGTCTCATTAGAACTAACAAAAGAGAGGATCTTTTCTTTATCTCCTAACATAAACTCTTCTTGACGGTTGCTTTGAACCAAGTCGGTAAGAGCGGAAAGTAGTTGGGTATGAGAATGGTCACAAGCTGCAATAGCAAGTAATCCAGTTACATGTTTACTATCAAAAGTACAAGGCTCGGAAGTGGTGACCAACGCACATTTTGTCTGAATCACACCTTCATTTGAGGTGACTAACCAAAGTCCTTTACCTAAGTGAGTAGGGCGTTTATCCATAATGTTGCTAATAAATGAATTTTCTACCGCGCCTTTGTTTTTCAGCAAACCACCAGCAGTTGCAACAATTTGAATCCACTGTGTAGCAGGGAAACCAAGTTGGATTAAGTCACCATCCATGATTTCACCAGTAGTTGATGAATCTCCGTTGAGCAAGTTGAGAATGGTTTGTTCATCTTTTGCATGTTTGAGAGCGTGCTCTACGCCATCTGCCGATAACACTTTGGTTAATTGTTTTAAAATTTCTAAGTGTTCATCTGATTTTGCAGCAATACCAATTGCCAAATAAACCGTATTACCATCTCCCCAATCAATACCTTGGGGAAACTGCTGGATAGTTACCCCAGTTTGAATAACAAGATCTCGTGTTTGAGTTGTACCGTGAGGAATTGCAATGCCATTACCTAAATAGGTTGAATTTTGACTTTCACGTTCTTGCATACCTTCGACATAACCTGATGCAACAAATCCACGACTCTGAAGTTGCTCGGCAAGGGCGTCGATGGCTTTAAACTTGTCGTTATAATTTAAGTTTAGAGTGATATCGTTTTGGGAAAGTTTGAGCATAAGTGCCTCTAAATCATTCGTTATCTATTGCATATTTTAATTTGCTTAATCGATTCAGCATTGTGGTGTGTTGTTTGTTTTTACACCGAAGTGAAATGATAACTGATAAGTAAACTCTATCTATCTCACAAAATACATTTTGCTGAATCCTTTCAGCTTTTATGCTGAAACGTTTCAGCTTATAATGCAAATATTCACAAGATCCTTGTGATGGATTTTTGATCCGAAGCACAGTTCAAGGCAGGAAATATGACACTAGATGAAGTTGCGAAATTAGCCGGTGTATCTAAAACAACCGCTAGTTACGTAATCAATGGCAAAGCGCAAAAGTATCGTATTAGTGCTAAAACCCAAGCGAAAGTGATGGATGTGGTTAATGCTCACAATTATCGTCCGGATCTTGCAGCAAGCACATTAAGAGCAGGGAATAGCCGATCTTTTGGTCTAATTATTCCCGATTTAGAAAATACGAGTTATGCCAAGCTAGCAAAGTTGCTGGAGCATAGTTCTCGCGCAGCAGGTTATCAAATTTTAATCGGTTGTTCTGACGATAATCCAGAAATAGAAAAATCGGTTGTACAAGCATTAGTGAGCAGAAAAGTTGATGCATTGTTTGTCGCAAGCTGCATTGTTGAAGCAAGTGAATTTTACTTAAAATTGCAAGAGAGTGGCACTCCGGTGATCGCAATTGACCGACCTTTGGATGATGAACACTTTGCTTGCGTGATTAGTGAGGATTTTTCTGCTGCTCATGATCTCACGTGCTCAATTTTAAGTGACAATGTCACATCTATTGGTTTGATCGGTGCTTTACCTGAACTTAATGTATCCAGAGAACGTGAGATGGGCTTTGTGTCTGCGGCTAAGGGGAGGCGAGTTGCTTATCAGTTGGCCTATGGAGAACACTTCAATAGAGATGATGGGGCAAAGTTAATCAGAGAATGGGTTATAAATGAGAATCTTCCTGATGCAATAATCACCACGTCGTACACCTTATTAGAAGGGGTATTGGATGTTTTGCTTGAAAAACCAGAACTTATGCACAGTTTAAAACTCGCAACATTTGGTGATAACCGATTATTGGACTTCCTTCCTATACGGATCAATTCGTTACCACAGCAATTCGAAATTATTGCAGACAGTGCGTTAGAACTAGGGCTTAACGCATCGGCTAAGCGATATAAATCTGGGGTTGAGTTGGTACCAAGGCGGCTGGTAGTAAGAGAAAAAATGCCCGATTAAACCGGGCATTTGTTAATATTGAAAGCGAACGGACATGGTCGCTTGGGGGCCATACAAACCATTATTTCGGGTTTCAGCAGAGAGTGACAGTTGGTCTGTAGAGTGGAAGCGCACACCTGCGTGGAATACTGATGCATCATCATTTCGGCCAATGCGACCTGTAGCTTCAATTTGCTCCGCAATCCAAACGCGCAGCCCAATATTAAATTCAGCTTGAGTATCTGAACCACCGCCAGATTCTTTCGTGTATTTCACATTGTGAATGAGAAGTTGACCATAGACGTCAGCAAATTGATTAATTGGGCCGTTAAAACCAATTCCGGCAGCCAAATCATAGTCTTTATCAAATTGGGTATCAAAGCGAGCGACTACATGGGAGTTTTCGGTCAGAAACATGCTTCCTTCAACGCCGCTCATTTGCGGGTTTACTGCAGTACGGACTTCAAAGTAGTTGTAATTAAAATTATTTGCTTGCGCATGACCAGCCATTGTACACGCAGCTAACAAGCTCAATAGATGACGTTTTTTCAAAAGTAGTACTCCGACTAATAACATTATTTTGACTCTTCGTAATATGAAGCAATATTTAAGCCATAAATGTTAGTAGCCGGAATGTAAGTTTATGAATTATAAAACTTGTAGGCGATCTACTTCGATTTCGGGTGTGTTTCCACCTTCATATTCGCCATAAAGTCTAAGTTTTGTTGTGTTGTCGATGGCTGTGTTTAAACTGATATCGTCATCAATTTCAATTTGTACCTCACCTTTACCATCAGTAAAAATAAATTTATCCGCACTAATTTGACGAATTACGTGACCTTCGACAACCACGTTCTTCTCGGTAAACATGCCGGTGTCTTGAAGTAATTTGTCGATAGAGGTCACCTCAACAGGTCCATTGAATTGGATTCCTTGGTTGTTCTTATCATTGTGAGCAAATGCTGCAGTTGAAAGTGCAAGAGTTGTTGCTGCTAATGCGATTGTTGTCTTTTTCATTTTCTATCCTTTAATCATGTTTGTTTGTCTACGAAACGCATTAAACAACATCGCAATTGAACCAAGCCTGATTGGTGCATTCATATTCGATTCATTTGGTTGAGTCTAGGCCATTAATAACGATATCATTGGTCATTATTTAATAAGACAATCAATTAGCTATGCAGTCACCAACTCGCGCTTTAATGGTGCAAGGAACGACATCAGATGCCGGAAAAAGTGTTCTAGTGGCAGGTTTGTGCCGCGTATTAGCACGTAAAGGCGTTCGCGTTGCTCCATTCAAGCCTCAGAACATGGCTCTAAATAGTGCTGTAACGCCTTCAGGCGGTGAAATTGGCCGCGCACAAGCCGTTCAAGCACAAGCAGCAAATATTCCCAGTACGGTTCATATGAATCCGGTATTACTCAAACCAAGTACGGATACTGGGTGTCAGGTTATCGTTCAGGGTCAAGCTATCGCAGATATGGCCGCGATAGGATATCAACACTATAAAGAGCTGGTTTTGCCAAAGGTCGTTGAGTCATTTGAGCTGTTACAGAGCCAGTATGACTGTGTGATGATTGAGGGAGCGGGTAGCCCCGCTGAAATTAACTTGAGGCAAAATGACATTGCCAACATGGGTTTTGCCGAAAAAACCGATGTGCCAGTCATTATCGTTGCTGATATTGATCGTGGCGGTGTCTTTGCGCATTTAGTAGGGACTCTTGAGCTTCTTTCTCCTTCCGAACAAGACCGAGTTATTGGCTTTGTGATTAATCGCTTTAGGGGCGATCTTTCTTTGCTTAAACCAGGGCTGGATTGGCTTGAGGATAAAACCAAGAAACCAGTTCTTGGTGTATTACCGTATTTGCATGGTTTTGATTTGGAAGCCGAAGATGCAATCAATGCGGAGCAAACAACCAGTAAAGATATAAAGCTGAATGTCGTTATTCCTGTTTTTCCTCGCATTAGCAATCATACCGACTTTGATGCACTAAGACGTAATCCTGATATTGATGTCCGTTACGCTGGTAAAGGTGAAAAGCTCGATAAGGCAGACTTAATCATCTTGCCGGGGACTAAATCTGTGCGAGCCGACTTACAATACCTTAAAGAGCAAGGTTGGCAGCGCGATATTTTGAAACACTTGCGATTTGGGGGGAAAGTGCTTGGGATCTGTGGTGGTTATCAAATGTTGGGCAACATTATTGACGATCCTAAAGGTGTCGAAGGTGAGCAAGGGCAAAGCGCCGGGCTCGGTTTACTCGATGTCAGCACTATACTCACGCAGAAGAAAGCACTGACGAATGTAAGTGGAAAAATGAATCTTTGTGAGCAAGTTGTTCCAGTCAGAGGGTATGAAATTCATGTTGGGGAAACCCAAGTTTCCGAAACATCACCGATAACCCTAACTTGTGGTACCGATGAGGGGGCAATTAGTGATTGCAATCAAGTCATGGGTACTTATCTACATGGTATCCTCGACTCTCCAGAAGCACTTGATTTAATCGCTCAATGGACAGTAGGTAAGACGATCACACACGTTGACCCATTGGAAAGGCAAGAGAATGCAATAAATCAAATTGCGGACGCGATAGAGTCACACATGAAGTTAAATAGATTATGGCCGGAGTTAGGGTTTGAACAATAAAGCAAAAGCCATTTTTGGCATGCTGTCATTATGTTTGGTATCGAATGTTGCGGCAAAAGAGCAGATCACGCTCTACGCTGCGTCGTCCTTAACCAACGTGATCAATGAATTAGTAGAACATTATGAAGAAAGGCATGATGTGGATATTGTTCCTGTTTATGCCGGTTCTTCAGCACTTGCTCGCCAAATTGAACATGGAGCGCCAGCCGATGTGTACATTTCAGCAAACCAAAAGTGGGCAGAGTATCTGATTAAAAAGATGGACATCTCTCAAGCCAATGTCGCGAATTTGGTTTCAAACTCACTTGTGATGATCGCGTCAAACGAACTTAAAATTGACATCAAAAAAGATAACTACACCGAGTGGTTAACGTTACTGGCAGATAATCGACTTGCCATCGGGCAGCCAGACTCAGTACCCGCAGGTATCTATGCGAAACAAGCTCTCCAGAGTATCGGAATGTGGGACGCATTATCGAATAAATTAGCACCCACAAATAATGTTCGAAGCACACTGACTTTAGTCGAACGAAATGAAACGCCGTTAGGTATTGTTTATAAAACCGATGCTAACGTTTCTGATAAAGTACAAATCCTATATGAGTTCCAAGATGGATCTCACGATCCTATCACTTATCCAATGCTGACACTCAAGCCAACAAAGACGACAACGGAGTTTGCCAACTATTTACTTAGTGAAGAAGCGAAAGATATTTTTATTCAATATGGATTTAACTAGTCATGGACTTGCTAACGGATTATGAATACGAAGCGATCGTACTTAGCTTAAAAGTCGCTTTGTATGCGATTATTTGGCTTATTCCACTCGGAGTTGCGTTTGCGTGGCTTCTGGCTAGAAAGAATTTTTTTGGAAAAAGCTTGCTAGATAGCGTTATT
Source organism: Vibrio sp. TRT 21S02 (assembly GCF_050113675.1). Classification (NCBI taxonomy): domain Bacteria; kingdom Pseudomonadati; phylum Pseudomonadota; class Gammaproteobacteria; order Vibrionales; family Vibrionaceae; genus Vibrio; species Vibrio sp. TRT 21S02. The sequence continues at coordinate 75,949 of NZ_JBNJOI010000002.1, forward strand.
CATCTTCCCTTGGTTCTTCCGCCAGTTGTTGTTGGGTATTTGCTGCTTATCTCAATGGGACGACAGGGTTATTTAGGGCAGTTGATAAACGATCTTTTTGGCATCAGTTTTAGTTTCAGTTGGAAAGGGGCTGTGCTCGCATGTGTGGTCGTTGCATTACCTTTAATGGTCCGTGCAATACGCCTGAGTTTGGAAAATGTTGACCCTAAACTTGAACAAGCGGCTGCGACATTGGGTGCGTCACCTTTAAAAATATTCTTTACCATTACCTTACCACTCACAATTCCGGGAATCATTTCGGGTACGATGCTTTCTTTCGCTCGCAGCTTGGGCGAATTTGGGGCAACCATCAGCTTTGTTTCTAATATTCCAGGTGAGACACAAACCATACCACTTGCGATGTACAGTTTCATTGAAACTCCGGGAGCTGAAGAAGCGACGATGCGGTTATGCATCATTTCAATTTTGATCGCATTGGCATCATTGTTGATTTCCGATTTGCTAGCAAAACGAACCATGCAACGTTTGGGGACGAAGTAATTATGTCAAACATATTGGTCCAATTTACCCAAACATTAGGAGATACGGATTTTTCTGTTGATCTTACGCTTCCACCAACTGGCATTACCGCAATATTTGGTCGCTCAGGTGCAGGTAAAACATCGCTAATCAATGTGATTGCTGGCTTATCTACACCAGCATCTGGCAAAGTGACTATTTCAGACAAAACCTTATTTTGCTCGACAGATGGCATCAATGTGCCTGTCCACAAAAGAAAAATTGGATACGTTTTTCAGGAATCTCGCTTGTTTCCCCATATGAAGGTAAAGAGCAACTTGCTTTATGGCGCAACAGGCAAAGATGATGTCCATTTTTCGCAAATTACAGCCTTACTTGCGCTTGATAAGTTATTAGATCGGTATCCGATTGAATTGTCTGGTGGGGAAAAGCAGCGTGTTGCAATAGGTAGAGCGTTATTAACTAAGCCTGAAGTACTGCTGATGGATGAGCCATTAGCGTCTTTGGACCTACCAAGGAAAAGAGAAGTACTGCCTTTTCTTGAAGAGTTGGCGAATACCGTGAATGTTCCCATTTTATACGTCACTCACAGCATGAACGAGATTTTACGTTTGGCCAATCATCTTGTTGTGGTGGAAAAAGGCGAGGTAATCCAGAGCGGACCAATAGAAAAAGTCTGGTCGTCACACGCAATGAGACCGTGGCAATCTTTTTCAGATCAAAGCTCTTTATTTGAAGGCAAAGTGCTCAAACATAGTGAGCAGTATGGCTTATCACTGATTGAGTTAACGACCGATGCGGCTCTTTGGGTTCAAAGAATTAATAATGCGCCTGGAACTAAAGTTCGGTTGCAAGTTAAAGCCAGTGACGTGTCTATTACACTAGTCGAGCCCGAGCAAACATCAATACGAAATGTTTTGGAATGTTCGATTCACAGTATTGAGATCTTAAGTCATACAGGAAACAAACAAAGTGTCTCTATCGGGCTGGAGCTTGGGCCAAACTGCTATCTTGCTGCCACCATCACCACATGGGCGCTAGAAGAGCTGGGCTTGAAGAAAGGGCAACGCGTCTATGCTCAGGTTAAAGGGGTGAGTGTAACGCAGCGAGATATTGCTTTATCACATTAAAAAAGCCGCTGTGCGCGGCTTTTTTAATTATTTTTCGAAAACGTCAGTAAAGTCACGTTTTAAAATTGGGTCACGACGTGCTTTTTTAATTTGTTTGACCATGTCTTTCACACAATTGTGTAGAACCTGATCGAGCAATGTCGCACGGTATTCTTCTTTCTCTTCTTCTGTCATGCCTTCTGGTAAGTTAAGAGTAGGGAACTCTTCCATTACATTTAAGCCCGCAAATGCCTGACTGACAGAAACCAAGGCGTGGAATTGCTCAAAATTGTCTAGAATATTTTGAGCGCTCTTTGGTAACTCCTCCCAAGATTCTCGTACCGCTTCTTCAGATACTTGGTGAATAGAGGTCACCATTGGGTACATAGATTCATGAACACCATCAAATTCAATTACTTGACGAAGTTCTGGGGAAATGGCTTCTAAGTCCACTTTCTCTTGCTCAGTTTGATTAACGTCAGACATAGTCTCAATCTCATTACTTAAAAACGCTATGCTAAAAAAAATCTGATAAAAGTCAACCTTGCTGGATGATTGCCGAACTCTGGCGTATCCTTAAGATTAAACAGCTGATTTATCTGATATTGTCAGCAAATATACAATGTTTATGAGGGGTGATCGTGGAGATAACAGGTTCTTCCATGCGGATATTGCTTGTTGATGACGTGCAAATGGAGCGCATGCAACTGGCAATACGCCTTAAACAATTAGGTCATAGCGTTGAAATGGCGGCCTCTGGGAGCGAAGCATTAAAGATATACCCAAACTTTCAACCCGAACTCGTTTTACTTGATATTTCGATGCCTGAAATGGATGGATTCCAAGTATCTAGGGAGATTAGATCACAATACCCAGATTGGGTACCCATTATATTTCTGAGTAGCCATGACGAGCCCACCATGATCGCGAAAGCGATAGAAGCCGGTGGCGACGACTATCTAACAAAACCAGTAGATAAGCTCGTACTGAACTCTAAATTGATTGCGATGCAACGTATTGCGTTTATGAGAAGAGAGTTAGACGCAAAAACAGCTCAGTTGGCAAAGCTAAATCAAGAGCTTGAACTATTAGCCAGTGAAGATGGACTGACTAAAATTAAGAATCGAAGATTTATAGATAACAAGATCAGTGAATTGATTTCGATTCATGGACGTCATCAACTTCCAATGAGTCTCATATTGTTAGATGTCGATAACTTCAAGCTTTATAACGATAACTACGGTCATATTGAAGGTGATAAGTGTTTAATCGCGCTAGCGGACATGCTGCAAGAGCTATTTACTCGCAGTGATGAAACTGTTGGGCGTTATGGTGGCGAGGAATTTGTTGTTTTGTTAGGCCATACCGATGCGGAGCAAGCGTTAATCGAAGCGAAACGGATACATAAAGCTTTGGATGCTTTAAAACTAAAACATGAATATAGTGCCGCTGCGCAGGTAGTGACGGTGTCACAGGGGGTGTTGAGTTTAACACCAAAAGGTTTCGAGTCTATTGATGAGCTTTATAAACTTGCTGATAACGCGTTGTATGAGGCGAAGAAACAGGGGAAAAACAATTATATGTTCATTGATGGCAATTCACCTTTAAGATGATTTTTATTGATTAAACGGCGGTTTCCGAGTACTTTACCGCCACACCGAATGTGCGTTTATGCCGATGAATGCTTGTTTTTAGAAGATGTTAATTCAATCTACACGTCCTATATTGGTTACTTTAGTAGCCACTTTTCCTGCACTTTGCATTGCTAAAGGCAATGACTCAATTCAAAGATATCTAGAGCAGTCTTTCTCAGCTGCGATTGTAATGACCGACAGTGAAGTTCTGACTTTCGGAGTGCATGACTTTGATCCAAATGATTGGTTTAATCTTTCAAACGATAAAATTGGTTCAGAGGAGTCTATTCGGCTCAGACAGCAAATTGCAGTATCAACTCTCCCTTTTACTTTTGAGCTAAGTGACAGTGAGGCTATCAATAAGCACCGAGTTGTTACCCGACTCTCCGTTTTAGCATCTGCTCAAGATGTTGAAGTAAGACAAGGTGATGAGCAAGATTATCAAGAGCAATTTATCTTGGGTGCATTTAGTGCATATCGCTATCAATACAAACTTGGTGATAGCTGGACTGTGACCCCTGGGTTAGGCGTACATTTACAATACTTTAAGAATAACCACGATTATAAAAGCCAATACTCTCAAGCATTAAAACCTAAACTAGATGGGGTAGTTTTTAATACCGATGCTTGGGCTGTATCAGCAGAACCTCATATCGAACTAAAATATGATTCTCCTGAAAAGTGGGGAAGTTGGAATGCAACGTCTGCTGCGCACTATTTCTACGGTTATGGCTGGGGTGAAGCAAACTACGGAGATGTTGGTAACCCAGAGGGATGGTATTTAGCTTCAGGTGTTGAAGCGTTTTACGATATCACTCATTGGAAAGAAAGCGTTCAGTCTGTTTATGCCAGCTTTCGCCGTATTGATGTAGGAGGAGACACTGAAACACCAATGGGAACCAATCATTATTACGAAACGTCATTTGGTTGGTTAATGACTCCTCCGTTTAAATTTGATTGGATTGATAATGTCGGAATAGGTTTAAATTTTAACTACGGTAGTGCCCTGATGGGTGGCAGTATCGTTTTATTTTTTAACCAAGAATGAGTCTAAATCTAGCTTGCGGCTGGTGACTACTTTATTTCGGCCTGCTTTTTTTGCCTTATATAATGCTTCATCTGCCGCTTTCATAACTTGCGAAACGTAGTGATGTTCGCTGTTATCCGAGACACCAATACTGATGGTTACATTAACCACTTCATTCTCTTTTTCCGCAGCTCCCCGTTTCTGGCTTCCCTTTTTGTCACTTTTAGGTCGAGAGTCAGAATTACGTAACACCATATCGTAACTCTCTACGGATTCTCTTAATAACTCTAGGTGTTGTACTGTGTCGTCAACATGTTTTCCACGAAATAGGACCGTGAACTCCTCGCCGCCATAACGATAAACTTTCGCTTTACCACTAATGTCTCGCAATTTACTCGCTACTAGCCTTAACACATCGTCACCTGTGTCATGACCATAAGTATCGTTAAAAGATTTGAAGTGGTCGATATCTAACATAGCAATTGTGTATTTGCGACCCAGAAGTTTAAGATCAGATTCTAGGGCAAGCCGTCCAGGAATGCTGGTTAATCTGTCGTTAAAGGCGAGCTCGTAACTGGCCGAAATGACATACACAAGGAGCAGTAGCCCAGCAATTGTGAACATGGTGCTTGAGATGTAGGGCACATGGAAAAAAATGAACGTCACACTAGCAAACATGATTGAGCTGTAAACTACAGCGTCTGTAATTCGATTTTGACGCAAAACTAAAATGGCACAACATAAAACTAACCCCACTAAATAAAGAACCAAAATGAATGGTAAGCGCGAGATCTCGGGGATAATGAAGAGAAAAGTGTCGTCTATATTTTCAAATCCACCATCATAATAGTGGGTCAAAATCAGGTAGCACCATGAAATAAATAAGGAAATGGTTACAGTGTAACCTAGGTAGGTTTTGCTTAAGACGCCAGAATCACTAAGTGGATACACAAGTAGGCAGGCGACAGGTAAAAGAAAAGCCAACAAAGACAACTCAAGCAGTGTTGTGCCGCTAGAAAGAGGGACTTGAAGCCAATTTATAATTATCCAGTACGCGGTAAGCATTGCTGTAGACACCATCGCAATACGGCTTTGTTTGAATGCGTGTCCTAACAAAATAACTGAAACGAACAATACAAATGGTAAGTTTGAAGCAAAATCGATATTTGCTTTCGTTACTGAAATGACGTTACTCATTCCTAAACTGATCAAAGTTAGTAATAATAATGGAAACGACAAACGAAACCAGTTCGACGTGACTAACGAAAAAGACATCTAGTGAGCCTAACCGAATGAGATAATGACAAATTACTTAGCATACTTCTATTTAATGATTTTCCAAGCTTTTTACTAAACTAAAAGTGGAAAATCGGCTTCAAGTATGAGCTACAATGAATAAATGAACAATAAGTATTTGAATTTTTGCTTTCTTGAACAAGTTTATTCATATACTAGATGCTTGATAGTGTGGATTTTGAATTAAAGGTAGGAGTTAGGTGTATGCAAATCAGTGTCGATGTACATAACTATATGGAAACTCTCGTTGGGCAAGTTCTCGCCAAGAAAGAATATGTTGATCAATTTAATAATGAACAGTTGGCAGACCTAGCGTGTTTGGCTCTCAACCAGTTAAGGCCTGTATACATACGTCACGATATTGACTTCTTATCTGCGTTGCCTGAAAAACGCTTGGTAACCTTAAAGCAGGCAGCAGTTGATGCAATAGAGTCTGCAAAGTCGATGGTTATTGATGATAGGCGCCTAAAGAGAAATGATGAAGTTCCCGTTGTGTTTTATCGTCCTGGGTATGATGATAATGCGGAATTGGAGTGGTTTGAGAAACCACTTATTCAAACCAAACACGGCAAGAAGGAGTAAGACGTGGGGTTGTTTTCTCGTCTATTTGGTGGTTCAAAACCACAAACAATAAAAGAAGTAGAACCTGTAGAATATAAAGGTTTTTTGATTTATGCCGAGGCAATGGCTGAAAATGGTCAGTTTCGTATTGCTGGTAGAATTACACAACAAATCAATGATGAAACAAAAACTCATCGATTTATACGGTCTGATGTGCTGTCGAACGAAAATGATGCCAATGAATTTATGCTAAAGAAAGCCCAAATGTTCATTGATCAAATGAACGGTAAAATTTTTGATTAGAAATGCACCAACTTGACACGAGTCATAAATTTGAGAGTCATTAGCCGTTATGCTGATGACTCTTTTTTTTAGGATTGATGATTAATCTTTAACTTTTACAAGTAATTACAAATACTGGTTTGACCTCTGTTCAGCTTCAAAAGTGTTGTTTGATTACCTTCATATAAAGCAAAATAGTCCATTACTTAACGTTATATGTAATGATTTTTTGTATTTTAATTACAAAACACTTGAAACTCGTACAGCCGTTAGATAAAAAAAGAATAATCATTGTGCCAATAGTCAAGGAATAGCTATGCAAATTGGTGTACCAAAAGAAATACTCGCTGGAGAAAGGCGAGTAGCGGCTTCGCCTAAATCGGTAGAGCAGCTAATAAAACTGGGATTTGAAGTCTCAGTTGAGTCTCAAGCGGGTGAACTCGCAAGCTTCGATGACAATGCTTTCATAACAGCAGGTGCTGCGATTGTAAGTAAAGATGAAGTTTGGAACTCAGACCTTATTCTCAAAGTAAATGCCCCTCTAGTCGACGAAGCCCATGACGAGATTGCCTTATTAAAAGAAGGCGCTACTCTGATCAGTTTTATCTGGCCAGCCCAAAACCCTGAGTTAATGGAAAAGCTTTCAAGCAAGAACATTAATGTATTAGCAATGGATTCTGTTCCTCGTATTTCACGAGCTCAGGCACTTGATGCACTTTCTTCGATGGCAAACATCGCAGGTTACCGTGCAGTTGTTGAAGCTGCTCATGAGTTCGGACGTTTCTTTACAGGACAAATCACAGCTGCAGGTAAAGTTCCACCAGCGAAAGTACTTGTAGCAGGTGCTGGCGTAGCGGGTTTAGCAGCGATCGGTGCTGCAGGGAGCCTTGGCGCTATTGTTAGAGCATTTGATGTTCGTCCTGAAGTAAAAGAGCAAGTGCAATCGATGGGCGCAGAGTTTCTTGAAGTAGACTTCAAAGAAGACTCAGGCTCAGGCGATGGTTACGCAAAAGAGATGTCTGAAGAGTTCAACAAAAAAGCTGAAGAGCTTTATGCTGAACAAGCAAAAGATGTCGACATTATTGTAACTACAGCTCTGATACCAGGCCGTCCTGCTCCTAAGCTAATCACCAAAGAAATGGTTGATAGCATGAAGCCGGGAAGCGTGATTGTCGACCTTGCGGCTGCAAATGGTGGTAACTGCGAATACACCGTTGCGGATCAAGTCATCACCACAGAAAATGGCGTAAAAATTGTTGGTTATACCGACATGGTTGGACGCCTACCGACACAATCTTCTCAATTGTACGCAACTAACCTTGTTAACTTGCTAAAACTTTTGTGCAAAGAGAAAGACGGCAACATCGACATCGATTTTGAAGACGTTGTACTTCGTGGTGTAACGGTTGTTAAAGAGGGTGAAGTAACGTGGCCTGCACCGCCAATTCAAGTTTCTGCACAACCTCAAGCAAAAGTAGAAGAGCCAGTGCAAGCTCAGGTTAAGGTTGAAGAACCTAAATCACCTGTTAAGAAGTTTGCTGCACTAGCAATTGGTGTAGGTGCGTTTGCATGGGTTGCATCTGTTGCACCTGCTGCATTTTTGTCTCACTTCACCGTATTCGTTTTGGCCTGTGTGGTGGGTTATTACGTTGTATGGAATGTGACACATGCTTTACACACGCCACTTATGTCGGTAACAAACGCAATTTCGGGCATCATCGTTGTCGGAGCGTTGTTACAGATTGGGCAGGGTAGCGGAGTGGTTACCTTCTTGTCGTTTATAGCCGTGCTCATTGCAAGCATTAACATCTTTGGTGGTTTTACTGTCACCAAACGTATGCTTGAAATGTTCCGTAAAGATCAATAGTAGGGAGTAACAAATGTCTGCAGGATTAGTACAAGCGGCATATATTGTTGCTGCGCTATTTTTTATTCTTAGTTTAGCTGGTTTGTCTAAACAAGAATCCGCTAGAAATGGTAACTACTATGGCATCGCTGGTATGACTATTGCGCTGTTGGCGACGATATTCAGCCCAGATGCTCAAGGTTTTGCTTGGGTGATTATTGCCATGGTTATTGGTGGTGGTATTGGTATCCACTACGCAAAGAAAGTTGAAATGACAGAAATGCCAGAGTTGGTAGCTATTTTACATAGCTTTGTTGGTATGGCTGCAGTTCTTGTTGGCTTTAACAGCTATATCGAGCCACCAGCACCTGTTTCAACTGACTTAGCTGGAATTCAAGCGGAGCATGTTATTCACCTTGTTGAAGTATTCTTAGGTGTCTTCATTGGTGCGGTGACATTTACTGGTTCAATTGTTGCGTTTGGCAAACTTCGTGGTGTTATTTCTTCATCGCCATTGAATCTTCCACACAAGCACAAAATGAACTTGGCAGCGATAGTTGTTTCTACTTTGTTGATGCTTTACTTCGTTAAAGCCGATGGCAGCATGTTTGCATTGATTGTGATGACGCTGATTGCTTTTGCATTTGGTTACCACTTGGTTGCGTCAATTGGTGGTGCAGATATGCCAGTTGTTGTATCGATGCTTAACTCGTACTCTGGTTGGGCAGCAGCAGCAGCAGGTTTCATGCTAGCAAATGATCTATTGATCGTAACTGGTGCACTAGTGGGTTCTTCTGGTGCAATTCTGTCTTACATCATGTGTAAAGCAATGAACCGTTCTTTCATCAGTGTAATCGCTGGTGGCTTTGGTCAGGAAGTTGTTATCTCAGGCGATGTTGACCACGGTGAGCACCGTGAAACAACGGCTGAAGAAGTTGCTGAAATGCTGAAAAACTCAAAGTCTGTTGTGATTACTCCAGGATACGGCATGGCGGTTGCTCAAGCTCAGTACCCAGTGCATGAAATTACAGAAAAACTTCGTTCACAAGGCGTAGAAGTCCGTTTTGGTATTCACCCTGTAGCAGGTCGCTTACCTGGTCACATGAATGTCTTGCTAGCGGAAGCTAAAGTACCTTATGACATCGTATTGGAGATGGATGAGATCAATGATGATCTATCTGACACTGATACTGTCCTAGTAATCGGTGCAAATGACACAGTAAACCCAGCAGCACTTGAAGATCCAAATAGCCCGATTGCAGGTATGCCAGTTCTAGAAGTATGGAATGCGCAAAATGTCATCGTATTCAAGCGTTCAATGAATACGGGTTATGCGGGTGTACAAAACCCACTGTTCTTTAAAGATAACACTCAAATGCTATTTGGTGATGCTAAAGAAAGTGTGGACGCGATTTCTAAAGCTTTGTAAGCTAAGGATACTTAAGAAAGAAGCCAGCAATTTGCTGGCTTCTTTGTTTTTTGTTAGAACATTATTGACACCAATATCACATTGTAAAATTATATTTTTGCGATAATATTTTACTTTAGACGTAACTTACTGATTTAACGAATTTTTGCATTGATTAAAACTACTTTAAAGTCTTTATCCTTATGCTTCTTATTAGCGTCAACACAAGCTTTTGCTGATTCCTTACCTGAGCGAATCGACAAGTTTGTTGACCTATTTGATCCGTCAGAAGCAACAGTTACGTACGACATTCGTGTATTACAAGCGGATTATCCAACGCGCTTGTTGACACCTGAATCCATGCTGCCTCAAACATGGACATATCCACTTAAAGACATACAGCGTCTCTATCAATTAGCTCAAACTTGTACGGGGAAGCTTCCACTAAGCCCTTTAGTGACTGAGCCGTTAGTTTTTACTAGAGCGGTGTGTAAAGGAACCAAATTAAACACAAAATGGTTTGCAAGAAGTGCACTAATCCATCCAGGTGGTGGTACCTATGCTAACCGATACGCAACGTTACACCCTGACAAACAGGAAAAACTTCAACAATACATGCACATTAAAGAACGTCCGCTAGCAGAAAACGATACATTGCTTGGACGGCTGCAACGTATGAATGAAGAAACCATTCTCGCACTGATATCTGGTTCAAGTATGTTCCTTGAGCAAGATAACCTTTGGCTTCGACAAAACGACAATTACCTTATTTTCCCGCAAAATGTATGGAAGAAGAACATCGATATCGCGGGGCTTAGTTTTAAGTTGTCGAATGAAACAAGTACATGTTTCGTACAACGTGGTAACCTGTGTTGGGATGTAGAAGATCATTCTGATGTATTACGCATCAGTATGGTCGTTCTGGTGATTGCTAACATCTTGTTAGTATTAGGCTGGTCGGTATATCGCTGGAATACTAAGCGACAAGAAATGAAGAGTCGTATGTTGATCCTTCAAATTCTAACTCATGAATTGAGAACACCGATAGCCAGCTTGTCATTGACGGTTGAAGGTTTTAGACGAGAATTTGAAAAATTACCAGAGTCGGTGTACGACGAATTTAGACGTTTATGTGAAGATTCAAGACGACTTAGGCAGCTAGCGGAAGCAAGTAAAGACTATCTTCAATCAGACAACAAACCACTTGCTACGGAGTGGGTACCTTCGGTTCAAGAGTGGCTTGAATATAAAGTAGAAGAAGAGTTTGTTGGAGATATTGAGTTTCGAATTAACAACGATGTTGCTGCCAAGTTAAACGTATATTGGCTTGGTACATGTATCGATAATTTAATACGCAATGCCGTCAAATATGGTGTTGCGCCCGTAATGCTTGATGTGGAAACGTCGAGTTCAAAAATAGTAGTTAAGGTTATAGACCAAGGATCGCTAACACAAAAAGACTGGCGACAATTAAGAAAGCCATTTGTTAGCAAAAGTGGCCTTGGCCTCGGCCTTACCATTGTTGAATCTATGGTTGGGAGAATGGGAGGAAAGATGTCCCTCATTGGCCCACCTTCTACATTTATTCTGGAGATACCTTGTGAAACAGACACTGCTTCTCGTTGAAGATGATAAAAACCTAGCAGACGGCCTTTTAGTCAGTTTGGAACAAGCGGGATACGAGTGCTTCCATGCAGAGACTATTGCTGATGTAGAACAATACTGGGACAAAGCGGATCTAGTGATACTGGATCGCCAGTTACCGGATGGTGACTCAGTTGAGCACTTAGTCGATTGGAAGAAAATAAAAGATGTTCCCGTTATTCTTTTAACTGCTTTAGTTACTGTAAAAGACAAAGTAACTGGGCTGGATGCAGGTGCAAATGATTACCTGACAAAACCATTTGCAGAAGCCGAATTATTTGCTCGTATTCGTGCACAGTTGCGTGCTCCTGATGCGGATGCGCTCGATGATACTAAAGTGAAAACTGAGCATTTGTTGATCGATAAAGCGACTCGTGAAGTCTTCTTCAAAGATGAATCGATCACTTTAACTCGAACTGAATTTGACTTGTTGCTTTTCCTTGCGAGCAATTTAGGCCGTGTATTTACGCGTGATGAATTGCTTGATCATGTATGGGGTTATAATCATTTCCCAACAACACGAACGGTAGATACTCACGTTCTTCAGCTACGCCAAAAGTTGCCTGGTTTAGAGATCGAAACTTTGCGTGGTGTTGGTTATAAGATGAAAGCCTAATGCGGATTACAGCTTTTTTGATTGGCACGCTTATTAGCGTGCCTTTATATGCTGCGAATGTTGACTGGTTTGAAGACAATACGCCGTTAACACAAGCGCATAAACACTTGTTAAATGATGATCTGCCATCGATGTTTTCGTCTTTGGTTGAAGTTTGGCAACAAGAAAAAAAGCAGACTAACGCTCCCCACTTAAATGATCTTTTTCTCCAATCACTAGAAGTGGATTGTGGTAAAAGCCTAGATACAAAATCACTACCGAATTGGCTAAAGTCTGTCACGGTTCAAAGAGCAGAAATTCAAAGCCCGGGTAGGGATGCGTATCGTGCTGAAGTTCGCGTTTCTACTTATAAAGAAATTGCCGACATCACATTGTCGAAGTGGGTACAGAAATCGTTATCAAACGATGACTCATTAACAGGTTTTGAGCCTGACGGAAACGGTGTCAAAAACTATATCAAACGTTATAACTTAAATAGTCGAGTGCCTATGGGGTTATATAGAATTGATATTACAGCGAAAGATCAAACATCTTGGAGCTCTTGGCTTGTCATCGGTGATCCAAGAGCAAAAATCAGCGTTCGCTGGCAATCTAAAGATCAATGGTCGATCGAAAAAAATGCGCTTTTGAATCCTCATTGTCCGTTGCCTAAACAAAACGTGACCGTTTATGATTATGTGGATGGCACATATAATCAGGTATGGAAAGACGTTTCAGATTCTGATTACCCGACAAGCTTGGATTCTACGGGTATTCCTGCAGGACGGTATATCCTCGCAGTCTCGATGATACACCAGCGCTGGCAAGGTCCAATAATTGTAGAGCAATCACAAATAATTAGTAAAACTTATGATGTTTCCCAAGAGGAATAGCTAAAGTTTCATAACAGTGTGACGATATAAACGTAAGGGAATTAAAGAGTTTATATCGTTATGCAAAAACCAATAAAGCTTCTCACTCTTTCAATTGCTTGTGCAGCCGGTTCTGTACAAGCCGCAAGCTATGCCATCGAGGCTCGAGGCGATGCCATGGGTGGTGTCGGTGTTGTCTCAGCAAACTTTCTCACTGCACCTTTTTATAATCCAGCATTAACAGCAATATATCGTCGTAATGATGATGTTGGCATGATCACGCCAAGCTTTGGATTAGCCTATAACGACGAATACATGATGGTCGATGAACTAGAGACGGCCGCTGGCATCATTGATAAAGCGGCAAATGGTGATTTCAGCCAAGTATCCGAACTACAAACCACACTCGATTCGTTACAGGGTGACAAAGCAAAACTAGAGCTGGGTGGGGTGGTGGCATTCGCTATTCCAAATCAGTATGTTGCTGCAAATGTGTTTGGTAAAGCATATACCGAATCATTCGCCGAAACTGATATCTATGCTGGCTCAAATACCGGAATTTCAACCATAGACACCGCGGTGAATGCAGAGTTAAGTGCTGTCAACGCCGTTTCTATTGGGGTGACGGAAGTTGGCATCTCACTGGCGAAATATCAAACCTTCTTAGGACAACACATTGCATTTGGTATTACGCCAAAATTACAAAGAATTTATACCTATGTATATTCAGCAAACTTGAATAGCTACGATATTAAAGATGTACGTGATAATGGTACAGGAGAAACCATGTTTAACATGGATGCTGGATTCTTATGGTTTTATGGCCCGTTGAGAATCGGTTTTTCGGCGACTAACCTTGTTAGCCGAGATATTCAAACATTGACGCTGAACCAAACGGTCACTTCAAGCATTGACCCGAGCCAAAGTCGCGATCTCACACAAACATATGCTTATCAAATCAGGCCTCAATATACCGTTGGAGCAGGTATTGTCTCAGATTACTTTACATTAAGTGCTGATTACGAATTGAACGAAAATGAACGCTACACCAATTTCAACGACAATACTCAAATGGTTAGGGTAGGAGGGGAGTTGGATATATTACGCCAACTAAAATTGCGTGCTGGCTGGAACAAGAATATCGCCTATGATGATACTGACGATACCTTCACAGCAGGTATTGGACTTTCACCTTTGAATTTGTTCCAGCTTGATTTAGGTGCAAGTTATACTAATGAAAATTCGATGGGAGCTTACGTGAACTTTCTGACAAGTTACTAGTGAATGGAGTAATGCTGGCATCCAATCAAAAATCTGTTTACTATCGGCTCTTATTTATTGCTAGGAGTTTTTATGTTGGATGATCTTCCTCCTCTGAGCCACTCAGAACAACAAGTTGCCGTTGAGAAAATACAGCAACTCATGGCATCAGGGATCAGTACTGCACAAGCCATCAAAATAGTCGCTCAAGAAATTCGTGACCAAGCAGCAAAAGAAAAGGCAGAGTAATCTGCCTTTTCTTTTATCTTTAATTAAGCAGTAGAATATTCTTCTGTCAAAGTAACTTTCCTTGCAAATCTTTAATTTTCTCTTCGTGTTACTCCTTTGTTTAATTAAATCAATAGGTTATAGTGGAATGATCGACTGCTGCTGATCTTGTTTGGTTTTATTGTGTAATTTAATTACATAAAAGATGTTAGGCTGTTTTTGTTCTAGCATAAAATGCTGCGAATAAACTTGCTTTACAGAAACAGTAATTACTCACCAACAAAATGTTTAAATTTGAGCTTTATGATCAAATTCGAAAGGTCTTGATCAATATTGATCAAATTTAAAGTGGGTGTAATCGAAGGTTATAACGCTGAAGAATTTTTGATATGTATCGGGCTAGTTGTTCAGTAAGGTCATTGAGTTGTTTGGGAGATGTTAAGTCGGCCTGCGCTAACGAACAATTGAAGAACTAGGCTTAGAACGTGAGGCTGTTTTTAGTTTAAGCAGGTTATGGACTCGTAAGGACTTAAGGCTTCTGGCATTGCGAGGTAGTAACCTTGAAACATGTCGATATCGAGCTGCTTCATGGTATCGTATTGATGTTTTGTTTCTATACCTTCAACAACAACCTTAGCACCGATCGACTTCGCAACACGTAACCCTTCGTATAATTTCTCTGGTTTAGCATCTAAAAAGTCTAACATGATAGAGCGATCAAGCTTTACGATAGCAGGTTGTATGAGTTCAACTCGTTCTTTTGTTGACGCCTTTGTTCCGTAGTCGTCGACAGCAACATGAAAGCCTTGATCGCTTAACTTCATCATTGTTTCACGCAGTGTATCATCGTCATGAAACTTTAATTCAACGAGCTCCATAACCAGTTGTGAGTGTTGGATGTTTAAGTCATTTAATCGTTTAATTAATAAGCTATTATCAAGACCGTTGTATGTAAGGTATTCAGTAGCAGAAGGGAGGACATTCAAAAACAATTTTAGATGTGCGTATTTAGAACGTGAAAAGTTACGAATATGTATTGCACGACTTAACCGTTCAACGTTGATCTTGTCTTCTAAATTTATTGCATTCGATTGAAAGTATGCATCCGGTCTAATTTGTATTCCTTGAGCCGTTTTTATTCTGACTAAAGCTTCAACGCCAATAATGCCATCTTGTCGATTGAAAATCGGTTGAAACACGCTCGAAAGGGTAAGTTCTTTATAGTTAGCAACAAACTGATACGCGCTATTTAGTTCTATACACGCTTGGAATTGTTGCTGGAGGGAGAGAATCATGTTGTTACCAAGCTCACTATAAAGAATGAAATCTGTCGCATATTTTGTGAAAAATCATGAAATATCGCGTCACATTATTGATAATGTCATTAATATGTCAACGCATAAACAACGGTGCTTTATGGTTTATGTGATTGTTAATAGATAAAATAGTTAATTCGATTGACTTGATGTTTGTTGGTGTTGGTCTGGTCGTTTATCCTTGTCAATTGTACGTATTAGACATTAAGTTTGTTTTAGCCGCTAATAAAGCGATACCAGATATTATTCGCCAAATTCTAGATATATCTCTCAATATTCTATCTTATTGAAAAATGTTTCTTACGAACCTATCGCTCTGTCTAATCGTTTGTTGTGGCTGACACCATCTCTGGGAAAGATTCTGATGCAGGGATCGGTATGTAATGGCGTTGAGGAAGGTGACCAATTGTTGAGGTTTGTATCTGTTATTCGTGTGGCTTGTAAACAAGACTAATACACGGTGGATTAAAGATGTTGCTAAAGCATCAACTTAATTGGATAACTGAATAGAGCTGAATATACTTTCTAACTAAACTTTGGTTCGTCGAGCGTTTTAATGGATGTGTAAATTTGACGTAATAGGGGCTAACATTAAAGTGTTTCTCAAGGTCATAAGCAAGCTGAGAGTCACTTTCGTATAGGCTGATGCCTTGAGCATTATATTCGTCAATTTCATCTGGGATCTGTCCTGTCCACCAGTGGAGTAGCTCTCGGCTTTGCTTACTTCGCGAAATCCAATGATCAGTTAAAAGGAGTAATAAATCATTTGGTTGGATAGCATACGCATACTCCTGTTGCCATTGCCCCACAGCTCGGAATAATTTTTTGCGACAAGTCGGTCCTGCACTGACTAAATGGGAGGTAATAACCCAGACGGTCCCTGCATCTGAGCTCACACGAAAGTGATGGGGATAATCTGTCGACTTCAAAGACTCCATTGGCGCAAAATCGCAAGTATGTCCGAACTCATTCAGCGTCCGAGCTAAGCGGCGAGCAAACGCAAGACCTAAATGGTGTTCGCTCATGCCCTGATTGTGAATCGTAGGATAGTGTTTTTCACATAGTTTCATGCAGTCCGTTTGAAACTCGTTAACACTTTGAATCAGCACATCCAATAACAAATCATCTCTCCTAGAAAACGAGCACCAGAGCAAAAGCTCAGATTAACATAATTCGTTACAGCGCTTGCTCAAAAATACTGACACCATGATCATGAACACGATTTTTTCTTTGAGATCATGGGCTTTTCATAAAACATGGTCAAGCCATGCCAAGGTCGTGTGGTTGGTGTGAATCACTTGATTTTTAACTTAAGGTAATACACTCCATATCCAGAACCCCAAGGTCATTAGGGTATAATCGTTAACGGTAAGAATACGAAAAGGTTTAAACAAATATGGCCAAGATTGAATTTACATCACAACAAAAGCACGATATGGCGGAAGCTTTGCAAAAGTACTTAATGGACGAACTTCAAGTTGAAATCGGGCAGTTTGATGCAGAGTTTATGTTTGATTTTATCGTAGACACATTTGGGCCTGCTTTCTATAACAAAGGGATTGTCGATGCACAGACCGTTATTCACAGGAAGCTTCAAGACATTGATGATGAGCTGTATGAAATAGAACAGATAAGCAAGTATTAGCAAAAAACTCTTATTCAAAATTTTTGATGTAGTTGAACAGGTGTGCTCTATTTCACGAATGTAAAGAATGGTAAATACTATGTTGCGAAGAGTGAGGTATATGTACTATGCCTGATAGGTATTCTCATTTACATTTAAAAGCAAGATAGAGAAAGTTAGTTATGAGTTCTGATGTACAAAGCTACAACCTGACAGCCCGTACCATTCATTGGTTATCTGCAATCATAGTAATAGGCATGTTTGGTGTTGGTTTGTGGATGGTAGATCTAAGCTATTACAGCGAATGGTATCAAACTGCGCCTCATTGGCATAAATCTATAGGTATCATTCTTGCGGCAGTCACGCTCTTTCGATTGATTTGGAAGTTTGTGACGGTGTCACCTAGTGTGGAAGGTCATGCCTATGAGATCTTAGGTGCCAAACTGGTTCATATCGCTATGTATGGTTTATTAGCAACTTTGTTTATATCGGGCTATCTCATTTCAACGGAAGACGGACGAGGTATCGATGTTTTCGGTTGGTTTACTGTTCCGGGATTAGGTGCACTTTTTGAAGGGCAATCCGACCTATCTGGAACCATTCACTTTTATGCAGCTTGGGCTTTGATGATACTTGCTGGTTTTCACGCTATCGCTGCACTAAAACATCATGTGATTAATAAAGACAACACGCTACGCAAAATGATAGGAGCTTCAAAATGAAAAAAACGTTATTTGCTACAGGACTAGCTATGGCCATGGTACTGCCTTTTGGTGCCAGCGCAGCGGATTACGTTATCGATACAAAGGGTGCTCACGCATCCATTAACTTCAAAGTAAGCCATCTGGGTTACAGTTTCACGAAAGGTCGATTCAATAAATTTGATGGTGAATTCTCTTACGATCCAAAAAACATTGAAGCATCAAAAGTAACTGTAAATGTTGATACACGTAGCTTGGATTCTAATCATGCTGAACGTGACAAACACATCCGTAGCTCAGATTTTATCGATGCGGGTAAGTTTTCAACGGCGACATTTACTAGTACAAAAGTGGTCGACAAAGGTGATGGTAAGTTAGATGTGATTGGTGAACTGAATTTACATGGTGTCACGAAAACAATCACGATTGATGCCGAGTTTATTGGAGCTGGCCAAGACCCATGGGGTGGCGAGCGTGCTGGCTTTGAAGGTACGACACGACTTGAACTCGCAGATTTCAATATCGCGGTCATGGGCGCATCAAGCTATGTTGATATGGAACTATTTGTCGAAGGTATTAAGAAATAAATACCCTTGATTCAAAGAGAAAGCCCCCAAAAGGGGGCTTTTTTTTGGTCTGTAGGCGACTTATTTCCTGACCAAAACTGTTACGCGGTTTCAAGCTCTTGTTGATTAACCACGGTTAAACGTTCTCCGTAAACATCTCGTAATGCTTTCAAAACATGTTCGCGGCAAAGAACGCCAATGAGTTGTCCATTTTCAAGCACAGGTAACATGTGTGGTTTATTTACCTTCATGCTCTTTGCGCGCTCTTCTAGAGACAATGACGTCATACGTGTTGCGATGCCCATTCCGCTTGTTGGGTATAGCTGCTCTTTGTCAATACATAGAAATTCAGTAACATCTACCAGCTTATCTGCTGCATCTATTGCGATCACATCACGTGACATCAAATCCACGACTTTCTGTTCCGTACTTGGAATGTAATCCTGACACCACAAATCAACCATGACATCGTGAGCAGAGAAAAAACCAACCAAACGACCTTCAACATCACACACTGGCGCGCCATCAAGGTGGTTAGCGAGTAGAGTGTCAATCGCGACTGCTGTTGGCATTTCTACAGAAAGAGTCAGTGGGCGAGTGTTCATAATTTCTTTAACGGTGATGTTGCTGTTCATAATGATGTCCTTAACTGTCGTAATTTGAGTTGTATTTGTAATGGTTGATACGTTCGCCGCTTTAAGTTGCGGACGACGGTAGATACACCAGTTGGCAAGTCCAACTAATACGGCGCCACCGACAATGTTGCCCAGTGTGACTGGGATTAGGTTGGCAGTAACAAATTGGTAAATATTAAGATCAGCGTATTGACTGGCATTGACGCCGGCTTCTAGCCAAAAACTATTTGGTGCAAAATTTTGAATGACGATGCCTAGTGGCACCATGAACATGTTGGCAACACAGTGTTCAAAACCAGTAGAGACAAACATGGCGACAGGCATAATGGTCATCGCTGCTTTTGTCATGGCATTTGCGCTACTGAACGTTAGCCAAATTGCTAAGCACACGAGTAAGTTACACAACACACCAAGAGAAAATGCTTGAATTGGTGAATGGTGAAGCTTGTGCTGCGCAATATTTAGAGCGTTTAAGCCCCATTGACCGTGATCCAATTGATACAGACCAGCTGCAGATACTAAAAGGAGCAAAAACATTGCGCCGATAAAGTTACCGACATACACCTTGCCCCAAATTGAGAGCATTTTTCCGAAGCTGATCTGTTTATTTGCCCAAGAAATGCTCGATAACACTGAGCTGGTAAACAGTTCTCCGCCGCATATTACAATCAGTATTAACCCCATACTGAATGCTAGACCGCCAGCGAGTCGACTTAACCCCCATCCTGCATCAGCACTGCCTGTGGTCACTGTGATGTAGAAAAGAAAGGCTAATCCGATAAAAGCACCCGCCATAACTGACAAGCTTAAGATCATCCCGTCACTTTTCTTTGCTTTGCTCAAAGCGAACTTTTCGGCTTCTGCCATCATCTCTGCAGGAGAAAAGTATTGATGATTAGTTTCAGCTGACATTTCTGCTCCCTAATCTGTTGTTCATGTTGACCTCCGTGAAAAATTAAAGGTGTTTATAAGGCCTGTTGCCTGACTGCCAATTCAGATTAGAGAAGTAGGGTATAGAGGTAAAATTGATAATTTTTAAAATCTTTATCAAAAAGATTGATATGTACAAATGCACCAGTAAAATGAAACAGCTTGCCTATTCTGAGAGGTCAATGAACGGGCATGGATTACAAATTAAGGAATGAGATCAGGAGCTTCAGTGCGCTATTCATTAAAGCAACTTGCGGTATTTGATGCCGTCGCAGATTCAGGCAGCGTAAGCCTAGCGGCTGAAAAGCTTGCATTAACACAGTCAGCGACGAGTATGTCGCTCGCACAACTAGAGAAGATGCTAGGTCGTCCTTTGTTTGAAAGGCAAGGCAAGCAAATGGCATTAACCCATTGGGGTATGTGGTTAAGGCCAAAAGCAAAACGCTTACTGCAAGATGCGAAGCAAATACAAATGGGGTTCTATGAACAACATTTACTCAGCGGAGAATTAAGGCTCGGTGCGAGTCAAACACCAGCAGAACATTTGGTTCCAGATCTTATCAGCATTATTGATAATGACTTCCCTGAAATGCGTATATCACTGAAAGTGAAGAGTACCAACAGCGTAATTGAAGGGGTGCTGGATTATAAATATGACTTAGGCGTTATAGAAGGGCGTTGTGATGATAATCGGATTCACCAAGAAGTATGGTGTCGAGATCATTTAACTGTCGTTGCCGCTGCACACCATCCCTATGCGCGTTCCGAGCGTGTGAGTCTAGCGCAATTAGAACAAGCAAAGTGGGTTTTACGAGAGCATGGTTCTGGTACTCGAAAGATTTTTGATAGCTCCATTCACCATCTTATTGAAGATTTAGATGTTTGGCGTGAGTACGAACATGTGCCTGTATTAAGAAGTATGGTTGCTCACGGACAATATCTAACGTGTCTACCGTACCTCGATGTAGAAAAGTTTATTGAGAGCGGGCAATTAGTTGCACTAAATGTTCCTGAGTTGAACATGGAACGTACACTGTCTTTCATATGGCGAGCAGATATGGTTGAAAACCCTTTAGCAGAGTGCATCAAGCGTGAAGGGTTACGAATGATGAAAGGAAAACCATCAGTTCTATAATCTATATTTTCCAATTCTGTTGATTTACCGTTTGCGTCACAATTAAAGGAAACTAACTGTCGCATCGTTACTTGTAAATGTGATCGGTATCCTTAATTTCTATGCAGTAGAACGTAGAATGTCCTCTTGATTCATGATGCTGTAGACAAGCTGCAGCGACAGCGAGGGCATATGAGCACTTTATTCGCCATTTCACTCACTACTGGTATCTTGTCCGGAGTATGGGGATGGGTGGCAGTATCTTTGGGTTTGTTATCTTGGGCGGGCTTTTTAGGCTGTACCAGTTATTTTGCATCCCCAAAGAGCGGTGTTGTCGGTCTTTTACAAAGTTTGTTGACGAATATGGCAGGCGTTTTTTGGGCACTGGTTATTATCCATCTGTCCAATTTTGTTTCTCTTGAAATAATGGGTTATGTCATTACTGCTGTAGTAGCATTTTTCATGTGTATTCAAGCGAAGCAACAATGGCTGAGTTATATACCGGGCACCTTTATAGGCTCTTGTGCGACCTTTGCCGCTGATGGGAATTGGAGCTTAGTGGTTCCGTCTCTTATTTTAGGTGGCATATTTGGCTACTTAATGAAAGCAAGCGGTTTGTGGCTGCATCAGAAATCAAATCAACCTAAAACAAGTAATGACGCTAAGCTTTCTACACGAGCTTAATGCTTACTTTTAGGTTACCCCCGATTGATTAGTATTACGAAGTTTTGTCTTCCTTTTAATACAGGCACCTGGTCAGGTGCCTTTTTTCTTTCTGCGTATTTGTCTATCAACTAGGTATTGCCATTCGCCATTGTGACACACCGTTTCAATGTCCACCTCAATAAGAGTGGGATACATTCCATTCCTTTATCTTCACAGTGTGACACGATAGCTAAAGCCAGATCGGGCTTAGCAAACTTCTTCAATACCCGGGTAACTACTTTTTTGGCAGGAATAGGGTGATCGTGAGGGATTTTGATCATGTCTTTGAAAAAGAACTCAAAGCCGTTGTTATACAAGAAATGCTCAATGTCTCTATCAGGTAATTCGGTTAATCTGTGCCGTTCTTGATCGTGCTCGAGCTGAGCGCGAACCGCTGTCGCATACTTTTTCCCAGCTGCGTCCCCATCTGTAACCACATGCCAATCGATACCAAATGCTTTGGCAATCTTAATCAAGGAGCGAAGCCCAGATTGGGCAAATTCGATGATCTGAACGCCTTCTGCAGCTAAGTTATAGCCACATTGATTGGCGAGTTCGTTAAATAACCATACTTCGGTTTCGCCTTCCACAAGAAGCCAACAGCGAGCGAATAAAGCACCGGGCCGATGAAACCGGATATGAAAGCCAATCCGCCTTAAATCATCTTTCCCCAAACTTTGCTGAGATAGATAGCGAGTCACAGTGCGGTCTGATTGACGCACGAGACGTCGGATACTGTGGATTGGCACTTGTGCGAGTAAATCACCACTGTTGGTGGTTAAGATCTTTTGCATGGGGAGTAGTTGCAACAAGCTCCAAGCTCTTGCTAGGTGTGTAGGATGCAAGCGTCCTTCGGGATCTTCAATGATCAACAAAGGTCGAGCACAACGCCTTAACTCTGTTGGTCCTTTTGCTTGCAAATAAGCATTTAGTAAGCCCATAAAAAGTAAGCGAGTTTGTTTATTCTTGGTTTCTTCGACAACTTGGGAGATGCTTTTTTCGTTAGTTGTTGCACTGTAGAACAAACCATCTCGTTGCTTTCTTGGATTCTTACGTGAACTACTTTTAAAGCTAAAGTAGTGCTCAACCAAGGTATTCATTGAATTTAAACTACTTTTCATTTCCCCTTTATTGACATGACCAGGTAGCGCCATTAATCGGCGACAAGTGTTATTGATCCGTTTTTCGACGCGGGTGTTGAATCCATTGGATGCATCAAAAGGTCGTTCGAATCGGCGTGAGTCTTTAAGGCGAATAACAGGGTGTAATGTCATTAATTCAGCCGCTAGTTTCTCGGAATGGTGAAGAGGCAGCGGGTTGCCTTCGATGTCAAGAAATGCGTATTTGGTTTTTATGTCATATTGTTCACGAGTTGCGCTTAATCGATAAAAAATACGGTACTTGCCTTGCTCATCTTGCACCCAGATGGGTTTAATACGTCGATAGCGGCCGGCATTGATTTCATTCTTATCATTAGATATCAGGCTAAGCACGATTTGCAGGTGCTGTGATTGAGGATGAGCAATGGAATAGTCGACATGAAAATCGGTCATTTCGAATTCGTAGGGGACGCCTTCCGGAGGCAGCGCAACGGATAGGGCATCAAGTAAAGATGACTTACCCCATGTGTTTTCCCCAATTAATGTTGTCAACTCATCGAATGCGAGCGACATTCTTTTAATACCTCGAAAGCCGGAAATCTCAATTCTTTCTAACTGCATAAGTTAACTCCCGTAAGCTGCCAACAACGTCATACCACACCGTTTTATACAATTGCTGTTTCTCTCTGATTTTTAACAGTATTTCTAGAGTATTGATGTTTAGGTATATGGCCAAGCATACTTTAAGCTTAATAGAAAAAACTAATATAAGCAGAATGTTAGCTCACATATTGTTAGGTCAATGTCGATAACTATATGACCGCACTAACGCTTTTATG
Organism: Vibrio sp. TRT 21S02; assembly: GCF_050113675.1. Classification (NCBI taxonomy): domain Bacteria; kingdom Pseudomonadati; phylum Pseudomonadota; class Gammaproteobacteria; order Vibrionales; family Vibrionaceae; genus Vibrio; species Vibrio sp. TRT 21S02. The sequence goes on from NZ_JBNJOI010000002.1 coordinate 99,760, forward strand.
ATTTCTTTTCAAAGTTATTTCATAAAAGTCACGATTCTGTCATGATCATTGCGCTAGGATGGAGATGAAAAATAGAGAAGACAAAATATGCAAGATAAAAACAACAAGCCAGTCTCTCTAACGCTGGCACACATTAATGACACTCATTCTTACTTCGAACCCACATCGCTGCCTCTGTATATCAAAAACGGTGAACGTGAATTGACGCCTTTCGTCAGTGCAGGTGGTTTCGCTCGTATTGCAACTCGTGTGCATCAACTGCGTGATGATGCAACACGGATGAAGCGAGGCTTCCTCTTCTTACACGCTGGTGATTGCTTTCAAGGCACCTTATACTTTTCATTGTTTAAAGGCGTCGCAAACGCAGATATGTTGAATGCGTTAAATATTGATGCAATGGCACTTGGTAACCATGAACTGGATATGGGTAACGAGCCTGTAGCGTGCTTTGCACAGAGAATCGAGTTTCCCTTGCTCGCAGGAAACTGGGATTTATCAAACGAATGCCAAGAAAAGGCCGTAAAGCTTTCAGAAAACACCAAAGTACATAGTTACGATGTTGAAGGACAAAAAGCGAATTGGATCATCAAACAAATTGATGGAGAACCAGTTGCTGTGTTTGGGTTGTCGCTCGATAAGATGGACGACATTGCAAACCCAGACGCGGATACGCCGTTTGTAAACGCACTAGAAACAGCAAAGAATACCGTGATGGCACTGCATAGTCAGGGCATCAATAAAATTATTCTGTTGAGCCACCTCGGCTACGAAGCGGATCTGGAGTTAGCAGAAAGTGTTTCTGGGATTAGCTTAATTGTGGGTGGCCATAGTCATGTGTTACAAGGTGATTTTAGCGATATTGGAATGGCTAAGTCCGATCCTTATGGCGTAAAAGTGAATCAAACGTATGTTGTCCAAGCGGGGTATCACGCATTAAGTGTTGGTCATTGTGAGGTCGATTTTGCGGCCAATGGTGAAGTGATTCGTTTTAATGGCAGAAACGAATTGTTGCTTGGTCGCCGATTGTTTATTGATGCAAGTATGAATGAAGCCGCGACTGATCAACCTCATCAACAAGCGTGTGACTATCTAAACCAACACCCAAATGTGGTGGTTTGTCAAAAAGACCCGCAAGTACAGAGTATTTTGGTGGATAAGTACATTCCAGAAGTTCGAAAATTGCAAAAGCAGGTGATTGCTAATGCTTCGCAACCATTAAGGCATGTAAGGATCCCTGATGAGCAGGGGCCAAGCCAGGTTGCCCCTTTAGTGGCGGAATCTTTTTGTTATCAGATGAATACACTTGGTCACAATGTGGATTTTGCCATTCATAACGCTGGTGGTGTTAGAACATCGCTCAATGCCGGCAAAATAACCGTAGCTGATATTGCAGGTAAGCTGTTGCCATTTGCCGTTCCTATTGGTGTATATAAGGTTAAAGGGCAGGTGATTGCCGCTGCGCTAGAAGGGGCAATTAACAATGCCACAAATAACGGCGTTGAAGGCACAGGATCAGGCTCCTATCCATATACTCATAACTTACGTTTTCGATATTTAAAAGCGTCACCGAAAGGTCAACGGATAGCCAATCTTGAAATCTATTCATCTGAGTTAGGTTGGCAGAAAGTCATAGCGGATAAAGTCTACACAGGCGCTTCTTCGGCCTACACAATGAAGGGGAAAGAAGGGTATGAAGCACTGCTGCAATTAAGTGGAGAGTCTTATATCAGCAATGAGTCGATGGCAGATTGCTTTATTGCCTTGCTGTGCTCAGATCCAGAAAAACTGACGTTAGAAACAACGGGTACCGCATTACTCGGTAAATAATTGGTATAAACGTTGCAGGCTACACCTATAAGGTTTGTGAATAAATAAAGCAGACAATTTAGGGGGAACCATGTGGGGTAAAGACTGGGTTGATATTGCTGTCGTCATAAGTTGGATCGGTATATGGTCCGCACTTGTTTATTTTGTACCAATGGGTGGTGTTTAAATCATCATAGATAAAAAGGCACATTTGAATGTGCCTTTTTGCTACTTATAAGGTGCAATTAATCTGATTTTTCCTATAGACAAAATTGGAACCTCAGGAGTAGAATCGCGCTGTTTGGGGAGTAGTCGCCTCTGGTTTACTTATCGTCATCTCGTTAGGCTCAGACCTATCCGGTAAGTATAAGTGCTAATACTGTTGGAAACAGAGTTATCACTTCGACGAGACCAACGTAATCAAATCAACTTTCAGGGTTTTTCTGAAGGTTTTCGTTTGTTTGCGGTAGGGGTCGTCGATATAGAAAACCGATCCCTCCGCGTTTGGAGGAATCATGACCCCAATGACTTATCTGGCTTTTGGCCTATTAACGCTATCTTTAGTTGTTCTCGATATTTGGCAAACCCGTGGCGGAAAAATTACCGTTAAAAAAGCCGCGCTATGGAGCGTATTTTGGTTTGTTTTAGCTTTCTTATTTGCAGCCAGTATCTATTTATTCTGGGATGTCTATGCACCAGACAGTGTTTATACGCCAGAAAAAGCGACAATCTCTTTTCTAACGGGTTATTTGCTCGAGAAATCTCTTAGTGTCGACAACCTGTTTGTTTTCGCGATTATTTTTCATCAATACCTTGTCCCTGAACATCTGCGTCCAAGAGCCTTGCTGTGGGGGGTTATAGGTGCACTTGTCTTAAGAGGCATCATGATCGGTGTCGGAGCTCAATTACTGGCTCAGTATCACTGGCTACTGTATCTATTTGCACTGTTTTTGATTTGGACAGGGATCCAACTTGCTCGTGATAAAGGTGATGAAGAAATTAATCCGCTACCAGAGAAGATCATTCGCCGTTTTGCGAGTGTGACTGATGGGTATCGAGGTAACGCATTAGTAGTAAGGGAGAATGGAAAACGCATGGTGACCCCAATGATGGTTGTTATTGGTGTCATTGCATTTATGGATGTGATGTTTGCACTTGACTCCATCCCAGCAATCTTTGCTGTAACGCGAGAGCCATTTTTAGTGTTAGCGGCAAACGTATTCGCATTGCTTGGACTACGTTCTCTTTACTTTGTATTGCAGGGGATGATGGATAAGTTTATTTATCTTAAACCAGCCTTGTCATTCATTATGGTATTCATCGGTGTGAAAATGATGTTAGTGGGTTCAAAGTGGGAAATCCCAACGTTATGGTCACTTACTGTCTTGTTGTCTGTGATGACCATCGCAGTTGTTGCATCGATTATGAAGCAGCGTAAAGAGCGTGCATTAGCTATCGAAACTTTGAATAGATAATCTAATATTAATCAAGAAGTAAGCCGCATTTTTTTATTTTAAAATGTAGTAATAATGTAAATGATAAGCGGCTTATTCTTTCTTTATTGAATTAAAAGATAAATCAAATGGTTTTTAATGCACTTTCATCGCGGTTTTGTGCATAAAGTGAAAGGGTAAATGTTAAGGTATTGTTCCATTAGAAAATCTAATTCTAAAATCTAATTTTTGTCATTTTTTGCTCAATGAATATTTGATTAATATTAGCACAACAAAACAAGTTACCGGATTATATAGAGAGGCAACCATGGCACAAGCAATGCACATTGATACTATCGCTGCTCCAACCTCTATGGATAAGAAAACCTACTCGGTTAACTTCAAAGGATTGATTGCACATTTATTAGATATTTTGTTTACAGACAACAGCTCTCCGCGTGCTCACTACGCGAATGATCTGTCGGTTCACATGCAAAAAGACATCGGCTTAAGTCGTTAAGTTCTGATAAATCGATTGAAAAACGCTGGCGCACATGCCGGCGTTTTTTTATGCCTTAAATAAGGGATTAATGAGTAACAAATAAATATTATGTGACGGCGTCACATTTTGTGAGCCAATTACTCAAACAAGGTAGGGAAATTCTTTAGATCTATAGTGGATAGGGAATAGGGTGAGTAAATTTGATAGAGATAAATAAAAAGCTCTCAATAATAAAAATATTGAGAGCTTTTAAAATATCACTTTTCGATAAGTAACGAGCATGACACGTTATCGTGCTGGGCTGCTACCTATGGAATTAAAATTACTTCTTACGGCAGTATTCTGCGATAACGTACATAGATTGGCCGCCGTTCGCTTTACCAGAAACAAGTTTAGGGTCGTCACCGATGCTGATGCCACGGATAACTGTACCTTGCTTGATCACTTGGTTAGTGCCTTTCACTGGTAGGTCTTTGATTACCGTTACGTCGTCACCTTTTTTAAGTTCAACGCCGTTGCAATCGAATGGTTTGTCGTCAGCAGACATTCCTTGCATTGCCCAGTTCATTTGCTCTTCTTCCATGTACATCATGTCTAGCGCATCTTGTGCCCAGCTTTCAGTATTTAGGCGAGTAAGTTGGCGCCAAGCAGTAACTTGTACTGCCGGTACTTGGCTCCACATGCTGTCGTTTAGACAACGCCAGTGGTTAATGTCTTTAGGTTCGTCGATTTCACCCAGACATTTGTCGCAGACCATGATGCCGTAATCTACTGTCACGTGGCTGTGCGGAGGAACAGCGTATGCCGTTAATGGCGCATCAGCAGCGCATAATTCACATTTCGATTGGCAGCGTTCTAGCATAGTAGATTCAGAAGACATAATGGACTCACATATATTAGGTGTTAATAACGCGGCTATTATGCACTTTATCCTCCTAAATGAAAGGGCTATTACCGAACGCAAGCGTTTAACCGAGTGGTTTTTACTTTAAATTGACTAAAGTTCAGCAGCTTGTAAACAGCTGCGTACCAAAAAGGTTAAACATGACACTGTCACATAACACAACTCACTTTACGCTCATTCTCATAGAGGTCATAATCCCATCCGATTCTAAATAGGTAAGGAACAAGATTTGGAACTGCTTTCAATTGATTTTTTGGGTAAGCCCCTTCGGTTAGAAGGTTCGATGGCTGGATGGCAACAGCTTTTTTGGAACAACCAGTTGGTTTCTCAGCTCGATGCAGATGCAGACAGAGGGGATGAGGATGTCCATGAATTTACGTTGTCAGATGGAGAACAACAGCTACATTGCCGGTTAGAGTCTACGGTTAGTTGGCAACCTTTTTCTTTTTCGTACCAAGTGTTGCTTAATGACCAAGTGGTAACTGAAGGAAATAGAGATACTCAAGATATTGAACGTCAGAAGCCTTACAATCCACCTAAGGCGGAAAGAAAGTTTAGCGTCATCGGTTTAGCATCACTTGCCTTAAAGGCATTTAAAAGCGCTAAGCTAATTAAAGTCGCGCTGGCTTCTGCCAGTCTGGCCGCTTATTCGTGGCTGTTTTCATTCCAATTCGCGATATCGTTAATTGCCTGTTTGGTTATTCACGAATATGGTCATGTGAGAGCCATGAAGTATTTTGGCATGAAAACAAAAGGCATCTATTTAGTTCCTTTCCTCGGTGGCCTTGCTCTTAGTGACGAGAAGATAAACACTCGTTGGCAAGATGTGGTGATTTCAATTATGGGGCCGTGTTTTGGTTTCATCTTATCGCTACTTTTACTGTGTATTTATCTCGCCACAGGAAACATGTTTTTTGCCGGGCTTGCTGCCTTCAATGCCTTTCTTAACCTATTTAATTTGCTTCCGATATTACCGCTAGACGGGGGACATATCCTCAAGAGCATCAGTTTCTCAATGAACAGTGTTACCGGCATTACATTATGTACATTAGCGGCGTTGGGTGGTGTTGTTCTTAGCTACTCGCTTGGGTTAACCCTGTTTGGTTTGTTGCTTGTGATGGGAACATTAGAGATCGTACTTGAATGGCGTTCGAGACATCAAAGTCATTTGTTGCCGCTTGATCGCTACGGACAAATTGTCGCTGCGCTTTGGTACGTTTCGTTAGTGGGCGGTTTGATTAGCATTATCTGGTTCTTTGCAGGAACAGGCGATACTTTGTTGCAGTTACCATTGCAAATACTAGGAACTTAACGTGTTTCTATGTTTGTCAGTGACAATACATAAATAAGGCCTATGCAATGCAAGGTGTAAGATTCAAATTGTGTGGAAGTGTCTTAACTAAGAGTTTTGACGGCTTCCTAACGGTTGAGTGTTTGCACTTTGTTATTGGAACTGTTTAATCTGGGACTCTCTTTCTTTACGCAAATATGGGAGTGCGAATGAAGTCAATAGGTTTACTTGGGGGAATGAGCTGGGAGTCCACCTTAACGTACTATAAGCTGCTCAATGAAGGGATCAATCAACAGCTAGGTGGCCTACATTCTGCAAAGATCCTGCTAAATAGTGTTGATTTTCATGAGATTGAAGCACTTCAGCACCAAGGCCATTGGGAAGAAACGGCCACGATTCTAACGGCGGCCGCTCAATCCGTAGCGCAAGCTGGCGCTGAGTTCTTAATGATTTGCACAAATACAATGCATAAAGTTGCCCCTCAAATTGAAGCGAATGTCTCTATCCCTTTACTTCACATTGCAGATGCAACAGGTGAAGCACTGATACGCCAAGGGATCACCAAAGTCGGATTACTCGGTACTGCATTCACGATGGAGCAGGATTTCTATAAGCAAAGGTTGGTTGATAAGTTTGGTATTGAAGTTTTTGTGCCAAATGGAGTGCAGCGTAAATTAGTTCACAACGTCATTTATAATGAACTTTGTCGTGGAACAGTTACTCGTCGCTCTAAGCATGATTTCCAAACGATCATCGACGATCTGTCCGCTGATGGCGCACAAGGGGTGATTTTAGGTTGTACTGAAATTGGAATGCTTATTTCAGATCAAGATTCATCTATCCCCGTTTTTGATACAACGAAAATTCATACTGATGCAGCGATTGCGTTGGCGCTGTCATGAAGAAACTTTCGGTTGCAGAGATTCAAGCAGAGCAAACCTTAGCTATTCGTCAGCAAGTCCTTTGGCCAAGTAAAGCATTATCAGAGCTAAAGGTAGCAGGTGATGATACCGCTTGGCACCTCGGTGGTTTTTCTGATGGCCAATTGTCTTGCGTCGCATCATTTTATTTCTCTGATCATGAAGTTAGGTTAAGAAAATTCGCGACCCTTGATACGTTTCGAGGACAAGGGCTTGGTAGTGTCGTTTTAGAGCATGCATTAGCACAATTTAAACAACGTGGAGTGGCGTTGTTTTGGTGCGATGCTCGAGAAAGTGCGATTGGCTTTTACCAGCGCTTTGGGTTAACGGTTGAAGGAGAGCGTTTTTACAAAGGCGAAATTCCTTATTTTAAAATGATCCTTAAACTGTGAGGCTATTTTAATTTGAACGGATGTCGTTTTATGTTGGTTATTTTATCGCTTTCGCATTCATTGATCTTGGTAATCATTACGTGAGGTGCTATACCCTTCATTGTTGATTAAACCAACAAGGATATAACAATGAAAAAGATAATCTTGCTCGCCGGACTGATGCTTCCTTCAGTTGCGGTTTCAGCGTCAGCGCTCAACGTAGAAATGATAGACCTTGCCTCAGGTACGCCAGTTGGCCATATTGTGGTTGGACAAACTGAATATGGCACGACGTTTACACCGTCGCTTAAGAATGTATCTACAGGTCTACATGGCTTTCATATACATCAAAACCCTTCCTGTGATAGTGCAGAAAAAAATGGCACAACTGTGCTAGGTGGCGCAGCTGGTGGTCACTATGATCCAGAGAATACGGGTAAACATGGTCACCCTTGGACTGACTCAAACCATTTAGGGGATTTACCGCCACTGTTTGCTGATGAAAAAGGTGACGTTAACCAACCAGTTTTAGCTCCCAGGGTTAAACTTGCCGATTTGAAAGGGCGCGCTTTAATGATTCACGCTGGTGGGGATAACCACTCCGATCATCCCAAACCTCTTGGTGGTGGCGGAGCTCGTCTTGTCTGTGGTGTAATCAAATAAAAAATGGGAGCCTATATGGCTCCCAAAATTGTTGAGCAGTGGCGTACTCAGAATGAAATTATTCTTGTGCAAACTTGTAAGTTCGATATCCACCCAATAGATTCTTGGCTTTAAAGCCGTTGTTGATTAACTGGCGGTACGCAACGTTACCACGTAACCCAACTTGGCAATAAATCACAATTTCCTTGTCCTTCGGAAGCTCGTTCATGCGATGACGAAGCTGATCTACAGGAATATTGATGGCACCCTTTATAAAGCCGACATTTTCTAGTTCACTAGGATTGCGTACATCAAGCAAAACTTGGCTGTCATTTAAGGTCTCAATTTCGTCAAAATGAATAGGGGTTGAATCACCCTTAATAATGTTACTTGCAACAAAGGCGGCTTGGTTAATTACGTCTTTTGCACTGCCATATGGGGGAGCGTAGGTTAATTCTATGTGCTGTAACTGTTCTACCGTCATTCCTGCTCGCTGAGCAACGGCCATCACATCAATACGCTTATCCACACCGCCTTTACCTGTAGCCTGAGCACCTAAGATTTTGCCTGTTTTTGGGTCAAACAGCATTTTGAATGAGACAATTTCGGCACCTGGGTAATAGCTGGCGTGGCTCGCGGTATGGACATAGACTTTTTCGTAGTCGATACCTTCGGCCTTTAATTGCTTTTCATTTTTCCCTGTAGATGCGATGGCGAGATCGAAGATCTTACAAATCGCAGTGCCTTGTGTACCTTGGTAGGTTTCTTGTCTGCCGAGCATATTGTCAGCGGCGATACGGCCTTGACGATTAGCTGGTCCTGCAAGAGGAACAAGGGTTTGACGCTGGGTTACAAAGTCTTTGTCTTCAACAGCATCACCTACGGCATAAATGGATGGGTCGCTTGTCTGCATTAACTCATTGGTATAAATACCACCAAGCGAGCCAATTTTAAGGCCAGCTTCTTGAGCTAACTTGGTTTCTGGGCGCACGCCTATCGCCATAATGAGAATATCGGTGGTCAGAGTTTCGCCATTATTCAAAGTTAAATTGAGTTTGCCTTCTATGTGCTGGTGTTCTTCGTTCTCACCAGAATCGATACTCGTAATATGTTTGTTAGGAAGGAACTCTACAGCCTCTAATGCGACTCCAAGCTGGAGTTGGATACCTTTTTCGCGTATTTCAGCGTGAACAAAGCCTGCCATTTCACGATCAACCGGAGTCATAACTTGGTCAGCCATTTCAATCAGCGTTGTTTTGATGCCAAGTTGGTGGAATGCTTCCATCATTTCAAGTCCGATAAAACCACCCCCGACAATGGTCGCATGTTCGGGTTTATTCATCTGTATTGTGTGGAGGATACGATCCATATCCGGAATATTACGAAGTGAATGGGTGAGTGGGTTATTAATGCCAGCGATTGGCGGAATAACTGGGCCAGCGCCGGGGCTTAGCAGCAAGAAATCATAAGACTCTTGGTACTCTGTACCGTCCAATAAGTTTTTCACACGAACGGTTTTATTTTGGCGATCAATGCTAAGGACTTCGTTCATCACACGCACGTCGACATTAAAGCGAGATAAGAAGCTTTCTGGGGTTTGTAGAAGTAACTTACTACGATCCTGAATATCGCCACCAATGTGGTAAGGCAAACCACAGTTAGCAAATGAAACAAATTCGCCACGTTCAAACATGATGATTTGAGCATCTTCACTCAAGCGTCGAGCGCGTGCTGCCGCTGATGCACCACCGGCGACACCACCTACGATTACGATTTTAGTCATTGATAACTCCAATTATTTAAAGCCTAATTTCTTGAAGAAAAGAGCAGCAGGGCAAAAACCAGTAAAGGCGCTTTGTATCAGGTTAACGCCGATGAACACTGTGAACCAAATAAATCCACTATGCACGGTGAGTGTCAATAACACCGAGATCAAAACCATTAATCCTGCGAACACGCGTACGACATTTTCTAGTGACATGACTCTGCTCCTTACCATTCATTTCAAAATCTATAAGAACTATAATTTCTTAAATTAGAAAAGTCTAATGTTAAATTATCTAATTTCACTTAGGCTAAATTAGTCTTGACTAAATAATGTTATTTAGTAAGCTCTAAATTAATAACTTTTAGAAATTTATAATGGTAAGAAGTCATGGATATAGCAGAAATGCAAAGTAACGCTACTGAAGCGGCCGATCTTCTAAGGATCATGGCACACCCTGATCGCCTTATGGTGTTGTGTCAGCTTACACAAGGTGAGGTTGGGGTCGGTGCATTGCAGTCTGGTTCCAATTTAAGCCAATCCGCGTTTTCGCAGCATTTAACGGTACTTCGTAAGCACAATTTGATCTGTGCGCGCAAAGAATCACAACAAGTCTTTTATTCACTTGCTGACCCAAGAGTTGAGGCCCTAATTCAAAGCCTACATTCAATTTTTTGTGGTCATGAAGTGTAATTAGTAGAGGTAGAAAATGGAATTAATCATTCCTTGGGAATCACTGCTGGGTGGAGTTTTACTGGGAATTTCAGCGTCAATTTTGTTACTCGTTAATGGAAAGATCGCCGGCATAAGCGGCATTGTGAACGGGTTATTTATCTCTAAAAAGGGGGATTACTCATGGCGGCTACTGTTTGTCGGTGGAATGATGGTTGGCGGTGTGTTTAGCGCGTTGTTGCTTGGAACGACAGTGCCGACATTGTCAGAAACCCCACTGCCTTTGATCATCATTGCAGGTATGTTAGTTGGCTTTGGAACCCGTATTGGTAATGGTTGTACAAGCGGTCATGGTATTTGTGGTATCGGCAGGTTGTCGAAGCGCTCCATTGTTTCAACATGCATTTTTATGTTGGTAGCTGGACTGACTGTTTACGTTCGTTTGCATCTACTTCCAGTGTTATGAAAAGAGAAGATTTTGAAATGAATAAGAATATTTTCCGTTTTTCTGCACTATTGTCAGGCGTATTGTTTGGCTCTGGAATGGTGGTATCAGGGATGATAGACCCTGAGAGGGTCATTGGTTTCCTTGATGTTATGGGCAGCTGGGACCCAAGTTTGGCATTTGTTATGGGCGGTGCATTAGCGGTGTTTCTACCATGTTATTTCATGGTAATTAAACCGAGAAAGCACAGTTTATTGGGCAATGAGTTGTGCATACCAACCAAGACAAACATTGACAATAAACTAATTTCAGGTGCAGCACTCTTTGGACTTGGGTGGGGACTTGTTGGTATTTGTCCGGGCCCAGCCGTGACCAGTTTAGCATTAGGCAACACGAATATTGTGTTGTTTGTTATTTCTATGGTTACAGGGTCACTGATGGCAAGGCTTATTTTCGGAAAAACGGACAAGAGATTCAATGTTGCATGAGTAAACCAACTTAGTATATTTGCCGATTCCTTATGGAGGTAACATGGAGTTACATCAACAGCAGGGACGTTTTATTCATAGCGTGATGGTGAGTTATTTTCCGCCGATACTTATTGTATTAATGGTCGTAATTGGTGTTGCAGCGCTTTGGTTAACACCAAAAGAAGAAGACCCACAAATTGTCGTACCCATGGCGGATGTTTTAGTTTCAGCTCCGGGATTAAGAGCGGCGCAAGTGGAAAAGCAAGTTACCGAGCCCCTAGAGAAATTATTGAGCCAGATTGATGGCGTTGAGTATGTGTATTCGTCTTCAATGGAAGGTGCCGCTCAGGTTATTGTGCGCTTTTATGTTGGTGAGCAGCGAGAACAGGCACTGGTCAAGCTGTATAACAAACTCTATTCAAATCAAGATAAAATCCCGCCGGCGGTGACAAATTGGTTGGTAAAACCCATCGAGATTGATGATGTTCCGATCGTTGTTGCCGCTTTATACAGCACAAACAGTGATCAAGTAGATCGTCATCAGTTAAAGCGAATTGCAGACCAAGCGACACTTGGCATTAAATCCCTTAAAGAAACCAATTCTGTTCAGGTTGTTGGAGGTGAAGCTCGCGTTATCAATGTCGAACTTGATCCCGTTGCGATGGCAAATTTCAATGTCTCAATCGACGACTTAAAACATGCTCTTACCTTATCTCACGCCAAACAAAATGCAGGACATATTCAAGTCGAGGGTAGGCACTACCAGATCGAATCAGGCGGGTTGCTGTCTAATGTGACTCAATTAAATAACCTCGTGGTGAGTGTAATTAATGGGAAGCCTGTCTATCTACGTGATGTTGCAACAGTGAATGATACGGCGAGAGAAGCGACGAGTGACACGTGGTTTCGCGAGGCTGAGAGCGGGCAGGAATATCCTGCGGTTTTTATCTCTGTCGCTAAACAAAAAGGTTCCAATGCTGTTGATGTTGCTGACAATGTCCTTAAGCAACTGGCGCATCTAAAAAACACTCAATTTCCGGATGTGGTGGACATCGAAATTATTCGAAATTATGGGCAAACTGCTAACGACAAAGTATCGAACCTAATTTCGAGCCTTGGTATCTCGATACTCACAGTTGTGGTGTTCGTGGGGTTGTTCCTAAATTGGCGTAGCGCACTTGTGGTAGCGATTGCGATCCCTATTAGCTATGGCGCGGCGCTAGGTATGGACTTGCTCTTTGGCTACTCAATTAACCGTGTCACATTATTTGCATTAATTCTGGCTTTGGGTTTGATCGTTGATGATCCCATCGCAAGTATCGACAACATTGAACGCTATCTAAAACGTAAAGATCTCTCTCGGACAAAAGCAATTGTCTATGCCATGGTCGAAATTCGTAGCGCACTGCTTATGTCGACTGTGGCGATTGTCATTGTGTTCTTACCCATGTTCTTCATAACCGGGATGATGGGACCGTATATGGGGCCGCTAGCATTCAACGTGCCTGTGAGCGTCATATTCAGTACCTTGGTGGCATTTTTAATCACACCGTGGCTCGCGAGCAAGATCTTGGTTGCTGCTAAAGCGCGTGGTGATCATCAAATTGAATCGACGCTTTTGTTTAAACTCTATCGCAAGCTATTGCTCCCATTATTACAAAGCCGAGCCAAAGCGTGGTCTTTTCTTGGCGTTGTTGCGCTGTTATTTGTTCTTGCTGCATCGCTTCCTGCGCTGCGCTTGGTGCCGTTAAAACTGTTACCTTACGACAACAAAAATGAATTTCAGATCGTAGTCAATATGCCCGAATCCAGCAGTTTTGTTGATACCTCAAATGCACTTCGAGGCTTTTCTGACTATTTAGTTGATGTGCCGGAGGTTATATCGGTATCAGGTTTCTCGGGCGTGGCATCCCCAATGGACTTTAACGGTATGGTTCGACATTACTTTATGCGTAACCAGCCACACCAAGGGGAGCTTAGAGTCGTACTTGCTGAAAAGGCATATCGACAAATGCAATCACATGAGATTGTTACCCGCTTACGTAATGATTTAGAAACGATCGCTAAGCGCTATGATGCTGAGATTCAAATTGTCGAAGTGCCACCGGGACCGCCGGTGATTGCAACTATTACGGCTGAAGTCTATGGACCGCCACCGATGAGTTATGAAGCGCTACAACAGCAAGCGCATATTGTCGCAAATCGATTAAAGAAAGAACCATTCGTGACCGAAGTAGATACCAGTTCTCCGGGGGCATTAGAGCTGTGGCAATTTGTTGTAGACCAAGAAAAAGCAGCGCTTTCTGGTGTCTCAATACAGGACATCAATGCCACAATTAAGGCGGCGAATGATGGTGTGGTGCTGGGATATTTAGAAACGAAGCGAGAAGTTGAGCCATTGCCAATTGAGGTTCGCTTACCTGCAGAGCAAAGAGACAAACTCGATGCATTGTTACAGCTGTATGTGCGTGGTCAAGCCGGTGTTGTAAAACAGTTTATAAATGGCGCTGTGATAGATGCGCCTCAGCCCTTGGTTCAACTCAGTGAAGTTGGCCAATTTATAAAGCGTTCGGTAGATAAGCCGATTTATCACAAAAACCTTAAGCCAGTTGTTTACGTGTATGCCGAATCAGTGGGGCGGGTCCCGGGAGAGATCGTCGCTGATGTATTGGCTGATCAAGGAGAAAGCAAATCATCAACACCTTGGGAAAGCCGTACCTATCTGAATAATGGCGGTGGGGATGAATGGCAGGTTGCTCCGGACGTAGAAGTGATATGGAGTGGTGAAGGGGAATGGAAAATTACCGTTGATGTATTCCGTGATTTAGGTATTGCTTACGCCGCAGCACTACTTGGTGTGTTTATTGTTATGTTAATTCAAACAGGCCTGCCTGCCGTGTCTGGCATCATCATGCTCGCAATACCTTTGACAGTGATTGGTATTATGCCCGGTTTTTGGTTGTTGAACGCAATAAGCAGCGATATCAACCAGTATCCTAATCCTGCATTTTTTACGGCTACAGCGATGATCGGGATGATCGCATTAGCTGGTATTGTGGTGCGTAACTCGCTGGTATTAATTGAGTTTATTCAACAATCTTTACGTGCAGGGCTACGTCTACATGATGCACTTGTTCAATCTGGCGCAGTACGTATGAGACCAATTCTCTTGACTGCGGGAACCACTTTGCTAGGTAACATTGTCATTACGTTGGATCCAATCTTTAACGGGCTTGCATGGGCGATCATCTTTGGAATCGCAGCATCAACTGTTTTTACCTTACTCGTTGTACCTGTGGTGTATAACCTCGCATACCAGAATCAGCTTGGGCACGGATTGCCTACCAAGGAGGAAGCATTATGAAACTGAATAATCGCTGGCTAGGCGTCGGGCTGTTTGCGGTGTTAGTGGTGCTGTTTTACTACATGGCGGATGGGTTTAGTGAAAAGCTGCCGACGGAACGCCAGGTGACTCGTCATGATCACTCAAAATATGAAATCATTACCCTTAAAGAGCAGCTAACAAAACAAGAGCGAACATTTCCTGGCGTGGTGGTTGCCAATCAACAAGCCAATATTTCTGCGAGATTAACGGCGAATATAGCGGATGTGTTAGTTAATATTGGTGACAGTGTCACTAAAGGTGGTGTGCTACTTAGGCTTGATAGTGGTGATTTAGATGCACGCGTAACCCAAACAGAACAAGCGGTCGCTTCAGTACAGGCTCAGCTAAATAATGCTCGTAAAGAGTTTGTAAGAGTTAAAGAGTTGGTGGCGAAAAAGCTTGTTCCTCAATCTCAATTTGATCAAGCGATAAGCGATCTACAAACCGCACAGGCAAATTTTAACAAAGCCCAAGCAGCGGTAACTGAGGCGGAAACCACTTTTGGCTACAGCATTATTACGGCACCATTTGACGGTGTCATCACGTATAAATCTGTGAATGAAGGTGATACCGCAACACCCGGGAGCAAATTACTCAGCCTTTATAATCCTCAATCACTTCAAGTTGAAGTAAACGTCTCGGAATCTGTTATGCCATACCTGGAGTTAGAAATGAGGGTAATGATTGGCTTTCCCACGTATGAGTATAAAAAAGAAGGGCAAGTGATTGAGATTACGCCTGCGGCCGATGCTGGTTCCAGAAGTTACATGGTCAAGTTATCATTTCAGAGTGAAGACGCGTTATATCCGGGAACCTATGCCCAAGTGAGTATTCCTTTAGATGAACAACGTGAACTTTACGTTCCACTCAACGCTGTTTATCAAGTTGGGCAGTTGGATTATGTGAAAGTGTTGAATGGCGAGAAGCTTGAGACTCGTTTAGTTCAACTGGGAGAAGAGGGACGAGTACGGAAAGGACTCATCGTGGGGGACAACGTGGTGTTGAACCCCTAATCTGAATAGACTTACTTTAACTTGGTGCTAACGGGGCAATGATCGCTAAGCTGGTAGTCTAAAACTTGCTGTGTTTTATAGGGTACTTGCTCAGTCTGAGCCGCATTTAGATCTGAACTCACAATGATATGGTCAATTACCGCTCGAAATTGATGTGATTTGTGCGGGGATGACTTAGAACGAACTTTACAATTTGCCTTCGTGTTACGTGTGGTTAATTCAGCACTGTTATTCTGGGCGATACTTTCCCACAACCAATCTTTTTTGTACGCCATATTGTGGTTGAAATCACCAAGGATAATGTATTGCTCGTTTGCTTTTTCTCTTTGTTTAATCCAATCATTGATCGCTGCGCCTTGAGCTTTTAATTTACGACAGCTCTTACTGTTGTTGTATGCGCCGCTGCAACCCGCTTTCAAGTGAACCGATAAGGCATGAATCGGAGTCGGAGTGTTGTCAAAAAGAATAATATAACTGCCAAAGCGCAGTTTACTATTTGCCGATGTTGCCAAACGAACGTCGCCTACATCTTTAACCGAAATACCTTTACGTACGGCAAAGCCCGTGTATTGGTTTATGTCCCTGAATTGGTTATTGCGGTAAGTTTTGTTTGCGCGATCAGATAGAAAAATCTTATAACCTTTACCAACAACTTCCTGTATTGCGTCTGCACTGTCGACCTCTTGAAAAGCAAGCACATCACTTTCAAGCTTGTTCCAATGTGAATTCAATACTTCAAAGTCTTTACTGGTTCTATGGGATTCTTCAATTTTGTTTGAAGGCGCTAGCGTCAACCACTCTAAATTCCATGAGGTAAAAGTCGTAGAGGGTGTTGCTGCATAAGTACTAGTGTGGATAAGGCAGGCACTAGCAAAAACAAGTCTAATTATCGTATTTTTCATAACAAGTAATCTAAAATTTTGTTCCAGCCTTTATCTTACAAGACCTCGAAAAAATGCAAGCAAAAAACATGTAATTTTTGCTGTTTGCAGATATTTCTTAGCAAGTGAGATCCGCTGCACTAAGATCGATTTGATCTTAATCTGGTACCGCGTTTTGTTGATCTAAATCAATACTTTTATATGGTGCTTCTCGTTAAATACGCCACAACATGTAGTGTCAGTAGAATAAAAAATAACCCTATATAGTGTGTTTGTGGATAACTCTGTGAGTATGCTGGGGTAAGGAGAAAAAGTGAAACCAATCGTAATCAAGCGTGACGGCTCTAGAGCTCCGTTTAACAGGGATCGTATTCAATCTGCAGTTGAAGCGGCAGCAGAGCATGTCGATAAGGAAATCGCGATTTACGCTTTAAATGTAGCGTTAGCTGTAGAACTAAAGCTTAAAGACTACGATGAAGTTCATATCCACGAAATTCAGGATTTGGTCGAAAACGAACTAATGCAAGGACCATACAAATCACTTGCACGTTCTTACATCGAATATCGCCATGATCGAGATATTGCCCGCGAAAAGCAAAGCGCACTTACTCGTGAAATCGAAGGCCTTATCGAAGAAAGCAATGTCGACCTAATCAACGAAAACGCAAACAAAGACGGTAAAGTGATTCCAACACAACGTGATTTGTTAGCGGGTATCGTTGCGAAACACTACGCGAAAACGCATATTTTGCCACGTGATGTCGTTCAGGCACATGATGTGGGTGACATTCACTACCACGATCTAGACTACGCACCGTTCTTCCCAATGTTTAACTGTATGCTTATCGATCTTAAAGGCATGCTTACGCACGGCTTTAAAATGGGTAACGCTGAAATTGATACACCGAAATCAATTTCCACAGCAACAGCAGTAACAGCACAGATCATTGCTCAAGTAGCAAGCCACATCTACGGCGGTACAACCATCAACCGTATTGATGAAGTACTAGAACCGTACGTGATGACAAGCTACGAGAAACACCTAGAGATCGCAAAAGAGTGGAGCATTTCTGAACCAGAAGAGTTCGCAAAAGCGCGCACTGAGAAAGAGTGTTACGATGCGTTCCAATCGTTAGAATATGAAGTAAACACGCTGCACACGGCAAACGGTCAAACACCATTTGTAACGTTTGGCTTCGGTCTTGGTACAAGTTGGGCATCACGTCTTATTCAGAAATCGATTCTGAAGAACCGTATTGCTGGTCTAGGTAAAAACCGTAAAACAGCGGTATTCCCTAAGCTAGTATTCGGCATCAAAGATGGTTTGAATCACAAGTCTGAAGATCCAAACTACGACATTAAGAAACTGGCACTTGAGTGCGCGTCTAAGCGTATGTACCCAGACATTCTTAACTACGACAAAGTCGTAGAAGTAACGGGTTCATTCAAAACGCCAATGGGTTGTCGTAGCTTCCTTGGTACTTACGAAGAAAATGGTGAGCTAATCCACGAAGGTCGTAACAACCTAGGTGTTGTGAGCTTAAACCTTCCTCGTATCGCAATTCGTGCAAACGGCAGCGAAGAGAAATTCTACGAACTGCTTAACGAGCGCCTAAATCTTGCTCGCAAAGCGCTAGAAACACGTATTTCTCGCTTGGAAAACGTAAAAGCACGTGTTGCACCAATTCTTTACATGGAAGGAGCGTGTGGTGTTCGTCTGAAAGCAGACGATTCTATCGCAGAAATCTTCAAAAATGGTCGAGCTTCCATTTCTCTTGGCTACATCGGCGTACACGAAACAATCAACGCATTGTTTGGTACCGAAGCGCACGTATACGATGATGCTGTGCTACGAGAGAAAGCAGTAGCAATCATCAAGCACCTAAAAGAGACGGTGAACGGTTGGGCAGAGGAAACAGGTTACGGTTTCAGCCTATACGGCACACCAAGCGAAAACCTATGCAGCCGTTTCTGTCGCATCGATGCGAGAGAGTTTGGTGTGATTAAAGGTGTAACGGACAAAGGTTACTACACCAACAGTTTCCATCTTGATGTAGAGAAGAAAGTAAATCCATACGATAAGATCGATTTCGAAATGCCTTACCCAGAAATCTCTAGCGGTGGTTTCATTTGTTACGGTGAGTTTCCAAATATGCAGCGTAATGTCGAAGCGCTAGAAAATGTTTGGGATTATAGCTACTCACGTGTTCCGTACTATGGCACAAACACACCAATCGACGAGTGCTATGAATGTGGTTATATGGGCGAATTCGATTGTACGAGTAAAGGTTTTACCTGCCCAAGCTGTGGTAATCATGATTCGACAAAAGTTTCCGTAACACGTCGTGTGTGCGGATATTTAGGAAGCCCAGATGCGCGTCCGTTTAACTTTGGTAAACAAGAAGAAGTTAAGCGCAGGGTGAAGCACCTGTAATCATTTTAGTGTTCAAGCCGCTTCGAAACTATCGTGGCGGCTTATTTTTGTTTTTACTTTATAGAAATTTGCGATGAACTATCACCAGTATTACCCAGTTGATGTTGTTAATGGCCCGGGAACACGTTGTACCTTGTTTGTTTCTGGCTGCATTCATCAATGCAGAGGGTGCTACAACCAGTCTACTCAGAGGTTAGATTCTGGTACGTCGTTCACTCAGGAAGCTGAAGATAAAATCATTCAAGACCTTAATGACTCAAGAATCAAGCGCAAAGGTTTGTCGTTATCCGGGGGAGACCCACTGCATCCGGCTAATGTGGCTGATATTCTAAAGCTTGTTAAACGAGTGAGAGCAGAGTGCTCTCCAGAGAAAGACATTTGGGTATGGACAGGGTATACACTTGCTGAACTAAACGACGAACAGCGTGAGGTGTTAGATTACATTGATGTTCTTATCGATGGTAAGTTTGAACAAGAGAAAAAAGATTTAAACCTTGAATGGCGTGGTAGCGCGAATCAAATTATCCATCGGTTCAAACTGTGAGCCTCATTTATTCATAGAATAATCTCCGGCTTTGCATGATATGGTTAAGTAATTGTTAAGGACAACGATTCTTTATTCTATTTTATTACTCACCAATAAAATTTTAATTCTCGATCTTTTCATTAGATGGTAAGTTGAGTCTCACTAACTGAATTTCAAAGGGTTGTGACTTTCATGTTTACTCACTTATCTACTCCAACATTGGATCCTATTCTCTCTTTATCCGTTGCATACCGTAACGATCCCCGTAGCGAAAAAGTAGACCTTGGCATTGGCGTTTACAAAAATAGCGACGGTGAAACACCGGTGATGCAAGCGATCAAACAAGCACAGGACATTGTTGTCGAGACGCAAAAAACCAAATCTTATGTCGGTCTTGCTGGTTGTGAAGAGTTTAACCAGTCCATGATCGATCTCCTACTTAGTGGAACTTCAGCGATGGATCGTGTCGCAGCGATTCAAACTCCGGGGGCAAGTGGTGCATTACGGATGCTTGGTGACCTAATGAAAGTCGCTCAACCAAACACCACCGTTTGGATTTCTAATCCGAGCTACGTTAACCACAAACCAGTGATGGAAGCGGCGGGACTCAAGGTTAAGTTCTATTCCTATTTTAGTTACGAAACAAAGCAAGTGGACACGGCACGTATGCTTGAAGAGCTTGCAATGGCAGGGCCTGAAGATGTGGTTTTACTTCATGGCTGCTGTCATAACCCAACTGGTGCTGATATCGATTTCTCAGCATGGCAAGCCATTACTGAACTTGCGCAAAAGAATGGTTTTACTCCATTTGTTGATATTGCTTACCAAGGGTTTGGCCATAGCCTCGAAGAAGATGCAAAGGGCCTACGTTTTATGGCTGATAACGTAGAAGAAATGTTGATCACAACTTCATGCTCAAAAAACTTTGGCTTGTACCGTGAGCGTACTGGCGCAGCGATTGTGGTGGGTAAAAAGCAACAAGATGTTGATAATGCAAAAGGCAAACTTCTAACCTTAGCGCGCGCGACTTACACCATGCCGCCCGATCATGGTGCAGCTTTGGTGAAAACAATCTTACAAAGTTCCCAGCTAACAACGGTTTGGAAGCAAGAGTTGTGTGAAATGCAGCAACGATTGTTAAACCTGCGTAAAACGTTGTGTAATGAATTGAGAATTACACACAATACTTCACAATTCGATTTTATTGAAAGCCACAAAGGCATGTTTACTATGCTAGGCTTTAGCCAAGATCAAATGGCCCAACTGCGTGAACAATATGGTATTTATGGCGTAGGAGATGGCCGAATTAATATCGCTGGTTTAACGGAAAAGGACATTCCATACGTTGCCAACGCGATAATCAACATAGCGTAAGCATTTGTGGTTACTCGCTGTAAACTGCTAGCGAGTAACGCTGATTTAAATGTTTTGTGTGATTAGGTGATTGAATGAAGAAGAATTGGAAAGCCCTTGTCCCATTATTTTTAACTACAGGTTTAGTGGCGTGTGCTACGACTACACCAGAGACGACAAGTCCGGATCAACAAGAAACTCGTGTCGAACAACCTGTTAAACAGACTAAACCGATGCAAAAAGTAGTTACAGAACCAGTCGTTGAAGTGGAAGCAAAGAAAACGTCTGACGGTAAGCTTATCTTAGGTGAAAAAGAATGGGTGTTTGTACCTGGACTTGAAGAAAACTTTAGAGCTCGAGTTGATACTGGTGCAACAACGTCATCCATCTCAGCCGTTGATGTTGTTCCGTTTGAACGTGATGGACAAGATTGGGTCAAATTTAAAATTGAACATGATGGCATCAAGAGTAAAGAGATTGCACTGCCAGTGGAACGTTGGGTGAAGATCCGACAGTCTAGCGCCGATAAAACGCAGAGAAGGGCGGTTGTTATTGCTTGGATTCAAATTGGTGATTTAAAAGAAAAAACTGAATTTACATTAGCAGACAGAACCCACCTGACATTCCCACTATTGCTGGGGAGAAGCTTCTTTAAAGACGTTGCTGTAGTGGATGTGAGTCAGCAGTACATTCAAGACAAACATAAGAAATAAAAAGAAACCCGCTTAATGCGGGTTTCTTTTTATTTCTTTTTATCTGTGTTACTGAATTTCTAACAATTCAATATCGAAGATCAGCGTAGAAGCTGGTGGGATAGGGCCGGTACCATTTTTTCCATAACCCAGTGTACTAGGAACAAAAAGACGAATCTTCTGACCTTCAACCATGTATTGCACACCTTCTTGCCAACCTTTGATCACTTGATTCAAACTAAATGCGATAGGTTCGTTACGCTCTACAGAGCTGTCAAACACGGTGCCATCGATTAACGTACCGTGATAGTGAACTTTTACGCGGCTAGTTGCTGTAGGGTGAGCTGTTCCAGTACCTTCTTGTAACACTTGGTATTGCAGACCACTTTCTGTCGTGATCACTCCTTCTTTCTTTGCATTTTCAGCAAGGAAAGCCTGCCCTTCGGCAAAGTTTTGATCTGCGAATTTGTGGTTGTTCCATGTGCGGTAGATAAAGAAGGCCGCGAGAACAAAGATGACAATGGGAAAAATGATTTTAGACATAAATTCTATCCGTTGAATTATTGCTTAGTTAGGTAATTAATTGTGTTTGCGATGCTTTCGATATCTTTGTGTCCAGATGTCAAAAGCATGTATTTGCCATTAACGATGAACGTCGGTACCGCGTTGATCTCGCCTTTAACAGAAACTTCTTGAGCGACTTTCATCAACTTAAACAACTGCTTTTGTTGCTCTTCATTGAGCTCGTAAGGGCTAACCAAGTTGCGAGAGTGGAACGCTTCTTCTATCGCTTGACGACGTTCAGTTAAGGTAGAACCTTCACCCATTTGTACCGCTGCGAATAACTCATTCATCATCTCGTGATCTGGATTTTTGTTTAGCTGCATCACTGCGGTGTAAAAGATCATGGCACCGATTTGAGCACTTTCGTTGAAAGTAACATGGACCTTGCCAATCTCTTGGCTGGTAAGCTCTTCCAATTGTGGGATTACACCTTCCATCTTACGGCAATGGCCACAGTTAAGAGAAAATACTTCAGTAACTTGAGGAAGACGGTACGTTGAGAGGTTTGCAGGAAGTTGCTGATATTGTTCGCCTTCTTTTGGTGTGGTTGTGTCTGAACAACCAACAAGAAGAGCTCCTGCAGCCAGCGTTGCAGTAAAAAGCGAAAGAACTTTTTTCATAATTTTCGTCTTATTTTAGGTAAGTTGCATTAAGTGCAATGTGTAATGAGTGAGGCGGATTTTACCTTGTCCAATCCATACCGAAAAGCGAACGGTGCAAAAAATATGTAAATGTCTTGGCCTGATAAGTTTCGACTTCGACTATGCTCAGGCATAGATACATTTGGAAATCATATAGTGCGATATAATTAAAGAAATACTGAGATTGCCGATATAGAATTTGTAGTGTGATGAATTGAACGGTGAATCGATGAAATATGCAGCGCTTCCACTCTTATTACTTTTGACAGGTTGCGGAACATTACCGCCAGATATGGCGTTAATGGGCGATAGAATGCTCGACACAGCGCCAAAGGGGGATCTTGATGTGATGCACCCTGAATGGGGTTATGCTCCTAAAACGACCGTTGCAGGAGTGCAAGGGCCTTTTGGACAACAAAGAACGAAGAGCTACAGTTCCTTACAAAACTTTCTATTGAGTAAAGGCGTCGATTACGAAGTATTACCGGGCAATCACGTTATGGTAAAGCTTAAAGACACCATCAAATTCCAAACTGGTTCTTCAATGGTCTCACCAGAGTCTTCGTACTGGCTTGATATCGTCGGTAGCTATTTATCAACCCAACCGGGAATCGATATTGTGATTGATGGTCACGCAGATGCAACCGGAGCCCCAAGTTTTAACGACAACTTATCATTGAAGCGTGCCAAAGCAGTAAAAAGCCAACTAATTAGAAATAATGTAGCGATGAATTCGATTTACACGCGCGGCTATGGTGAATATGTACCGGCATGTAGCAATAGAACCAAAGCTGGAAAAGCATGTAACCGCCGTGTTGAAGTCTTTTTTGTTATGTCGAATAACTAAACATAGCAGTCATGCATAGAAATAGTTTCCATATAAATGACATTGATCATCTAACGTGCAGCGCTTGTTGGATTCGCTTGCGCTCTAAATGCCGGCATATAAAAGCTTGCTGAATCATTGACAGCGCAGTGAACTAGGCTCAAAACTACGTACAAGACAAACAAATTGCACACGATTTGAATATCGAACCCAACAAAGTAAGCAAAATGCGTAAAGGGATTCACAGGAACAGCATTGCAAAAAAGTTTAACGGACAAGGCTTACAAAGAGTTTCAGCGCTTTGCGGAGGCTTGGCTTTGTGGTTTGGTAGCCCTAATGAAGCTATAGCTAAGTGCGCATTATGTATATTATGTTAAATGGTGTATTTGAATCCTAAAAACTCTATCGAAGATAACTCCTCTCTTTTACTTGCTGTATGTGAATTGAACATAATGGATTTACCATAAAATACCTAATAATCAGTTTTATTATCTGACGATATAATCTGATTATTAGCCGAGTCACTTTTGTATTGGATGTAGTTGCTATTCTTTTGAACCTTCCCATGATCACTGGTAACTTGTGGAGCTGTTTGTGTGGGCTGGTTTGGAAAAATGGTGGGTATGAGTTTGAAAATATTCGGTGTTATAAAGTGTGTAGGTTTGTTTTTGAACTGGGAAATTTTAAGAAAAGAAGTTGGAGCGTGCAGCGGGAATCGAACCCGCATCATCAGCTTGGAAGGCTGAGGTAATAGCCATTATACGATGCACGCTTCGCATCGGAACGAAAACCAATATGCCACATCTAGCTGAAAAGAAAAGTTATTTTTTACTGATTTCAGTCTGTTTGGTCAATCGGCAATCAAATTGCCTCAAACCTAGCCACATTTTGATCTCCTGCTTGTTTTATTACTTTTACTACAGCGCGATCTTTACCCAGCCGTTTAGCTGAGTACATCAGTTCATCGGCATCATTTAAGTCTATCGGACCCAAATAATTCTCATAATAAGCGCACCCTAAACTTACAGACATTTGTAAGTTGGGTTGATTTTCGAACTCGATGCCCCTGATCGTATGACAAATTCGATGTGCAAACATGGTGGCTTGGTTAAGGTTAGATTGCGTTATTGCAACCGCAAACTCCTCACCCCCTATCCTACCAAACAAATGTTCACTTCTAGTGAGTGTTCTCACTGATTCGGCCACTCGTTGTATGACGACATCACCGACGCTGTGACCAAACGTATCGTTAATAGACTTAAAATCATCAATATCAAATACGATTACAGTAATGCTTTGTTTGGTTGCGCATAAGTTTGCGAATTCGTTCATGAAGTGACGTCGATTACTTACCCCTGTGAGTGCATCTATCTCGGATAAATCACGCAGTTCTTTATTTGCATCTTCTAATTGTTTTGTTTTTGCTTTAACGGAAACTTTTAACGTAAGGATATACACAACTAGAAGCGTTACGACTAAGAAGATGGCTAATGGGACGAGAAATTCGGGATAAACGGTTTGAATATACATCCACCGGTTTAAAACTCGGTTACGATCTTCTTCAGTTATTTTCCTCATTCCAACTCGCATTGCTTGCTGGAGTTCATGGTTACCTTGTTTAACCGCAGGTTTTAGCTTGCCTGAGTATAAGTGGCGGACACCAATGAAGCGGTTCGGGTTATCTGAAATATAGAAATAAAAGTTGGCAACCTGAACGTCAGCGACAAAAGCTTGAACATCGCCGTCAAATGCTGCTTGCATCAATTTTTCATTATTGGAGTATGTAATCAGCTGAATATTAGGAAAATGCAGGCTGATAAACTCCTGCTCATAACCTCCATTTACTACGCCAACGGAATACTTGTGATCTCCTTTTAGAAAGGTACCAACATCCATTCCAACAAGCTTATGGTTAAAATAGAGTTGCGTATCTACCGAAATAATCGGTAAACCATAATCAAGAATCGCTTCTCGGTTTTCAGACCACAATAAACCTGCATGAATATCGGCTTTACCTGTCAGGATAGCATCAATCGCTTGTTGCCAGTCATCAAGTAATAGGAACTCGATGGCTACATTATTTTTTTCGCCATATTCACGCCAATAGTCAACCAAGATTCCAGTGGGTTTTCCTTCTTCATCAAGATATGAAAAAGGTTTCCATGACTTTGAATTTGTTACGACAATTGTTTGTCTGTCTGCAAACGTAGCCGCCGAAAAGCAGATAACAACTACAGCAAATGCTGCATAAAACACTCTTAACACAGCCAACCTCATTACCCTTTGTGCATCTGTATGTGCGGGAGTTATTTAGGGTGAGAATATTATTAATTGATGTAATAAGTGTTTTATAGTTCATCAGGAATCAACTTATGCATCAAATTGATCATAGTTTGATTCTCGTCTCATTTAACAAGTCATTATTTAAGCTTAAAGCGAGCCATTTGTTCATTCATGTCCATCACTTGTGCTCCGGCAGTTTGCGACAAGTCTGAAGAATGGATCGCCATTTTGGCTACGTCCTGAACTGATAAGGTTACTTGCTCCATAATAGTGTTGATTGCTTGAGTTGCCGTCGATTGTTCATAGGCGGCACTGGCAAAATTCTGAATTTTGTTATCTAACACTTCGATTTGAGCAGAGGTTTCTTTCAACGTCGCATCTGTTTGTTGTGTTAAAGACATGCCTTCTGCTGCTAGTTCCTTGCTACTTTGGATGCTAGTCACTACCGCTGAAGTTGAGTTTTGAATTGCGTTGACGATGTTGTTGATCTCTGTGGTGGATTCGGTGGTTCTTGTCGCGAGTAGACGAACTTCGTCTGCAACCACTGCAAAAC
The DNA here is from genome assembly GCF_050113675.1 of Vibrio sp. TRT 21S02. Classification (NCBI taxonomy): domain Bacteria; kingdom Pseudomonadati; phylum Pseudomonadota; class Gammaproteobacteria; order Vibrionales; family Vibrionaceae; genus Vibrio; species Vibrio sp. TRT 21S02. Next base: position 126,132 of record NZ_JBNJOI010000002.1, read on the forward strand.
CGCGGCCGTACTCACCTGCTCTCGCAGCTTCAATGGCTGCATTTAATGCGAGCAAGTTAGTTTGTTCTGCTAGCCCTTCAATTACCTCGGTAACTTTACCTATGGCCTCACTTTCCTTACTTAAGGTATCAACTTGGTTGTTTGCAGATTCAATAGCACTATGTAGCTGGTCTACCGCCGTTTTATTCTTTGCTAATGCTGACGTACCGTGTTGAATTTGGTTTTTGGTTGCATCAATTACTGTAACCGATTCTTGTGCTAAAGTGGCCGTTGCATCGGCAGAGTCAGCGACTTGGGCGAGTTCTTGACTCACCGAGTCAATCGAGTGTTGCTGTTTTTTGAGTTCACTTTGGGTTGTCGTATTTGATTGATTGAGCTGGATTAGCCCTTCATTTACCTGATGGGCCTTATCAGTAACACCTTGGATGATTTGCGACAGAGAATGGTTCATACCATTAATTGAGTTGGTCAAACTCGACAGTTCATCGGTTCCTGTTACGGTCAGTGGTGGCTCTGAAATATCGCCGTTAGCAATCAGCTCAGCTCGTTTTGATAAACTCGTTACGCGGTGACCGATGTTACGTCCCATATATCTCGCAACGGTAAAGGCAACCGCAACAACAATGACAACAGAGGCTAAGAGTGATATTAAAACACGGCTTAGTGATTCGTTAATACCTTCTCCGCTTGCTTTAGCGTGTTCTTGTTGTTCATTGACAATATTCTCCAGACTTTGATCCAAAAGCTGAGCTGCGGGTACAAGTTTTTCTGCCATCTCTTTATTGGATAAGTTCCAACTTGGAGATTGGCGAAGTTCAACTACTTGCTGGGCCAGAGGAAAATACAGTTGTTGCATTTCAACAAACAGTTCCCAAAGACTTTGACTGCTGTCATTGAGCAAAGCGCGCTTACTTTCGATTTCGGATACGTATTTGTCATGATCCTTAAGCAGGTCTTGATATTTGCTCAAGTGCTCATCTTTACCGTACAAAAGGAAATCACGCATTGCTGATAAGGCATTGGCTAAAGAAGTATAACTGTCTGCATAGAGTCTAAAGAGTCTCTTTCTTTCTTGGCCTTCTTTATTATCAGCCTCATCATTGATTAAGCCTTGTAGTTGGTCGAGTGCAACCTCTGCTATCGGCGCAGCTTCATTTATAAATAGAGCGTGAGCAGGAAGGTTTTCATCGGTATGGCTTAACGTTGCAATACGAGTAAGTGAGTCTTTTACCGCTGCCCACTGTGACACGATCATCTGGTATTGATTCTGTTGTACGAGTGCTTCAAGGGTGGGAAGTAACGTGTCTGTTTTTTCGACAATGATTTGGATTTGTTGTTTTTGTTGTTCGCCAACATCAGGCTCAGCCCCAAGCAACATATAGCCACGTACTGAAGATAGACTGGCTTGAATGGATTGTTGGATCGAGCGAGCCGTATCGACAGTTGGCAAATCAGACTGGAGCAAGGATTCACTATGTCGGTTTACGTTTGAAATGCTCTGGAAAATAAACAATGCAGAAACGATAAAAAGTACTGCAAGTAACAGAAAACTAAACTGTAACTTCCCTGATATCGTGAGTTTCATCCTTTTAACTCCTACTTTTCTAAGACCAATCCACTATAACTCGAACTTCCTTTGTGTTAAATATATGTTGCGTATTTTTGTAAAACTTTAGTTTATTTCTTACTTAAAGAACAGATAGAAAAAAGCCTCCACATTAAGCGGAGGCTTTCAAGTCAACAATAAATAACAATGATGGTTAAATGTTTGCTGCTTTCACGTAAGTTTCTAATTCAGCGTTAGAAACCGTCGTGATGTATTGATCGTCAACGTAAAAAGCAACACTGTCTGCTTCTTTTTCGCCACGCAGCGTTTTCTTTGTACCATCAACGTAAGACACATCCATCTGCATGGTGTTTTCGTCGATTTGCTGCATTGTTGCTTGTTTGATGTCAGCGTTGTTTGAAAGCGGTACAGACTTCAAAGAGCTATCCAGTTGATCATTTACCTTGATGTAGTTTTTTGTCGGTGTATCTACAACAGCAGGCGATTTACCTGTGATTGGGTTTTTACCCGTCCAAAACTCAACGGCATTGAAAATAAATAGGTCGGCTGTACCCGCGATACCATAAACAGGTGATAGCAATAAGAACATGCCTTCACGAGCATAACGGTTATCAACGATTTCTAGGTTGAATTTAGACACCATTCCGGTTGTTGCCATTTGGCCCATACAGCCAGTTAGAGATGTCAAGCCTAAGCCCGTTACCATTGCAATTTTCAAAACGTTATTTTTCATTTAAAACCACTCTAAATTAAGACGGCGCGCATCTTACATCTGAGAATGGCGTCCAGAAATACTCTTTAACGATATTTGACATAAATCTTACTGTGTCAGTTATTTATCAAAAATCATGCATATGAACTGGCTTGTGTGGCTTGATAGTAAGCAACTCGTTTATCCATCTGTGGAGATATTCAATCTTACGCACTGTAAAAAGATATGGTTGTTTGATTTTTCATCACTCCTATTAACAATTAGAAATAAATTTCGCTCGCTGCACAAAAAGAGATTCCAATCACACTTTATTTGGTTATAATTCGCGCCCATTGCGGTTTATGTTGATAAACGCAAACTTATTTTGAATAAATCCATTGTTAACTTCCCTCTTTATTGGGACAACAGAGAACGAAAATGAGCAAGATTGATAAAGCAATGCGCATCCTGTTAGCAGGTTTCTGTATCAACCTTTGTCTTGGCATTCTTTATGCCTGGAGTGTATTTAATAAAGCACTAGTCACTGATTTCGGCTGGAGTGCTGCTGATGCATCTTCTCCTTATGCTATCGCAACGATTACTTTCTCTGTTTGTCTTTTAGTTGCAGGGATCCTTCAAGACCGTATGGGGCCACGTAAAATCCTTATTCTTGGTACGACCTTGACTGGCTTAGGAATGATCGCCTCTGGTTTTGCATCATCGGTTTTAATGCTAAACATCACCTTTGGTGTCATTACAGGTGCAGGCATCGGTTTTGGCTATGCGTGTTTGTCTCCTTCTGCAATGAAATGGTTCCATGCATCGAAGAAAGGTATGGTAAATGGTCTGATCGCTGCGGGTTTTGGTTTAGCAGCAATTTATCTTGCTCCTTTGACGTCTATGCTCATTGGCCAAGTTGGCATCAATACAAGCTTTATGATTCTTGGTGTGGGTGTTCTTGCGATTGCTGTGCCTTTGGCTTGTACCATTAATAACCCACCAGCGGGTTACACACCGGCAGAACCAAAAGTCAAACAAGGCCAAGCACCAAAAACGATTAAGCAAGCTATGGATTTTAGCTGGAAAGAGATGTTAAAAACGCCTCAATTCTATTCGCTTTGGATTATGTACGCATTTGCTGCATCAGTGGGTTTGATGATCATTGGTAACATCACCAATATTGCAAGCGTGCAAGCTAACCTACCAAATGCTGTTTACTTGGCTTCTATTCTTGCCGTATTCAACTCAGGTGGCCGTGTGGCAGCAGGGATCTTGTCAGATAAAATTGGTGGTGTACGTACCCTACTTCTTGCGTTTGTATTGCAAGGCTTCAACATGGTGATGTTTGCGACGTTTAATTCTGAGTTTACGTTAATTATTGGTACAGCTATTGCTGCGGTTGGCTATGGCACATTGCTTGCGGTATTCCCTTCAATTACCGCTGAATACTATGGTTTGAAGAACTACGGTACGAACTATGGTGTACTTTACACATCATGGGGGATTGGTGGCGCGATTGGTGCCGCGGTTGTTGGTTATTCAATGACTCACGATGGTGGTTATGATCTAGCGTACACGATTTCAGCTGTGATGATGGCGGTGTGTATTGTGTTGGCACTAGTAACCAAGCCTGTACGTGAAGCGAAATCTAACGAAGCTAAAACAACAGTCGCATAATTAATTGCATAATTGAATGAAGGGCTTAACCTAGTGTTAAGCCCTTTTTGTATCTAAAGATTACCATGGATGTCTATTACTTTATGAACTTCTAAAGGCTTATCAAAGGTGCTTTCAAGCAAAGCTCATGGCTATTAACGGTAGTTAAATGTTGGAAAAGTAATTTTTAACTAAAATGAAGAGCACAATAATAGTAATTCATCTCTGACTATATCTCGCAGTAAACCTATTTATTTTCCCAAGCAGTTCTGGTTGCGGCATCAATAAGTAACTTGCGATTTTCTTGGCTTTCCGGTGGTTCAGATTCACCAAAAATAGCTGAAAGCCAGTGACCATCGGTAGGGTTTGGAAAAAGAATATATTGACTACCATAAAGATCTTTATCTTCTTCCATCTTCGCAATGCGCCCATCTATATCGCCTTTAACGTAGTATTTACGTCTAAAGTCATTTAGGTTATCTCCGAGGAACACAACCACATTATAATCTTTTAAGATTTCATTTTGACGTGTTTCTTTATTCGAAGTATCCATTAATACCGTAAGATGGGAATCGTCTTTTAAAGGAAAACCCATTGCCAAAATGTTTTGTTTGGCTAGCTCCCATGTAGGTTCACCTTGGTTGCGTGAGGTTACATAAAAAATCTCGATATTTTTACTTTTAGCATACTCAAGGAAATCGTTTGACCCAGGACTAGGGACCATACCGTTAGTTGGGATCCAGTTGTCCCAAAGAGGATCTTCGAAGAAGTTTTTATTGTTTTCTATTAAGTTCCCCCAGTATTCAAGGGGGAGTACAAGAGTATCGTCAAGATCTGTCACAATAGCTAAAGGCTTATCTCCTTTCTTATGCTCTGAAAGAGCCTTATCAAGATGCATTTTTGCTACATTAAATCCTTGGTAATATAGCGCTCGATATTCTGCTGCTGTCTGCTTCCAGGCAACAGCATAGCCCAGTAAGTTACGTTCGCTAGTATTATCATTCGCAGATGAAATACTCGGTAATAAAGTAACTATGGCAGATAAGCTTAAAACGATGATGTTTTTCATTATCAAATTCTATCCTCTATTAGGGCCAGTGGAAGCCCCTTTCGTTATCAAGGAATTTGAATCTAACAAGTACCTTTTATTTAAAAAGTGATTCTAATCACGTTGAATTTCTTTAATGTGCAAAATATAACCACATAAGTAATGTGGCTTTTGTTTTTCTTTTTAACTCATAATTGCTTGTTGAATTGTGTTTATTTACGCTTCTTAATCGGATCAACGTGTTTACTATTGTTAGGTCCCCTCTCACTTATTCTGAGTTTTCGTTATACTGTTTGGATTAATAAGAAAATACTGACAATTTATGAATTTACGCACTGTAGCCATCCTTTTTGCAGCAACGTTATTTGCTGGTTGTGCCACCTATGCCGGACTCAACTACGATCAACTATTCGGTTCTGAGCGAGTTCAAGTACGACAGGCCCCATTGAGCAGCCAACAAGCACAGACTTTCCTTAATGATGTAAAACCCATTATTGATAATCGCTGCGTGGTTTGTCATGCCTGTTATGATGCGCCTTGTCAGTTAAAGATGAGTTCAGTGGAAGGTATTGATCGAGGAGCGAATAAGACGCTGGTCTATCAAGGAACTCGCCTTCGTGCTACGTCTCCTACCCGACTTTTTGAAGATGCTGATACCACTCAAGGGTGGCGTGATGCTGGATTCCATCCGGTTTTGAATGAACGAGACCAAACAACAACGGCCAACATGGAAGCGGGTCTCATGGCTCGGTTATTGTTACAAAAAGAGAAGCATCCATTACCTCAACAAGCACAGTTAGAAGGCTTTGATTTCTCCGTCGACCGCGATCAAGTCTGTCCTACAATTGAAGAGCTGGATAGCTATCAAAGTGAACATCCAACATGGGGAATGCCTTATGGGATGCCTAATCTTGCCAAGGATGAGTACAACACATTGATGTACTGGCTTGAAAATGGTGCGGTAATGAATGCCCATATTCCACTGACACTTGAGCAACAAGCGCTTGTCAATGAATATGAAGCATTGCTCAATAAGGGCTCTCGTAAAAACCAATTGGCAGCAAGGTATATTTACGAGCATTTGTTTTTATCTCACCTGTATTTTTCTGACCTTTCACAACCTCGCTTTTTCACGCTAGTACGTTCTGAAACACCACCCGGCGAACCCGTTAAACGTGTTGCAACGCGTCGCCCCTATGATGATCCTAAGGTTGATCGGGTTTACTACCGTCTTATTCCTGAGCAAGGGACGATTGTCGACAAAACGCACATGCCATACGCGTTGAATGATGCGCGTATGGAGAACTGGAAAGCTTGGTTTATCGATGCGGACTACACGGTTGCGACGCTACCAAGTTATGACACTGAAGTCGCAGCCAACCCGATGACTGCCTTTATCGATCTACCAGTGCAGTCACGTTTTAAGTTCATGTTAGATAATGCACAAAATACCATTATGGCGTTTATCAAAGGGCCGGTTTGCCGCGGTCAGTTAGCGCTCAATGTCATCAACGACCGCTTTTGGGTATTCTTCTTAGACCCAGAGACGTCGAATATTCCTGAAGTTAATGAATTCTACCGCAGCCAAGCAGACAACCTAAAATTGCCTGGTGAACTTGAAAGCAATACCCTGCCGATCACGCATTGGGTGCGTTATTCCCGTCAACAAGCTCGGTACCTCCAAGCAAAGTCTGACTTCATCAATCAGTTTTTTGCCGATGGTACGCATCTAACGACGGACGTGCTTTGGGATGGCGACGGCGTAAACTCTAATGCTGCACTGACGGTATTCCGCCATTTTGATAGCGCTTCTGTTGTACAAGGTCTTGTGGGCAAACCGCCGAAAACCGCTTGGGTATTAGATTATGCACTGTTAGAACGGATCCACTATTTATTGGTGGCTGGGTTTGATGTGTATGGCAATTTCGGGCATCAGCTTATTACTCGTATGTACATGGACTTCTTGCGCCTTGAAGGCGAAAGTAATTTCGTCGCTTTATTACCAAAAGATATGCGCCATATTGAGCAGCAAAGTTGGTACCAAGATCAAAGCCCTCAACTGAGTGACTTTTTACAAAGGAATGTGAAGCCATTTAACCAACCTACTCACGTGCCGTATCAAACTGATGATCCGAAGGCTGAATTATATGATGTACTTAGAACGCAACTCGCGCCAGTTCTCAATCGCCGCTATGCAATTGAGCAAACGGGCTTGAGTGGCAAAAACGAAGCATTATTACGCCGCATTGATAATATTAAGGGTGAAGGACTGGTCTACATTCCTCAAATTATGATGATCATGATCGAATCAAACTCAGGACAAGACCAGCTGTTTACTCTATTGCATAACAACGCTCACACCAATATTTCCAGTTTGTTTGATGAAGCGAGCAACCGTGATATTCAAAATGACGATCTGACATTAGTAAGAGGTGTTTTGGGCAGCTATCCTGCCGCATATTTGTCTCTAAAAGAAGACGATGTAGCGGAACTGGTTGGGATGTTGGAATCAATAAAAACTGAACAAGATTACGTTAAGTTATTGGATAAATTCGCAATTCGTCGTAGCTCTGAAGCATTTTGGCCATTTAGCGACAGAGTCCACGCTTGGTATAAGAAAAATCAACCGATCGAATTTGGATTACTTGACTATAATCGATTTGAGAATAGGTAGAACCGTTTAATCGGCTGTAGTGGTAACAGGAGGTGGGTTATGAGTATTCGAGATAGCATTGAGGCGTTAGAGCAGCAGATCTATGTAGCCTGCTCTGAAGGCGATTACGATACTGTCAATATGCTTGAAAACCAGCTTGAAATGTTACGTGGCAAAGCTGAACATCCATTTGATGATGACCCCTATGCGCCAGAAGGTAAGTTTTACCCTGACGATGATTGGTATTAAGTTAAATTCGCCTAGTGACTGAAAAGCCCCCGACAATACGGGGCTTTTTTATTGGTTAACGGCTTTTATAATCGTCTTTTTCAATGCCGTGTTTTTTCATCCTTAAATACAGTTTTTTTCGCGGGATTTGCAAGTAATTTGCTGCATCACTGACTCGTCCCGAGTGAAGAAACAGTGCATCTTCAATAATTCGCCTTTCATAATCATCCACCAGCTCATCCAATGGACTTTGTAGCTCTGTCTGGGTGTAAATACGCTCTTTTCCGGTCAATTTTACGATTCCAATCGCATACAGTTCGGCTACGTTGCGTAATTCGCGGACGTTTCCCGGCCAATCATGTGCTCTTAGTAAACCCAAGTAATTTGAATCGACTGCTGGCAACAGTTTCCCCAGCTTGTTGCAGCTCTGTTTAAGGAAGTAGTGAAAAATCGATGCTATATCATCAGGCCGTTGGCGTAATGAAGGGACCTGAATGGCCCCTTGATTGAGTAAATAATAGAGCTCAGGCAAGAGTGAATTGCTCGCCATTAAGCTTTCAGGTTCTTCTGAGAAAATCGTAATAACCCGAACGCGGTTTGTTCCACAACGCTCTTGGTTTAACAGCAATTGAATCAGGTCTCTTTGTAGCGGCTCACTCATTGCTATCAAGTTTTCAAGAATTAAAGTCCCATCGATACAGGATTTGAAAGCCTGATCCAGCTCATCAAGAGACAAAGCTTCTGTTATGCGTAGCTCTTGGATATGGCGTTCGTGATTAATGTTTACCATATGATGGATAATGTGCGCAATGCTTCGGCGTCCACTGCCCGACTCGCCCCAAATGACAATATGATTGTCGATCAACGCATACTGAGACACATGCTCTCGTATTTGTTTCATTTGAGCTGAAGTACCAATCAGAGCTTTATCGATAGCTTTGTCCACAGAACGTTTCTGCTCAACAAAAGCCCTTCTCACCTCCAAATGTTGTTTCACTAAGGTCAACAGTTCGACCGGATTAATCGGCTTCTCTAAAAACTCACAAGCGCCTTTCTTGACAGCGTCCACCGCCATTGGGATATCACCATGTCCTGTGATAACAACGACGGGAATGCGCTCATCAATGTCTTTGATATGTGCTAATAGCTCCATACCATGCATTTGGGGCATATACATATCGAGTAAAACTACCCCAGGCCAGTCCGGCTCTAAATGATCACACGCATTTGTTGGGTCATTGACTGCTTTTGCATTGATCCCTGAAATATCCATGAGGTGCGCGTATGAATCGAGCACATCTTGATCATCGTCGACAAGTAAAACTGAAAATTTATTGCTGTTCATAAGGTAGTTCCAAAATTACCAATGCCCCACGGTCAATATCTGAGGCTAAATAAATATGTCCTGAGTATCTTTCTACGATTGATTTACAGATGTTGAGTCCAAGTCCAAGCCCCACTTCTTTTGTAGTGGTAAATGGGGTAAATAGTTGTTGCACAATACCATCATCAAATCCATCACCAGAGTCTGCAATCGCAACGACATGATGTTTGGGTGTTGAATGAAGGTGAACGATGTCGATCCATCCTTTGCTACTTTTCGACTCAGCAATGGCTTCACAGCCGTTTACTAACAAATTTATAAGCACCTGTTCAATCGCGACAGGATTTGCCCATACATTAAACTCTTCAGGAAGCTGATTTCTGATAACTACCTGTTGCCGCTTCGCTTTGGTATTTACGATCGTAATGGCGTGTTCGGTGATTTCATGAAGGTTTTTAAGCTGTGTGTGTTTGTCTGGGTCGGATTTTTTAGCAAAATTTCTCAGGCTATTGATGATTTTGCCCATTCGCTCAGACAGACCTTCGATATGGCTAATCGAATGCTCAACCTTTTCTAGCTCACCTTGCTGATTAAACATGCGCGCACTAAATAGGTAGGTCGACATGGCGTTCAAAGGTTGATTTAACTCATGAGCCAAACTTGTCATGGTTTGGCCAACAACAGCCATTTTAGCCGCTTGGATGAGCTCCCCTTGCGTTTTTCGAAGATGCTCTTCTGCCCGTTCGCGAACAATCACTTCTTGTGACAGTTTTAAGTTCTTTTCCAACAGATCTTGCGTTTTTTCTGCAACTCGTTTTTCAAGCTCACGGTTGGTACTTTCCTGCTCAGTTACATCGGTGATAGTGACGATGACTTTTTCAAGTTGGCCGTGAGAGAACAGACGAAAATCAAAGTGCAGATAACAATGTTCATTGACCTCGATGGCTAATGTTCTTTCGTCGTACCCTTGTTCAAATAATTCTCCGCTGCATTGAAATACATTTGCCAGTGCCCTTTGGTTAACTTCGGTAAATGACAGCCAAATAGGTTGCTGCTGGATAAATTCTTCAATGCCAAGAAGCTTTCGTGCACTTAGGTTGGCGGATTCGATGTGCCCTTTAAGATCACAAGTAAGCAGACTCGCGGTAGTATTGTTAATTAAGCTGATGGCGTTGGTACGCTGAATTTCTTTTACTTTCTCACCATACTCGATCAACTTATGGCTAAGCCGCCCTATTTCATCATTTCCATCAGCTCGAATTGGGTGATTCAAGTCATTGTCTATAATCGCATCAATGCTTGAACTCAGCGCATTAAGACGGGCAACAATACGGCGATTGATAAAGTAAAAGGCTAAAAATAGACTGGTTAAAATCGATAAGCCAAAACAAATGAGTAAAACTTGGTTTCCAGATGTGACCAACGTTGCAGTGTCACTTTTTACTTTAACAAAATCATTATCAGCATTGGCCACTAACCCAGCGATCTCGTCATGGATCGATTTTAATTGTCGTTCAATACTGAAACTAATGGCTTGTAACCGCTTGGTGAGTGAAACCTGTTCCAGTAATTGTTGGTGAAATTGCCCCTCTGGACCGAGCAAGATGGTTAACTCATTCAACAACTGTTCGTAAGCAATGGATGATGGCAACTTGAGAATGGTTTGGCTGCTTTGTGCTAAATCATCAACACGATATTGGATGACTTTCAGTGCATTGTTAACTTGTGCAACCTGATTTGCGTTCATTAACTCTGAGGTCATTTCATAAACGGAAGACTCAAGATCAAGGATCTGCTGAATACTACGTAGTTGTTCAAATGTGCTATAGCCATTATTGGTTTTATTGTCCCGCTCAATCAGCCAATGAAATTCCTGCTGCATTGGCTTAAGTTCAGAGCGGATATCTTGGTGGATCCAATCCAATCGCTCCGTTAGCATTTGAATTTGTCTGACTTGGTCAACACGTGCATGTACAAGTTCGCCATATGTAACCAAAGAGGATTTCAATAAAACATAATGTTGTTTTAGTTGATGAAGCTCGTTATTCACGGGTTGTTGGTTCAATACATCTTGTTCGAGCGTTGTGGTGATGAGAGCAAATTGTTCGTTGAGAATTTGAATCTGGCTTTCTAACTCCACTTTATTAGTGACTTTAGACAGCAATTGCACTCGGTGGCGGATCTCACTACTTTTACTCTCCAATACATAGCTGGCGTTATATTTAGGCACACTGGTTTCAAGTAATTCACTCACCTGCCCATCCAGCCGATTCCATGTGCCCCATGCAACGATACTTACTACGGTTAAAAGCAGCGTAGAACATGCAAAAGCGATAACAAGCTTGGTCCCTATCGTATTGTATTTCTTCACGGCATTAACTCTTGTTGAATTGCACGCAGATCTTGCTGAACCAGCTCAAGATTCTTGTCGAGCTTACTGTTTAGTCGATAGTTAAACTCAGCGATCATCGCCTCTTTTTGACCACTCAATTGATTGGTGTTCTGTTCAAGCGCATTCAATTGTTGGCTTAATTGTTGTATTTCCTTCTCACTGACAGGGAGCGTGAATAGTAATTTCGCTGCTTGCTCTAATCGTTGTTGCTGTTTGGGAAAATCTTGGAATTGTTTTTGAAGCTTAATGATACTCGCCCAGCTATCTTGTAATCTTGGTAGCCTTTGGGTAATAGCGTTGTCGAAGATTTGGTTAACTAAGGTTTCCCTTTCCATCACAATCGCCAAATCAAGGCTTGGTATTTTCTGGTTGAACAATTCTGGATTGTTTAGCGCGTGTTTCGAGAAACTGATCGTCTGTAGGTTTTGTTGAACAGAATCCGAAATTAAGAACTCAATAAACTGACGCACCGCTTCGTCGCTATCGTTTTTACTAATTTGAGCCACATAAGTTGGCATTAATGTAAAGTCTTTATCGTACGCAAATCCAAGGTGGTTAAAGCGCCTGCTTAAAATCATTGCGTAACTATCGATGGTTGGCCCAATGGCAAACTGTCCTTTAGCCACATAATCACTCACACCAAAGCTACGCGAAGAGATGGTACCTAAGTTCGCACCTATGTTGAGCACGATGCGCCAACCTTGTTCCCAGCCATATCGGGTTAAAATGCTTTCGATCATCATTTGAGTCGTACCTGAACGACTCGGCGTACTCATCGTAATATGCCCAAAGTAAGTCGGTGCCGTTAAGTCGATAAACGATGTAGGTAAAGGTAAATGATAGGTTTTTAAGTAGTCCTGATTCCAAATCACGCCTGCGCCTGAATAACCAATGCTCACTACTTTATCTTTCGGCGGTAATACAAATTCAGAAAGCCACTCTGGTGTAATGGTTTTGACAGGTGTTTGTGCTAATTGTGCTCGCCTTTCCAACTGTTGCATCAAAAAAGGCGACGAGCTCAATACCATGTCGATGTCTTGAATAAAACGCTTGTTTAGCATTTGAATAGCAGACTGTGTTCGACGATGAATCACTTTGACTTCCGTATCAGGATGTTTGATTTTAAATTCCGAAATCAATCCTTCTATCGGCTCGCTGGAAAACGTCGTTAAAATCACCAACTCATTGTTTTTGCCAAAGGCTAAAGGTGCAACTAACCCGCACAAAATTAAACCTAATGACCATATCCTTTGCTTAAAACACTTTATCGCCACTTCACAAAAACCTTATTTAATGTGCGTTCACTCAAAATATCGCACTCTCATACAAAATAACCAAAGCGATGAAATGGGTCATTGATGACGCAATGCCGCATTCAATAATGATAATTTTACCAACTATCCTTCGTTTGCCACGATAAAAAGTCCCATTTCTGACCCGCCTACTTAAACGTTTTGAGTCATTTCTGCCTCAAATTGGTACTTTTGATAGAAAAATAAGTGCGTTGCATGATGCTCCCGTCAAAACAAATTGAGTTTTGTAACTTTGAGAAACATGGAGAGCAGCACTATGCTTAATTTCTTTAAAACTCGCCCAGACCAACCATTATCGGACGGTTCGAAAGAGGCGATGCAAGCGCGTTTTAAACGCTACCAATGGCAAGTATTTCTTGGATTAGTGTTTGGATACGCAGTATTTTATGTTGTGCGAATGAGCCTTGGTGTTGTTAAAAAACCAATGCTAGACGCTGGGATTGTAACGATTGAAGAACTTGGCCTTATGGGCTCGGCGTTCTTCTTTACGTATGCAATTGGTAAGTTCTCGAACGGCTTCCTTTCTGACTATGCCAATATCGGCCGCTTTATGTCGTTCTCCCTTGTCTTGTCGGGTATAACAGCGATCCTGATGGGCATGAACACCGCTGGTTTGTTTTTTATCCTACTTTGGGGTTTGAATGGTTGGTTCCAGTCTGTGGGCTCTGCGCCATCGTGTGTGTCACTGTTTCAGTGGTTCTCTCCAAAACAACGTGGTAGTCGTTACTCTGTATGGGGTGGCTCACGTAACATTGGTGAAGGTATCACTTGGATCCTAACTGCAACACTAGTGAGCTACTTGGGTTGGCGTGCTGGTTTCATCGGTGCAGGTATCGCTGCTATTGCTGCTGCGTTATGCATGTTCCTAGCACTGAAAGATCGCCCACAAACCTACGGTTTGCCAGATGCAGCTACAGCATTTGATGAAGAGCCGGAAATTAAGAAGAAAAACGATCCAAAAGAAACTCGCAAAGCACAGCTTTTCATTCTTAAACAACCAGCAGTATGGCTAATTGCAGCAGCATGTGCCGCTATGTATGTCTCTCGTTACGCAATGTCTTCTTGGGCTGTTTTGTACCTACAAGAGTCCAAAGGTTACTCGTTAATTGATGCTGGTTTTGCAATGTCAACGTATCCAATTGCGGGTCTAGCAGGTGCAATTTTATCAGGCATTATTTCTGACAAAGTGTTCAACGCAAACCGTCATATCCCTACTCTACTTTACGGAATCGCAAACATCGCGGGTATGTGCTTGATGTTCTTTGGCCCGGATAACCGCGTTGTTGACGCTGTAGCACTCGGCCTAATCGGTTTTGCAATTGGTGGTCTTGTTGTCTTCCTTGCTGGTCTTACCGCTTGTGACTTAATGCCTAAAAATGCAGTGGGCGCAGTAAAAGGGTTTATCGGTCTGTTCTCATACATCGCAGCATCAGCACAGGAAGTTATCTCTGCATCGTTGATTGCGATTACTGAAGTTGATGGCGTTAAGCACTATGACTTTACCCAAGCGCAATATTTCTGGCTCGCGGCAGGTGTGGTATCACTCTTCTTAGCCCTAACGGTATGGAATGCTAAGAAAGTTGTTGATATTGATGCACCAGAAGCATCAGAAGCTCAGGTAAAAACTGCTAACTAACGCACTATCGCAGGGACTTAAGGCTCAGGTCCCTGCTCCTCCTTTTTAGTTCCCCTTTTATATAGTGTCGTTATAGGTAGAAATTTATGTGTAAAACTAAAATTGTTGCAACGCTTGGCCCTGCCAGTGAAAGTCCTGAAATTCTAAGTCAATTAATTCAAGCTGGTGTGAACGTCGTTCGTCTTAACTTTTCTCATGGCACCGCTGAAGAACATATTGCAAGAGCACATCAGGTACGAAAAATTGCTTCCGAACTTAATCAACATGTTGGCGTGTTAGTAGACTTACAAGGTCCGAAAATTCGTATTGCTTGCTTTGAACAAGGTGCAATCCAGTTGGCTAAAGGTGATGAGTTTATTCTCGATGGTACGTTGGATTCGCAATCTGGTAACCAACAACGGGTAGGTTTGGATTATCCGCAGCTACTGCAAGACATCAAGCAGGGTGACACTCTATTGCTCGATGATGGACGTATCCAGTTATTGGTCAAAGAAGTAAATACCGATCAACAGTGGGCTAAAACTGAAGTTTTAAATAGCGGCAAACTTTCAAACCGTAAAGGAATCAACTTACTTGGTGGTGGCCTCTCGGCTCCGGCACTGACAGAAAAAGACAAACAGGACATTATCACAGCAGGCAAGCTACAAGCCGATTTCCTAGCTGTCTCCTTCCCACGTAGCGCGGAAGACTTAGATTATGCCCGAGAGCTTGCAGTGGCAGCGGGATGCAATGCGCATATAGTCGCTAAAGTTGAACGAGCTGAAGTTGTGGCTAACCAGCAAGCGATGGATGATGTGATTAATGCATCCGATGTCATTATGGTTGCACGTGGTGATTTGGGGGTGGAGATTGGTGACGCTCGTCTTCCCTCTGTACAAAAGGCGCTTATCGCACGTTCAAAGTTTCTAGGAAAGCCTGTTATTACCGCCACCCAAATGATGGAATCGATGATTGAAAACCCATTACCGACCCGCGCTGAAGTGCTGGATGTTGCGAATGCAATTATCGATGGTACCGATGCGATCATGTTATCTGCTGAATCGGCAGCTGGCCAATACCCTGTTCAAGCAGTCGAAGCGATGGTACGCATCGCCAAAGGTGCGGAGCAAGAAATTGAATGCTCACACAATTGCTGGGAACACTTACAACACCTCTGTAATGATGCTGGTAAGAGTTTTGCCTTGTCATCGATGATCTCTGCTTCGAAAGTACACAATGATCTTGGTGTGGCTATTTTAACCAAGCATGGAGAAACGCCACTGCTCATGTCACGCTGTCAAAGCAAAGCCGCGATATGGGCGTTGAGTGACGACATACAGTTGCTTGCTAAGCTGTCCATTTTACGCGGTGTCGAGCCTGTGTATTTCACACCCGAAGGCAGCAGTGAGCAACTACCTAACCAAATCATTGAATCCCTCGAAAGCCGAGCGAAAACGCACCGTATTAATTCGATATTGATGACGCAACTGGATTCAGTTGAAGGTGTTGGCAACATCAATGTGTGTCGACTACTCCACTTGAAGAATCTCGAAGCGATTGCCGCCTAAGATCATTTAGCTATCCATTAATCACCCCATACCCTTGCTCCACAAGGACCCCCGTAGGGATTTTGGCCTGTCGTAAGACAGGTCTTTTTTTATTGATGTGACTCGCATTGTTTCTGACACATAAAATTTGGGTTAGAATTTAGCCCTTGCTATCGATAACACTTTACAAAGAATATTTTGTCGATATTATGCACACGCAAACGTTTTCCTCACCAGTTTTAGATATAGTTCGAGGTTTTTATGCTGTCAGACATCGAAATTTGCCGCGCTGCTAATTTGCTGCCAATTCAACAGATCGCAACGGATTGTGGGCTCCGAAAGAAAGAGTTTTATAGTCAAGGTAAATACAAGGCGAAAGTGTCGCTGGATGTATTGAAGCGTGTCAGTGACCATCCTTCGGGTAAGTTAGTCTTGGTTACTGCAATCACTCCTACACCTCTGGGAGAAGGAAAAACCGTTACAACAATTGGTTTGTCACAAGGCATACAACAACTTGGTCAATCAGTCATGGCGTGTATTCGCCAGCCTTCAATGGGACCTGTGTTTGGCGTAAAAGGCGGCGCAGCAGGCGGTGGCTATTCTCAAGTTGCACCAATGGAAGAGCTCAATCTTCATCTTACTGGTGATATTCATGCCGTCACCGCAGCACATAATTTAGCTTCTGCGGCGATTGATGCCCGTATCTATCACGAGCAGCGCAATGGCTATGACGATTTTGAATGCCGTACAGGGTTGCCAGCTTTACGAATCGACCCAACACGCGTGACATGGAAGCGCGTTGTGGACCATAACGATCGCGCTTTAAGAATGGTCACTGTTGGTCAAAATGAAGCAGGTAAAACCATTAATGGTTACGAGCGGCAAGATGGTTTTGATATCTCAGCCGCTTCCGAGCTGATGGCAATATTGGCTCTTGCTTCGGATTTGAAAGACTTACGCGCCCGCATTGGTCGTATTGTAGTGGCTTATTCTGAAAACAACACCCCTATTACAACTGAAGATCTTCAAGTTGCAGGTGCTATGGCTGTGAGCATGAAAGAGGCCATTCAACCTACATTGATGCAAACACTTGAAGGTGTACCAACACTGATTCATGCCGGTCCATTCGCAAATATCGCGCACGGAAACTCTTCTATCATTGCTGACAAGATCGCGACAAAACTGTCTGAATACACGGTGACTGAAGGTGGATTTGGTTCCGATATGGGTTTTGAAAAAGCGTGTAACATCAAGGCTCAGGCTTCTGGGCAAGCGCCGGATTGTGCTGTTATCGTTGCAACACTACGTGGATTAAAAGCCAACTCTGGTTTGTATGATTTAAAACCGGGTCAACCTATCCCATCAAGCTTATTCGAAAAAGATGATAAAGCATTAAAAGCTGGCTTTGATAACCTCAAATGGCACATTAATAATGTTAATAAGTACGGAATCCCGGCTGTGGTTGCAATTAACCGTTTCCCACAAGACAGCGAAGAAGAATTACAAGCATTAAAGCAAATGGTTGAAGGTCTTCCAAACGATGTTGAAGTGGAGATCAGCGAAGGATTTTCTTCTGGCGGTAAAGGCACACAAGAACTTGCACGTAAAGTGGTGCGTCAATGTGATAAAACGACCCAATTTAAGCCGCTTTATGCCCTTTCTCAATCCACAGAAGAAAAACTCATGGCCGTTGCTGAATGTGGTTACGGTGCGTCAGGTATCGTATTAAGTGAAACCGCGAAACAGCAACTTGCTCAGTTGAAAGCCCAAGGTTTTGACGACTTGGCTGTATGTATGGCAAAAACACCATTATCCATTACCACAGATGGCTCAATAAAAGGTGCCCCTGAGCATTTTGATGTTCCAGTTAGGGAGCTTAAGCTCTGCGCTGGTGCAGGGTTTATCTACGCACTGTGTGGCAATGTGATGACCATGCCGGGGCTGCCTGATAAACCAGCATTTATGAATTTAGACCTCGATGATGATGGTAATATCGTGGGATTAAGTTAGTAAATAAGCGGGGAATTTTCCCCGCTTTTTTTGCTTCGTTGTTTGGTGAACAAATTAAATGGATCTCTGTGCAAGTTTTTTGCCTCAACCACGTTCTATTAAAGAGATAAACGTTCATTAGTGAGGTAACAATGAAAGTGAAGTCTCGTTTTCTACTTGCGATTTTTACGACGCTTGTAGTCGCCGTCTCTTTCCTCTCTCAAGCTGGCAACGAAAATAAGCCAAAATTGGCCAGCTCAAGTACATTAGAAACTGCCACATTAGCTGGTGGTTGTTTTTGGTGTACAGAATCTGACTTGGAAAAGCTCGACGGTGTGGTCGATGTTGTTTCCGGTTATGCTGGAGGGACGTTAGATAATCCAACCTATAAACAAGTCTCATCGGGTAAAAGTGGCCATATTGAAGTCATACAAGTGACCTATGCCCCCAACGTTGTTAGCTATGAGCAAGTGTTAGATCAATTGTTTAGGCATATTGACCCGACCGACGATAAAGGTTCATTTGTAGATCGTGGCCCTCAATATCGTCCTGCCATTTTTTACCACAATGAACAACAGAAACAGATCGCTACCGACTTTATGGCAGAAGTAGAACAGCTCGGTATCTTTGGTAAACCGTTAAAAACGGAACTCATCAAATACAGCTCATTTTGGCCTGCTGAGGCGTATCATCAAGATTACTATAAGCGAAATAAGGTCCGTTATAACTATTACCGTTATGGCTCAGGACGCGATCAATACCTAGATGAAATTTTCGGTGAAGATAGAGAAGAGAATCCAAAGACACTGCGTATGTTAATCGATGAAAACAAACATCTGCCAAAGGTTAAAGCGTACAGTAAGCCGTCTGATCGCAAAATTCGTGAGATGCTTAGTGATACGCAATATTACGTGACTCAAAAAGATGGCACCGAGCGTGCGTTCCAAAACGAATATTGGGATAACAAAGCTGAGGGTATTTACGTTGATATTGTAACGGGTGAACCGCTATTCTCTTCGACCGATAAGTACAAATCAGGGACGGGATGGCCAAGTTTTACTAAGCCAATTAATGAAGGTTACATTGTCACCGATACTGATTACAAATTGGTGTATCCAAGAACCGAAGTCAGAAGCCGTTTTGGTGACTCACACCTTGGGCATGTATTCAAAGACGGGCCCGCTCCAACGGGTTTGCGCTACTGCATGAATTCAGCGGCGATGAGATTTATCGCCAAAGAAGACATGGCAAAAGAAGGTTATGAAGACTACCTTTACTTATTCGACAGCTAATCCATCCAAATGTCGAAATAAAACAGCCAGTGTATTTCTCCACTGGCTGTTTTTTATGATGTTGAGTTATTTCATTACTCGCGCTTTGAAGCTACGCCCTTTCATTTTCCCTGTCTGAAGCTGTTTCAATGCAGGTTTAACAACTTCGTGCTCAACGGCAACATACGAAACCATCGGTAGTATGTTGATTTTGCCAATGCGCTTGCCATCGATACCGGCTTGTTTTGTGAGTGCACCTAAAATATCCCCCGCTCTCACTTTTTGCTTCTTACCACCTAAAATTTGGATAGTTTGCATTTTCGGGTAGAAAGGTCTTTCGATCGGTTTCTCTGGAAGTTTCGAAGGTTCTAATACGACATCCATATACTCTTCGATGCGTGCAACACGGTAAGCTTCTTTCTCACCAAAGAAACTGAATGCTGCACCTTTTGACCCCGCACGGCCTGTTCGACCTATGCGATGGACATGAACTTCTGGGTCACGCGATAACTCAAAGTTAAATACTGCGTCTAGGTTATCGACATCTAAGCCACGCGCTGCGACATCAGTTGCGACCAGAATAGAAATGCTTTTATTTGCAAACATAGTCAATGCTTGTTCGCGCTCGCGCTGTTCCATGTCACCATGCAGCTCGACCACTGAGAATCCGCGATGTGACAATTCATCGGTCACATTCATTACTTCTTTTTTGGTGTTGCAAAATACGACGGATGATTCAGGCTTATGAGTGAGCAACAAAGCTTCTAATGCATCATCACGCTGTTCTGTTGTATCTAGTTGATAAATATTCTGAGTAATGGTGGTGTGTTGATGAGTTGACTCAACTTGAATCATCTCAGGGTTTTGCATTACCTTCGTTGCAAGCGATTCAATATTTTTTGGAAAAGTTGCACTAAACAGAAGTGTTTGGCGATTGGCTGGCGCCTGAGCCAAAATCGCGTCAATTGCTTCCTCAAATCCCATTTCTAACATGCGATCGGCTTCGTCCAAGACTAGTGTGTTGAGCTCATTTAGCTGAATACGACCCTTGGATAAGTGATCGAGGATGCGACCAGGCGTTCCAACGAGAATATGTGCGCCATGCTCAAGTGAACCAATTTGTGGTCCCATCGGCATACCGCCACACAAAGTTAGCACTTTAATATTGTGAATACCGCGTGCAAGTGTACGAACTTCTTTCGCAACTTGATCTGCGAGCTCACGTGTCGGACATAAAACAAGAGACTGTACTCGGAATCGTTTTACGTTGAGGTTTGATAATAACCCCAATGAAAACGCTGCAGTTTTACCCGAACCCGTTTTCCCCTGACCAATCACATCCTTACCTTGTAAAATCACCGGTAAGCTTTGTTGTTGAATAGGCGTCATTTCGCTATAGCCCAATGACTTCAGGGTGTCTAATAGCTCAGGTTTTAGTGGCAGTGTATTAAAAGGAACAGTCACAATTTTTTCCTAATGTCTTTAATTTTGTGGGTTGCTAATGCAACTAAATTAAAAACCGCTTCGAATGGAAGCGGTTTTTATCAATCTCAATACTTCGTTCTAATTAACGTAAGCCATGTAAAAATTCATGGCGGGTGGCTGAGTTGGATTTAAATATTCCCCCCAGCGCAGTAGTTGTAGTTTCACTTGTTGCGTCCATCACACCACGAGATTTCACGCAGTAGTGAGTGGCATCAATGGTAACCGCTACATCATCCGATTCCAGCAAGGTTTGCAGTGCAACCAAAATTTGCTGCGTCATACGCTCTTGCACTTGTGGGCGCTGAGCAAAGAAACGAACAATGCGATTAATCTTAGAAAGACCAATGATTTTTCCGCGTGGAATGTAAGCCACGGCGGCTTTTCCATCAATGGTGACAAGGTGGTGTTCGCAAGTACTGGTTACGGTAATGTCTTTCACACGAACCATCTCGCTGACATTCATCTTGTTTTCGATAACCGTAATTTTGGGGAAGTTATGATAGTCCAGACCAGAGAAAATCTCGTCAACGTACATCTTAGCAATACGCTGAGGGGTTTCTTCCAGACTGTCGTCAGACAGGTCTAATTCTAGTAGAGAAAGGATCTCACGCATGTGGTGCTCGATCTTTTCCTTTTTCTCTTCACGGTTGAACTGATTTGGAGACATTGGTGTCTCTAAACCTCGGCTTTCTAGCGCATCTTTTACTAACTTGGCTGATTCGCTAAGACCTGACATCGCACTTCCTCTTAAATACCCCTTTCGGATGGCTGACAAGGATACTCGGATTTTTGAATAATTACGACCATATTTTATTGGTGGTCATTCTTTCTAAACCCCTTTCTATGGTAGAGTTGGCCACAAATTACAATACAACAGGATATCTCCATGGGTTGCTGTGATGCTCCGGGCTTAATGCCGATTGAAGAAGCGATGGATAAAATGCTGTCGCAAATCAAACCAATTCAAACCACCTTAAAACTTCCCCTTGCAGATGCATTAGGTTACGTATTAGCGGAAGACGTACTTTCGCCAATTTTCGTACCGCCTTTTGATAACTCGGCGATGGATGGTTATGCGGTTCGAATTGCCGACTTAAGCAAAAACAGTACCCTACCAATGGCAGGCAAGTCGTTTGCTGGTCAGCCGTTTGAAGGCGATTGGCCGGAGGGCACCTGTATTCGCATTATGACTGGCGCAAAAATCCCGACTGGTTGTGATGCCGTCATCATGCAAGAAGAAACAGAAGTGACTGAACAAGGCGTTTTGTTTAAGCAAACGAATGTAAAGCCACAGAACAATATCCGACCAACGGGTGACGACATCAAGCAAGGCGATATGGTTCTGCCTAAAGGGGCGAAACTAACCCCACGTGATATCCCAATGATCGCGTCACTCGGTGTTAGCCATGTGACGGTTGTACGCAAACCCAAAGTCGCGTTCTTCTCAACTGGTGATGAACTGCGCTCACTTGGTGAACCTCTTGAAGATGGCCAGATTTACGACAGCAACCGTTATGGCATTAAACCGTTGATCGAAAACTTTGGCTGCGAAGCCATTGACCTTGGCATTATTCCTGATTGTCCAGCAACGTTGAAAGCAACCTTCGAAAAAGCGCAATCCCTTGCAGATGTGGTTGTCACATCTGGTGGTGTGAGCGTTGGTGAAGCGGATTACACGAAAGACATTTTGGAAGAACTTGGTGAGATCGGCTTTTGGAAATTAGCGATTAAACCGGGCAAACCTTTTGCTTTTGGTAAGCTTAATACCGCCCTATTTTGCGGCCTTCCGGGTAACCCTGTCTCGGCAGTGTTAACAATGTATGTCTTGGTCCAACCTATGCTAGCAAAATTAGCTGGTCACACGGAATGGAAAGCACCTTTATCTATCCCTGCTGTTACCAAAACCGCATTTAAAAAAGCACCGGGGCGTACAGACTATCAACGTGGTATTTATACATTAGAAAATGGTCAGTTTGTGGTAGAGACAACCGGTAATCAAAGCTCTGGCGCATTTCGTTCGATGAGCCTTGCTAACTGCTTTGTTGTACTCGAGCGCGAGCGTGCCCGGGTTGAAGTCGGCGAAACTGTCCAAATTCAACTGTTTAACGATACGTTATATTAGGAGTTCTTTTGGATATTCTGTCAGACAGTGAAATGCTCCGGTATAACCGGCAGATCATTCTTAAGCAATTCGATTTCGAAGGCCAAGAAGCGTTGAAACAAGCTTCGGTGTTAATCCTTGGGGCTGGCGGGCTTGGCTGTGCTTCTAGTCAATATTTGGCTACTGCAGGCGTTGGTAAGCTTACGTTGATTGATGATGATGTGGTCGAGTTGTCTAACTTACAACGGCAAGTACTTCACCACGATTGCGATATTGGTGTTAAAAAGGTGGATTCAGCCGCACAGACGTTGAGAGAACTTAATCCGCATATCACCGTAGAAACGGTTGATAAGCGCTTAGCTGATGAAAATCTGATTCAACTTATTGAACAACATGACTTAGTTCTGGATGCTTCAGATAACGTTGATACACGTAATCAACTTAACAAGCTATGCTACCAAAGCAAAACACCACTTGTTTCAGGCGCAGCAATCCGTATGGAAGGTCAAGTGAGCGTGTTTATGTATCAAGACAAAGATGAACCTTGTTACCAGTGTTTAAGCTCGCTGTTTGGCAGTAACGTACTATCGTGTGTGGAGGCTGGCGTGATGGCTCCTGTCGTTGGTATTGTCGGTGCGGTCCAAGCGATGGAAACAATTAAAGTATTAGCGAGCTACGGAACGCCAATGCAAGGTAAGATCCTTATGCTTGACGCGATGACCATGTCATGGCGCGAAATGAACTTGATGAAAATCCCCGCTTGTCCTGTCTGCTCATGATTCTCAATTTGGCAAAATGTTTTTATCGTTTTGCCAAATTTACTCTCTCATTATCGTTGTCAAAGTGAGAATGCGCCCATTCTTTATTTTGAAATTAGATTAAGTTTATATATATCAGTGTCTTATAGCTTGGCATGTTACTTGTTTAGTGTCTTCCAACGTCATTTGGAAGGAGACTGACAATGCTAAAATTACTGATTCTTGTTTTCTCTATATTCTATTCTGCGCTCGCCATAGCGACTCCATTCGATATTTGTCCAAGTAAAGCGTATTTATTTCAAGCAAATCCCGTTCAGGTTTATGGTGTTAACCTCGTTACAGGACAAACATCACTACTAGAAAGTGATACAGGCATTAATGCCAATATCAATGCGGTTGGTTTCGACTTTCAAGACCGTTATATATATGGCTACGATACGTCGAATAAACGTCTCGTTAGATTAGGAAAAGACTTCCAAGCACAAATTTTAAATACATCGGGTTTACCCACTGACCATACATTTTTCGTCGGTGACGTTTATGAGCATGTTTTCTACCTTTATCGCAAGGGAAAAGGAATTTTCAAAGTTGATTTGAGCCCACTGGATAGCGACCCAAATGCGGTGCTTGACGTTATAAAGATTAGCTCGATTGCAACGGTTTCTCTTACTGATTTCGCTTTTCACCCCGGAGATGGCAACCTTTATGGTGTCGATAATTCGACGGGGAATTTATACCGCTTCGATACGGATGTGGGGGGTGAAATATACATCGGAAATGTGGGTGTTACCGGAACATTTGGCGCTGGTTACTTTGACGTTAATGGTTATTACTACATATCGCGCAATTCAGATGGGAACATCTATCGTATTGACCTGTCCAGCCAAGACAACATTGATAATGGCATTGTAACAGCAGTTAAATTTGCCGATGGTCCAAGCTCTAACCAGAATGATGGTGCGCGCTGTGCGAATGCGCCCGTGATTGACGAAGATTCGACCATTGACTTTGGTGACGCCCCCGACTCTTACGTGACACTTCTAGCTTCAAATGGTCCTCGTCATGCTATTGATGGAATCACCTGGCTTGGAAACATTGGACCGGATGGTGAGCAAGATGGATTACTTGCACCGCTTAATGATAATAAAGCCGGATATGCAGATGAAGATGGTGTCGGATTTGTTACCGCAATTGAGGCAGGAACGGATGCAATTGTTGTTGTTCAAGCATCCACGACTGGCTATCTCTCTGCATGGTTTGACTGGAACCAAGATGGTGACTTTGACGATGCAGGAGAAAAAGTATTTAGTGATGTTTCGCTAACTGCAGGTAGCAATACTCTGTTTTACCCAGTCCCAAATAGTGCCGTCATGGGGGAAACGTGGACACGCTTTCGCTTTAGCCAACAGACCGGATTGGATTATTTCGGTGGTGCGCAATCCGGAGAAGTGGAAGATCACCAAATTTTAATATCCGTCGATGGTGTTGCCATTCGCTATTACCCAAGCGCATCTGGATATGCGACGGTCGCTTTTGAAGATAATTGGCCATTTACTGTCGATTACGATATGAATGATGTCGTTATTCGTTACCGTGTAACTGAAACATTAACTGACGGTACAGTGACTCAATCAAAAATCGAAGGTTACCTTGCTGCCTACGGTGCAGGTTTTCACAATGGATTTGCTGTTCGTCTTGCTGGGCTGGCTCGTGCTGATATTGACGAAGCATTGACGCGCCAGCTGCATAATGGCGTGCAATTAGCGCATTCGGGACTTGAAGCCGACTCTTCTGAAGCCATATTTATCATTTCAAATAAGTTGTCTGACTATGTGAGCGTCAGCTGTGAATACTTCCGCACCTTATCGAACTGTCATGAGTCGTTAAACTTTTCTTTTACGATAAATATTACGTTAAAAGATGGTGCCGATACGTCTGGGTTGATGGCAATGCCTTATGACCCATTTATTTTTGCCACTCCCGGGTATTATCACGGTGAAGGGCTTCCTTTTCAGCCGGGTCGTTCATGGGAAGTCCATTTAGCTGACCACGCACCGACTGAAAAATTCAATTCGGATAATTTGTTAGGTTTAGGGGAAGACTCAAGCAATGCCGTTACTGGTCGATACTTCAAAACCAATACTAATTTACCATTTGCGCTCATGGTTACTGACGAATGGAAATGGCCGTTAGAAAAGGTTGATTTAGTAAATGCTTATCCAGACTTTGCGGCTTACGCAGAATCTGGTGGTCAGCAAAAACAGAATTGGTACTTACTACAAAATGCAGTCACTAGCCGCATTTACCAAGAGGGAGAATAAATGATGAAATATGCATGTCCAATGATCACTCTTATCTTATTCATAATGGGTTGTGGCGGCGGTGGTGATGACATAGGGAGCACTGCTGACACCAATGATATAAGTAATTCAACCGTCACGGCTCCCGAAACATCGACTCAGCCGCCGATAGCTGACGTTATGCCACTACGCTATATGAATGAATTAGTTGTGCCGGAGAATTTTGACTACAACCCAGTTGAGGGGCATGTTTTCGACATCGATATCAGCAGTTATTCAACCAACAGAGCTTATGTTTCCATCTATGGGCAATTTGAACAGAACGCAGATGGTAGCTATACCCCAGTCTATAATTCAAAGCTAACCGCTGGTTCATTGAACAATGGAGTCGCCAAGCTGGATTTCTGTATCAAAGAATCTCAGGCTAGTTTGTTAGCAGAAGTTTGGTTTTATGACGGTAGTTCCCCGTTACAAAAAACCTTAAACGGAAATCAAAGTTCTTGGATTTATTGAACTTGTTTTTCTATCTGACTCGCTATAGTAAGGTCAGTGTATCTATTTTTTAGAGACGATATGAATAGTCCTAAGGTATATCTGGCCATGCTAATAGCAGCAGTAATCGTTTTAATGATACTGAGCTTTAGCTTACAGCAAAAAAATGTACATGAATTTTCCGCAAAGGTAACGGCTAATACGCTCACTCAATCTTTAGATGGTCAAAGGCGATACTTAAATATAATAACGCAAACTAATGAGCCGCTATTAATTCACGTTGTGGCAAGCTTGTATTGCCCCGTGGGCTCTAATGTTCGTATACAAAAAGAAACCACATCTTTTGGAGATGAGGTCTACAAAGTTCTTCATTGCAATCCAGAATAAACTTAAAACTCACATTTCGTCGCTACAACTATGTTTAAATAGCAATATAAGAAAAGTTTTGAGGTGATTATGATGATACTAGTAACGGCTGAGTGGCTTTTTAACCGACTGGGAGAGGAGCGAGTTATTCCCCTTGATTGTAGTATTGATTTCAAGATCCCTTCTGAGAACGAGAAGGATACTGAAAACCTCATCCCTAACTCAATTCGCTTTGATTATGACAAAGAGTTTTGCGAACCATCCTCCTCCCTTCCCCACATGATGCCGAGCGAAGCTCGCTTTAATCAGTTAATGCAAGATAAAGGCATCAATAACGATTCAATTCTTGTTGTTTATGACAACAGTGGGACATTTGCTTCCCCGCGAGCATGGTGGATGCTCAAGGCTATGGGGCACGAATATGTTTATGTGCTAGATGGTGGGCTGACTGAGTGGAAAGCTCATGGTTACGAAACAACTCGATGTTATCGGAGTGTTGAATCCGATGGTGATTTTTTTGGAGTGCTATCTCCAGATTATTTTGTTGATGCCGCTACCGTTCTAAAGGCTATTGATAGACCGGATATCCAAACGCTTGATGCGCGTTCTCAAGCTCGTTTCGATGCTGAAGTACCAGAACCTCGTGAAGGAATACGCAGTGGGCATATTCCTCGTTCAGTGTGTCAGCCTTTTGCTGAATTAATGAATGGCCATAAGTTAAAAGCGACTTCAGCACTTGAACCGATAATTAAAGCTAAGCTTGAACAAGACAAAACGCAGTATATTTTTAGCTGTGGTTCTGGTGTGACCGCTTGTATCGTCCTTTTGGCAGCAAAGTTATGTGGTTATGAGCAATTGTCTGTATATGATGGTTCATGGACTGAATGGGGACAGAGATCAGATCTTCCTATTGAATAAGCAGAAGCCAGTGGCAATCACTGGCTTTTTTAATACATGTTAAAATCTATTTCAATGGCAATTACTGCTTGACGGTTAATACGACACGACGATTACAACCAGTTGCTAGATTTTGTTCCACTTGGCATATTGGTGCGCTTTCTCCAAATGCTTTTTCTACGATTCGATTACCTTGCTTCAAGTTATGTTTAAGGTAGTTGGCAACTTCTTTGGCTCTGCGTGCCGATAGTCCCTTATTGTATTGTTTGGTACCTGTACTATCAGCATGCCCCTCAATAAATATTTGTGACTTATCATGAACCAATGGTAAATATTGGGCCAACACATCTTTGTGCGTTGTTGTTAATTGATATTTGTCGTGCGCGTAGTTTAAGACAAGAGATTTAGTCTTTTGATCATAAAAACATGCCTCGTCTGATGGTGTTGTTTTTATCTTTTCACTATTTAAGCTCAATTGTGTGTTTGGGGTGGTCGACTCAAGCTGTACTAACTTACCAGAGACTTGCGTCGTCACTTTATGAGAAGAGACCAACTGCTTCGATGTAACATATTCATTGACCCCACCAAGGCAGTTGGCATAACCCAGTGGAGATATGAGTATAGCGGTAATAATGACTGGGTACTTCATGTTAATCCTTAAGTCTTCCTGTTTCTTCGTTAATTAAGTTCAGAATGAATTTGTAAACATCGTCACCATCTTTCGCGTGGTAGATATTCTCTCTACCGAAGCAGTCACCGAAACCATCACTTGCAGATACTTGATAGTTAATCCCAATAACGCCCATGGTAACTTTGGTTTTTTCATTGTCATCTGGGTTGGATGAATCACTCTGATATCGATTTTTCTTCGAACTGATCTTGGAACGCAATTTAGTGCATAGCCCTGCATCTACAAGGGACTGAAGGTACCCGCCACCACCAGAATCTTTTCCGTCTGAGAGGACAATAAATACTTGCTCTGGGTTTAAGTCCTTAGCTTTGTTAGCTTCTTGAGCGGCTGCGATAATGCCGTTCCAAGAACTTGTTCCCCAATTTGCTTTTAGATTCGTATCTAGAACCTTTGCTTTAAAAACGTCGTAATTATCTGTCAGGGGAATATCGTAAAATGGGTATCGCTCAACAAATTCTTCATTTGCTTCGACTAAATCCTTTGTCGCTTTGTACCCCATCCACCCCTGAGGTTTTCCAGTTCTTTGGAACTCTCTTGGAGTGTTGAACATATTTGCGACTGTTAATTTAGGTGTATTTCGGCGGTAATCGTAGGCAATTTTCATTGGCCAGCGACGTTTCATGCCATATTTATTGACACGAACTACTTCGCTTGTCTGCTTTAGATGGTAATAGCTATATCCAACTAGCGATACTCTACTTTTGTCCTCAGTTTCAAATTCTTTGAGATCATTGATTACACGTACAATCGTATCTTTAACCACTTGTAGTTTTGATTTGCCGTCTCTCCACGGGTCTTTCATTGAACCACTAAAATCACCAATAAAGTAAACATCAACAGGTTGTGGTAAGTACATACGTGTAGTTGATTGTCCTTTGACCTGAAATTCTGGTTTTAAGTTGACTTCTTCATAAGATATCCATGAACGATGTTTAGATGTCGCGCGAACAATTAAGTCAGTAAACGGTGCAAGTTCACCACTGTTTTGAACACAACCGTCCTTATACTCACATTTGCGATCAACAACTTCGACATCGATATCTTCAATATTATCGACAATGTAACGATCAACCAGCTGTCTTGCATAAGCTACGTTATCGTCTTCGTTGCCTTTAGGGCTTGCAATAAGTGCTAAGCTAGCGACTTCAGATGCTTCTAGTATCCTTGCGTGAGCCATCAACTGTTGCGACATTTGCATTGAAAATGCCATAACAATGACCATCATAGGCAAGACACCAACAAAAAGAACTCCTGCTACGCCTCGATTTTTTCTTATTGATTTCATATTAAATCCTTGCGAATGAATATGACGTACTAATGATGTGATTTACTTCTCCACTAGTTACACCTAGCAAGTTAAATGGAATCTCATAACACAGTGATACTTGATACATAGGTAATCGTCTTTTACGTGATGTAACTGGCAATAATTCGTTGGCTCTTTCCTCGGTTATATCTTCCATATCTGGGAAATTACATCCAATTACATTCCCTTTCTCTAACCGTTTATGATGGCGCGTATACTTTATCTGTCCGTTAGGTAGTGTACGTTCTGTTAGTCGTATTTCATCTATTCGCATGCCAAATTTGGTTTTGTCAAAGGTTGGGGTCATGCGTCTTAGCGAAGATGAGGCAATGGAAAAAAGAGTATTTTTCGTTCGATTGCAATTTCCGGCACAAACGTCTAAGTCATCGCTAAATAGTTGTTTTCGCTCGGCTAAAATAGTTGTAAGCGAATAAGTTGCTCTATCCAATTGACCTTTTTGATTTACAGCCAACATATAGTTAACAACTGCTAGGAATATTCCCGATGCGAATACTAATACTAACGCTAGTTCAACAGTAAAAGAGCCCTTTTGTTTAACTTGCACAACCTGCTCCTTGACCAACTTTGAATGAACAACGTTCGTACTCTTGGATCGTTATGATTTCACGTCGAATACGTATTTCAGGAAACCAAATTGACACGATTGGATCATAGGTGTAAACCAAACCATAAATAGCAATGGCCATATCCTTTGGTTGTTCTTCGCGATCTGGACATTCCTCTGCGTTATCGTAACTGTCGTCACACTCGAGTAAACTGTCATAATTACGAAAGTAATCCACTTTTATTTGTACACTTCCTTCTTGGACAACATTAGCCCATAACAACCCCCCTGCTTTGTTCAGTTCATCATGTATCCTCTGAGAGTAATTGACCGTATCGCGGTTACTTGAGCTCCCCGCTTTTTTTACACGCATGACGGCAGTTGTTAATGCATGATCTGTCATACTCATCGAATACGTCATGATGCAGATTTCAACCCACGCAAATGCGACCGCAAGAAAAATAGGGATCCCAATGGCAGCTTCAACTGTTAATGAACCCTTTTGTTTTTTTCTCATAGCTTCACATACCTTTTCTTGGTGTAGTCGACAATAAAGGCGCCTTTAATGTCCAAGCTATCTAGAAATGATTTGGCTTGATCTAAATCGGTGAAACTACCAATGCAGTAACGCTTCCAAAGCCCATGGGTATATGAATACACCGGACCAAAATTTGATTTTAAATAGTTAAGATAATCGGACGGGATCACTGAATACGTTGCTAGAACTTGAATGCGATACGTTGAAGGAGTACCCGGTTT
Source organism: Vibrio sp. TRT 21S02 (assembly GCF_050113675.1). Taxonomy (NCBI): domain Bacteria; kingdom Pseudomonadati; phylum Pseudomonadota; class Gammaproteobacteria; order Vibrionales; family Vibrionaceae; genus Vibrio; species Vibrio sp. TRT 21S02. The sequence continues at coordinate 157,146 of NZ_JBNJOI010000002.1, forward strand.
TAGATTTCTTGGGTCTAATACAGATCCATCTAACATGTGGCTACCCGGTTGAAAACCGTTCTCTTTGGTAAATGCATTTGGCTTTGACAGGACCTGTTCTCTTTTGCTTTTGGGATGCCCTTTATTTGATGCCAAGGGGGACGCCTTTTCTGTACTCGCTAGCCTCATAGTTTGCACCCTTCCTTCATTCTTTTTCACTGACTTCATCAAAGAGTTGAGCTGTTTTCGCGCTTGTTCATCACTGTTATTATGTTTCAGTACTTCCAAGGCGATATCAGGTCTCCCAGCGTTAACTGAAGCGACAACTAAGTTGGATCGAACCTTTGTATCGTTTGGGTCACCTAAATAAAGGTCATACAAAATATCGGTAGCTCCCATATAATCGAATTGCATCATCTTCACTACGGAAATATTGTTGCGAGCTTCTCTATCTGACGCCCCAAGCTTACGACTTTCTTCAAACTGCTTGATTGCATCATCAAAGCGTTTTTGACGGGCTAGAATTTTCCCTGTAAGTAACGCATATTCATAATCCTCACCGCCTTCATCGAGGTATTTCTCAAGTTCTTTCTTTGCAGCATCAAATCGTTTCTTTTGGTAGTTAAGTCGAGCTACTGTGAGAATATATTCAGGTTCATCAAGTTCACTGTCGCTGTATGTGTTGCTATATAGTTCTGCCGACTTTACATCTTTCATATCCAGATATAAGTTGACCAATTTAACGCGATAATCCGGTTCGTTTTGGAGATTTGACTTGTAGAACTCAACTAACTTTTCATCATCACCAGAACCAAGCAGCAATCTTTCTTTTGTTGCCAATTCTGTGTTAACACTAGTGCAGCCAGAAAACAGCCCAACACTGAGCAGTAAGCCTAGAATTTTCTTCATCACATTAACATCCTCATAATGCCGGGAGCGACTATCAAAACGACGATTGGGACCATAATGAATGCGATAAGTGGAATCGACATTTTTGCGCCCATCTTGCCTATTTTTTCTTCTAAATCCATCATGTTAATTTCGCGAATATCTGTTGCTAAAGTCGCCAACACCGGGCCGACCGAAGAGCCAAACTGAAGGCTTTGTATTAATGTCATAACAAAACTTTGTGACTCGCTTGTGGGGACTAATTCATAGAATTCTTCCAGCGCTTTCTCTATACCTACGACCTTAGAGCGCTCAACAGTTACGCGCACAACATAAGCCAAATGTTTATCGACGGCATTTAACTCTTTTGAAAGGTAATCCAAGCTTGACTCGATCGTCATTCCGCTATGCACACAGACATTCATCAAATCGAGCAAAAACGGCAATCTAGAGCTGATGTGTTTAATGTTTGATTTCCCTCTACTTGAAATATAAGCGTCTGGTCCAATAATGCAGGCAATAACGGCACCAAGTAGATATATTAGCGTCATAAAAAGGCTTAGATCATTGCTCAAATATCCGTAACCAATGGCAACTAGACAAAGTACAAAGGGTATAATCTTAAACAAGTAATAAGTGTCTACTAAAAAATCGCTATAAATTCCGGCGGCAATGAATTTTTTCTTTGTTTCTTCTTTGTTAAAACTCACTCGACTTGTGATTGCATGTAAAGCCTCAGAACGTTTGCTTTCTTCTCGTGTTGAACCAATAATTTTTCTGGTTGCAATGTTGGCTTTGGTATTATCCCAAAGCATCATAAATAAAGCGGCAAGTCCCAATGAAGCAAGAAAAATAGCCCCCCAAAGCAAAACACTATTTAATTCCATCAGTCCACTCCTTTTAAGATGAACCAGATACAAGCAAAACCGATAAATTCACTGATCAAAACGTAATAAAAAATCGGTTTGCCTCCTTCTTCGAACATAACGAAATTATAATTTTCTGGACTCATAAATTTTAGAATTACGAGGAATATTACAGGCAAAGAAGCAATGATTTTTGCAGAAGCGCGTGCCTCGGAGGTAAGCACGTTCTTTTTTTTATCAACGGCTCTTGAGTCAAACATTAAACGATTAATCCGGTTGATTACGTCTTTGAGTTGACCGCCACGATTGAGATTGATCCGGATAGTTGAAGCAAAGAAAAAGTATTCAAGGTAAGGAAAATTGTTGCTGCTTCTCTCTAAAACGTCATCTGGGTCTTCACCAATAAGCAAGCGCTCTGCCATGCGTTTAAACTCATGCCCGACTTCGTTGTCGAGCTGTTTACCTACATACTCGAATGCATGAACAATGCTTTGACCTGAAGACATTGCGCCGCTAAGAATGTTTAACGCATCGGGAAAGTTATTTTTAAACTGTTCAGCTTGTCGTTGTTGCAGTTTGATATAGAAAATGACAAACAAGATGGGTTCTGAAATGATTAAGCAAACCAGAAAATCCATTTTTAAAAAGAAATCATTTAGGACATATACAACAACGGTACTCACGGTGAAAAACACCGTCAATTTTAAAGCCATATTGGGTTGAAATACTTTAATCGCACGCTTGTACTTCTGTGTGATGCGCGCCTTTAGGCTCTCATCGAATTGGTGGGAATCAATGACTGAACGTACACCTTTAATTCCTTCAAAGTCAGCGTGCATATCAATCAAGGTGCTCAGTTTTTTATTTCGCTTTGACCGCTCTATTAGTAGGTAAAGTAACAGCGCCATCCATGACAATATTAAAATCCATATCACGAGAAAATCTCCTTGACCGCTTTTTCTAAACCAAAAAACTTTGCACGTTCGTAAATCACAGAGCGCGTTGACAAACCAGGTGTGCGAAATTCACCTTTGATCCTGTCGTTATCTAGATCTGGGCTAGTCTCAAAACGGAAAATATCTTCCATTACAACGTTTTCTCCTTCCATCCCTAAGATTTCGGAAATGTACATAACTTTACGACTGCCATCGTGTAGACGTTTTACTTGCACGATAAGATCAACAGCACTAACGATGGTTCTGCGTATTGCCGATATTGGTAAGCTTGCCGTCGCCATCATCACCATGCTTTCCGTACGCGCAATGGCATCTCTTGGTGTATTGGCGTGGAGAGTAGACATAGACCCATCGTGTCCTGTATTCATCGCTTGAAGCATTTCAAAAGCCTCGCCACCTCGACACTCACCCACTATGATTCTGTCTGGGCGCATACGCAGTGCGTTTATCACCAGATCTCTAGCGGTTACCTCCCCAGTCCCTTCGACACTCGCTTGCCTTGTTTCAAGTCGTACAATATGAGGTTTTTGTAGTTGCAGTTCTGCTGCATCTTCAATGGTGACGATACGCTCACCCTCTCCGATAAAACCAGATAATGCGTTAAGCAAAGTTGTTTTACCTGAACCAGTACCACCTGAAATTAGAATGTTGCATTTACAATGACTTGCAATTGAAAGCAGTTTGGCCATTTCAACTGACATGGCACCAAACTCAACCAAATTTTCGAGTTTTATTTTCTGTTCTTTAAACTTACGAATTGAAATTGATGTTCCATCGATCGCGAGTGGAGGAATCACGATGTTTACACGACTTCCGTCAGCCAATCTGGCATCACACAAAGGCTTAGACTCATCGATACGGCGACCAACATTAGAAGCGATACGTTTAGCTATCGTGCTGAGTTGTTTTTCATTAACGAATTGAATTGGAGACTTTTCTACTTTCCCCCCTATTTCAATGAAGATATCGGAAGGACCATTAATCATAATATCGGAGATATTATCGTTATCGACTAACGCTTGAAGAGGCCCTAATCCTTTTAGTTCATCTAATAGCGCCTTCACAAGTTCGACTCGTTTAATCGAACTCACTTGCAGCTGCCTGCGTTCGATAAGCAAGCCTACTGATTCTTTTAGTTGTTCTTCGAGCTCATCATTGCTGATTTCAACTAACGTTGCTGCATCTAAAGCATCAAAAATTTCGTCGCGAAGCTCGATATATATTTGTTTTAATTGATTCATTTTTTAAACAGAGAAAAGCGTGATTTGGTTTTGATTTTTTTCCCTGTCAGATTCATAACAACTTCCGCAACAGGATTGGAGTATTTTGACTTCATGAGCCCTTCAATTCCTTCTTGTATCATCGTCTTTTCGAGATTTTGTTCATACATGATATCGAGTGTATCTTTGACTCGGATACGCTCCTTCGCGTTTGAAAGAGTGACCATATAGTCTTTGACTGGTCGGTTAAGGATAAACACCACTTGATGTTCGGATTTCCCCATTTTTTTCTTTAATAAGTTATAAGAGCGTAAAGAGGACACCGAGGGTTCGCAGACAACAAACACGCGGTGATATTTATCAGAGAATTCTCTGTCGTGGATTTCCTCATACACACTAAAGGGAGCTGAGTCGATAATAAAATTGTATTGGTCAACGAGTTCAGAAGATAAATTAAATAAGGTAGAAGCGTGATCGGCTAAGCACGCACTGTTTTTGTCCAACACTAAATAATCAAGCTTATCCTCAACTCTATGAACATAAGTTCTAGCAATGGCGCTATCAATATCAATTTGGTTTAGGTCAATACTGTTCTGTTTTGGTTTCAACCCTTTAACACCGAGAAAAATATCACTATTCGTCGCACCAGAATCATGATCAACTAAGAGGGTCTTCAAATTAGTTTGAGTAGCCAAAGCATTTGCGATCACTGAACTAAAACAAGAAACCCCTATTCCGCCTTTCGTACCCAAAATTAAAATGCGTTTAGCAATGCGTGTTTTCTTGGTTGATAAGTTATCAATTTGATGCGGTTGAAGTGACGCAAGTAACCCGTCAAGATCTGGGTCCCAAAGCACATAAATAGCGCCTATTGCATGGATTTGGTTTCGTAACTTAATGGAATCGATATCAGCTAAAACAAGCAAAGAAATACTGACATCAAGACGAGTTGCTATTATAGACACATCATCAACAAGTCTATTTGCACCTCGCATATCTAAAATAACGTGTTTCAAGTTCACATCAGATCGATTCCAAGACTCATCTGACTCTAAATCCGGTACTTCTATAGGTGCAGAGTATCCTTCAATTGCGTACAGCTCTCTTATAGAATTAAGCAATTGTTCATCGTCCGAAACGATAAGATCAGTAGACTCATTGTGTGTCTTGGTTCGAACTGACGAGCTTTGGAATAAATTGTTTAAGTCCATACTCATTTCACGCTTTTAACTGGATTAACTAAGCTAATGTTACGATTGTGTTCAAGAGCACATCCGAACCGATATTTATCGCGGTTTTTAAAGTTCAAAACACCACAATTATTACTCTCAATTTGTATATATAAGGCACGAATCGTAACGGACTTAACTTGCTCATTTTCTGCAAGAATGATGCTATATCGATTTTTTAGGATACCCTCAGAGCTAAATTTAGCATTGAGTTTATCGACAAACTCGCTAGCAGCTGTTTTATAAACAATTTCAAAGCGCGCTTTAGGTTGCTCACGATTTACTTTGCGTATAAAACTTGTCGCCCGTTTGATAGATTCACTGACATTTACCACATCAAATTCAATCTTTTCTTCGATTTGGTCGATTATTTGCGTATTGGAAACCTTTGTTTGAGAACAACCGAAGCTCATCAAAAATAAACAGGAGATTATTAAAATTCGCATTAGTTGAAACCTCCTGCGTTGATAGCTTTCTCAAGCTCAGGTTCATCTATACCCGATAAATCAATTTGTAAGAGTCGTTCTATGTCACTAGTACGACGAAAGCTTGGTAATTTGATGTCTTCAGGTTCTACTGGATTAACGAGATTGACCGTCGCCACGATAATGAGTTCTGTTTTAGAGCGATTGGTGGTTGTGTGACTAAAAAGCGCCCCTAAAATTGGAATGTCACCTAAAATAGGGATTTTACTCAAAGCTTCGCGTTCCTCTGAGGTTAATAAGCCCGCTAAAACAAAGCTTTGGCCATCTTTAAGTTGAACAGTTGTATTCGCTTTACGTGTTCGTAATGAAGGCACAGTGATTAAACCCGTCGAAGTTTTGGTTGATTCATCAATTGAACTAACTTCTGGGTGCAGCGATAAACGGATGTTTTCGGTATCAGTTACCTTAGCAATCATTGAGAGCTTAACGCCATATTCTTTGTAGGTAACACTTATGCCATCTTCACTCCGGACCGCTATAGGAATTTCACCACCAACTAGAAAACTTGCTTGCTCACCGGATATAACAGATAAGTTTGGTTCAGCTAATACCTGGCCAATTTTGTCGTCACCACTTGCAGATATGACAGCGACTATGTCTTGAGCCGTAAAATCAAGTAGTTTATTTACAAATCGACCTGACTGGCCATTGTCACTGTAACTCACTCCTAATTCGCTTAAAAACGAGCTTGAAACTTCTGCCACTGTGAGCTTTACATTAATTTGTTCAGTCGTTAGTACTTTTAGATTATTGATAACCTGTTCGTAAATGTACTCAGACATATAGTAAATAGGGTCACTACCTCCACCATCTTGTGGAGCTTTATATGTTTTACGATCGCGTTGCTTTTTAAGCATTTCACCCACTAAGCGATAAACTTTTTTCTTTACCTCTTCACTACTCACAACACCATCAATAACCACTTGATCACCGACATTAGAAATTACAATGTTTTCGTCGGGAAAGCGTGCTATTAACGTTTGCTTAAGTAGTCTTAGGCTTTGATTAATTACAAGTTCTGAATTGTAGATTTCATTACCACCGCGATCATAAACAATGACAGAAGTCGTCCCTTGACCTACTCCATAAACAACGACCTTATCATCATCAATAATTTTATAGTCTGCTACGTGTGGGTTTGCTACAAACACAGTTGCTACCTGACGTTTTAAACTAATTGTCTTTGCAGCACCTTGGTCTAAATTCATTAATCCAGAAGCATAAAGATCGATTGAAACAAACCCAATAACCAAAGGAATAATCTTTTTAAGTCTTCCTGTCATTTTAATTTGTCCCTCTTAATTCTCTAACACCAAACTGGTTTTCTAAAATATCGCTGCTTCTTATCGATAAAAATCGTTTATTAACTTCTGAAGGAATGATATTTACGTCACCAATTTTTTGTGCCATTTCCAGCTTAAGGACATCTTGTAGTTTTAACGCAATAACTAAGCTGTACTCTTTATTTTCCACATCACCGGCATCGTCTTCACCTTCCCCCTTAACGACTTGAAGGATACGAGCGTTACTGATGATAATCTTACTAACTAAATGACCAAAATCTCTATAACCTGACTCAATTAAATTTGACTTGGACGATGTCGTTGAAACAAAACTTACTTTATCACCAGGATTTAAATCAAATGACTGAACAACACCAATTCCTGTCGCTTCGTAAAGATATGGTAATTCATCTTTTTTAAGTGAAAGATACATATAATCACTGTCTTTTGGTGTTGATATCATATCTTTGCTTAAATATGTACCTGAGCTAATATCTTTTCTAAAAATTGCTTTTGGGCTTAGTTTATTTCTTTCTGCTTCTATATAATTAAACCCTTTCAACTCAGATTGTTTAAGCTCACGAGTCATAATAATGCCTTGAGATAAAAATTGAGATTTCTTAACATCCATTTTAACGACATAAATCGACACTAATGGATCTTCTATAGCCTCATCCTTAGGCAAGTCATTTGAAGAAAAGTAATTATTCGCAATAAAAAAAAGAGTAGTAAATATGACAAGTGCAACAAGAATCAATGTGATAATTCTATTCATGACCGATCCAATTGCTTCATTAAATAGGGGCTTTCGCCCCTTGATTAGAGACTATTAGCTACTAGGTGTACTAGTACCACCCGTATCAGTACCACCCGGTTCAGTACCACCCGCATTACTACCACCCGTACCATCAGCAGCGTCCAGAGTACTTTCAACCTGTGCTAGCGCTCGTTCAATACCACCTCTTAATGAAGTGCTATTAAAAGCTGCTAATACAATGCCAGACATCACTACTGCAATAATTGCATATTCAACTGCAGTAACACCACGAATATCATCTCTGAATTTTGTTTTCCATTCCGAAAACTTAGCTAAAGTTTTATAATACATAATTTCCTCGTTTTACATTTTCAAGCAAACACATTTACTTATTGGCGATAATAAAATAACTTAAGTACCAGTTGCTATCCAATTATTGTTTATTATGTCAGTATAATTGTTTTTTATTATTACATTTCTCATAAGAAATAATTATGTGCAAATTAGTATTAACACGGTTGAATTAAAAAATCTTGCCATTAGACTCAAAGGCATGAAAGCTCAAATATTGTTCTATTTACCGTTTTTCATGTCGAATTTATTCGTCACAGCTTTTATTTGTTGGTCTGACGGTACACAACGTAAAATATCAAATCGTATAAACAAAACTGTTTTATTTACAAATGCAGTTGCAGCTCTTTGTTATGGATTTATATGGGATTCTGTCCCTTTTGCTGTTGGCGGGTTTGTTATTTTATTATTACTCTGGCTTTTAGGAGTATTTGGTGCGGGCGACGTAAAATTATTGAGTGCATTTCTCGTAGGTATTAAACCCGACTTACTATTTCCAGCCTTAATTATGATCGGGCTTTTAGGTGGAGTGCAACTTGTTGTTATGACAATATGGTATAAAAGCAAAAAGCTACCTATGTTTGAAAATGGCATCCCATACGGGATACCAATCTCATTAAGCTGTTTTGTTTTTGCTACTTTATCTGCACTATCGTCATGAACTTTGGTGTTAATGAATATGGAAAAGCAGCTTTAAGAATCTGTGACGTACGGACCGCACATTTGGTGGATTTTATTTTTAATGCCCAACTCATCGATCTCCTGAGAGATCTCATCACTACACCATACATACATGTTGACACGTTGACGTAGCGAAAGCTTGGTACATTCCGAGCTACGCACGGACCAATCTGGACAGACTAGAATTGTGCCTGGTGTATCTAATTCGCTTTTCATTAATCTTGAAGAGCTTGTAGTTACCCAACTTGATACATAACTAAAATCTATATTTCGCTCAGTTAGAAGCTCTTGAACATAAGATTTTGTCAGCGTGTTGCAATAAACAATACGCGTTGGATAGCATTCATAAGGATCAACAAAATTGGAATGTGCTATCACGTAATTAGATGTATGTAATTGATATGATTTACCATGTTCTTCTGGCATTCTGTCCATGCTAAAAATCAAATCAAATTGTTGAGCTTCTAAACATTGGTTTGATCCAAAACTTGTAAAAGCTAAATCTGTGTTGTTTAACACTCTAAATTCATTAACTACCCTTTCGACAAGATCCGGACAAAAAGAATCTGCAATTGCTATATTGAACTGATCTCTTATTTCTACACGTTCGAGGTCTTCAAAAAGTTTTTCATACATTGACATTGTTCTATCAGCATATTCTAATAGAACTTGCCCATGTTTTGTTAATCCAAATCCTTCCTTTCGTTCAAAAATACTGGCCCCGATTAAAGATTCAATTTTTTTTATGTGCTGAGAAACTGCTGGCTGTGTCATAAATAAAGATTCTGCAGCAGCAGTAAAACTTTTATGCTTAGCAACTTGGGAAAAGGTCCTTAAATATTTTGCATCGATGACTCTATTCATTGTTTTCATGGCAGCGACTTACCTCGATGTTGCTCATTTTTGTTTATTTTTATTATTCATTAGTAATTTGGCATCAAAGTAACAATACGTCATAACAGTTACAAAAAAATATTCGTTATACACGCATAAGAATTACTTATAAGGCAACGTATTAATGCGTACAAATAGTTGCTTATGTTAGCCATATCCCCAAATACCATAAGGTTTCTTTGAGTGATTTAACTATATCTAACATTGCGTACGAATAACTGTGAGCATAAAACACCCATGGTCATTTTTGGAATGGATGTCACACTATAGATTAATATCAATGACATAGAGCATTACAAAACTCTAATTTTTAAGATTTATTATCATAATTGCAATAATTGTGTGATTTGCAACCAAGGTAAATTTATAAAAAAAAGAATATTTACACACGGACTGTACAAAAAGTAAGCAAAATAACAAGAGTGATTGGAAGCAAAGTCAACATTATGAAGTTTTATATTTACAAAGTAACTAAATGTTTCAAACGAGACCTGAGTTCAAAATTGATAATAATTTATTTACATCTTCTATATGTATTTAGAGTTATTAATGGGAATTTACATTTCCCTGTATTTTGCGGATTCTTGTTTTAAGAATAGAAATGCAATTTTTAGAAGGAAAAGTTACCTACCAAATTCAAGTCTTAATCTCCGGTGATACTCCTTTTATATTGATATAGTCTGAGTGATATCTTTGGTTATAACAAAATGATATTTAGTTGAATCATTGGTCTAAGCTCTTTTTGAAAACTTAACTAAATAAATTATGTTTTTAACAGGTCGTTTAATGTCTTTAAATTAGCGTAATTACTCTAATTTAAGCCTTGGCTTTGTTTTAAACATGCGTTTAACAACGTCTCATGAAATCGAGTAGCCGTGTTAAGTATTTATCAACACAAAATCTATTTTGTATGAGTCATTTTGGGGAGTAGCATCGTTTTAAAGGAGTCTTCCTAGATTGATATCAATTTTTTGCTTCTGCTATTTGTTCGTCTAGGTTTAAAACCGTTAATGCATTACTGACACTTGTTGCGATAACATCGATAGCTCCAGTACGCAACGCACCTAACAATGCTAGCGGTTTGCTGTTTTCTGCTGCGATAGCAATTACTTCAGATATTGGTCTGAACTCTTCGATACCCAATCCAATAACACGGTCACTCATTACGGTGTCAGCGGCATTCCCATAGATATCAAAGAAGTCGTAACCCGCGAAATCCCCCACTACCCCCTGTTGTAATCGTGATTGAACTACTTCATCTGCAGTGAACCAGCCTAAGTCGACCATATAACTGTTTTCACTCATGTCACCAATGCCGATAAGTGCAACATCTGACTTTCTAGCCAAGTCTAAGGTTTGTTTAACGGTCGCATTTTGCATAAAGGCCAATTTTTGTGCTCTATTTTCTGCATATGCCGGCGCATATAAGGTTTCTGAATTACCACCATACTTTTTTGCGAATTGGCGACAAATATGGTCAGCATTAAACATCCCTCCACGTGGATGAATACCACCTATTCCGCATACAAACTTACAATCTCTGGGCGTGATCACACCGACATGATGAGCGACAGCTGATACGTTACGCCCCTGACCTACAGTCACAACCATCCCATTTTTTAACGATGAATCGAGATAACTTGATACAAGACCAGCCACTTGTCTTCTTTGTTGTTCTTCATTTGGCTGATCTAATGCAATCAATGCACGCCTCACACCAAACCGCTCAATGAGTCTTTGTTCTATCTTTGCACTAAAAACAGGGTGATATTTTACGGTGATCTCAACGATGCCTTCATCACGAGCTTGTTTTAACATGCGTCCGACTTTTGCACGAGAAATCGCAAATTTCTTTGATATCTCTTCTTGAGTGGCCCCATCTTGATAATACGCAACAGCTATCTCAGTGAGTACATCTGTATTTTCCAAAGAAGTGTCTGAATGTGAGTTGCTCATAAAATAAATCTCTAGGCTTGCATTTCGGCTTTATTTTGGATGTTTGAGCATCCGCTCATTGCCTAAGCATATGCTACCCCCTAAGTATAATGCAACATTTGCTCAAGGCCATTACACATTCTCAGCATTATATTTTCTCTTTGAAGCGCTAGTCTGAAGCCTTGCAAAACAAGGAAAACGTTTACTTTTTCCAAATACCGTTTGTCGTATAAAAAAATGGTGATTTAGGTCACTTAACCTCACGATTTTGGATTGACTTTCATATTGGTTCAGATAAATATGGATACATCATTTACTCACCTATTGAACATATGTTCATGACATCTGTTTAATAGGACAGAGATTTTTGTTAGTTAATGTCTACCTGCGCATATACTTGCAGTTGATTAACAGCTAACCCGCTTGCAAATGAGCTACTTTGTTTAATCAAACAAAGGACAAGCTCAAGAAATAGGATGATCGGAATGAGCAACAAATTAGAGCAACTTCGTAAACTAACGACTGTAGTAGCTGACACTGGTGAAATTGATGCAATCAAGAAATACCAACCAGAAGATGCAACGACTAACCCTTCGCTAATCCTGAAAGCAGCTCAAATCGAAGAGTATGCACCTCTAATCGATGCTTCAATTGAATACGCTAAAGCGCAAAGTGACGACAAAGCACAACAAGTACAAGACACTTGTGACATGCTAGCGGTAAACATCGGTAAAGAAATCCTAAAAACTATCCCTGGCCGTATCTCTACTGAGGTAGATGCTCGTCTATCTTACGATATGGAAGGCAGCGTAGCGAAAGCACGTCAACTAGTTAAAATGTACAACGATGCAGGTATCACTAACGATCGCATCCTTATCAAACTGGCTTCTACTTGGGAAGGTATCCGCGCAGCTGAAATCCTAGAGAAAGAAGGCATCAACTGTAACCTTACTCTACTATTCTCATTCGCTCAGGCTCGTGCTTGTGCAGAAGCTGGCGTATTCCTAATCTCTCCATTCGTTGGTCGTATCATGGACTGGTACAAAGCGAAAGAAGGTCGTGACTTCGAAGCTCAAGAAGATCCAGGCGTACTATCTGTAACTAGCATCTACAACTACTACAAAGAGTACGGCTACAACACTGTAGTAATGGGCGCAAGCTTCCGTAACATCGGTGAGATCCTAGAGCTTGCTGGTTGTGACCGTCTAACTATCGCTCCTGCACTTCTTGCTGAACTAGAAGCAGCTGAAGGTGAAGTAGTTGAGAAGCTAGTTGACTCTAAAGGTGCTAAAGAGCGCCCTGCTGCAATGACTCACGCTGAGTTCCTATGGGACCACAACCAAGACGCTATGGCAGTTGAGAAGCTTGCAGAAGGTATCCGCAACTTCGCAGTTGACCAAGGCAAACTTGAAGCAATGATTGAAGCTAAGCTTTAATCAACAGAATTTCTAGAGGGGAACGTTTGCGTTCCCCTCTTAACATCCTTTCTAAGAAACAATCTATTAATCGGTATTTATTATGGATCGTAAAAATCTAGCTAATGCTATCCGCGCTCTAAGCATGGACGGTGTACAACAAGCAAACTCTGGCCACCCTGGCGCACCAATGGGTATGGCTGACATCGCTGAAGTTCTTTGGCGCTCTCACCTAAACCACAACCCTTCAAACCCAGAGTGGGCTGACCGCGACCGTTTCGTACTTTCAAACGGCCACGGCTCTATGCTGATTTACTCTCTGCTGCACCTAGCAGGCTACGAGCTTTCAATCGACGATCTGAAAAACTTCCGTCAACTACACTCTAAGACTCCAGGTCACCCAGAGTACGGTTACGCACCAGGTATCGAGACAACAACAGGTCCTCTAGGTCAAGGTATCACTAACGCTGTTGGTATGGCGCTAGCTGAAAAGACTCTTGCTGCACAGTTCAACAAAGAAGGCCACGACATCGTTGACCACTTCACTTATGCATTCATGGGTGATGGCTGTCTGATGGAAGGTATCTCTCACGAAGCATGTTCACTAGCGGGTACACTAGGTCTTGGTAAGCTGATCGCTTTCTGGGATGACAACGGTATCTCTATCGACGGTGAAGTTGAAGGTTGGTTCTCTGACGATACACCTAAGCGTTTTGAAGCGTACGGCTGGCACGTAATCCCAGCAGTAGACGGTCACGACGCTGAAGCGATCAACGCAGCAATTATTGCGGCTAAAGCTGACCCGCGCCCTACTCTAATCTGTACTAAAACTATCATCGGTTTTGGTTCACCTAACAAGTCTGGTTCACACGACTGTCACGGTGCACCACTAGGCGCTGAAGAAATTGCAGCTACACGTAAAGAGTTAGGTTGGGAGTACGGTCCTTTTGAAATTCCGCAAGATGTCTACGCGCAGTGGGACGCGAAAGAAGCAGGCGCAGCTAAGGAAGCAGCGTGGAACGAGAAACTTGCAGCTTATGAAGCAGCATATCCAGAGCTTGCAGCAGAATTCAAACGCCGCGTAAACGGTGAGCTACCAGCACAGTGGGAACAGAAAGCAAGCGCAATCATTGCTGACCTTCAAGCTAACCCAGCAAACATCGCATCACGTAAAGCGTCTCAAAATGCTCTAGAAGCGTTCGGTGCTATGCTACCAGAATTCCTAGGCGGCTCTGCTGACCTTGCACCGTCTAACCTAACCATGTGGTCTGGCTCTAAGTCAGTATCTGCTGAAGATGCGTCTGGTAACTACATCCATTACGGTGTACGTGAATTCGGTATGACAGCTATCATGAACGGTATTGCACTACACGGTGGTTTTGTACCATACGGTGCAACTTTCCTAATGTTCATGGAATACGCACGTAACGCAATGCGCATGGCTGCTCTGATGAAAGTTCAGAACATCCAAGTGTACACTCACGATTCTATCGGTCTTGGCGAAGATGGCCCAACTCACCAACCAGTTGAGCAAATGGCATCGCTACGTCTAACTCCAAACATGAGCACATGGCGTCCATGTGACCAAGTTGAGTCTGCAGTCGCTTGGAAACTGGCAATCGAGCGTAAAGACGGCCCAACGTCTCTAATCTTCTCTCGTCAAAACCTTGCACAGCAAGAGCGTAACGAAGAGCAAGTTGCAAACATCGCTCGCGGTGGTTACATCCTGAAAGATTGTGAAGGCAAACCAGAGCTTATCCTTATCGCAACAGGTTCTGAAGTTGAGCTAGCGGTTAACGCTGCGGCTGAACTGACAGCTGAAGGTAAGAAAGTACGCGTTGTTTCTATGCCAGCAACTGACGCATTCGATAAGCAAGACGCAGAATACCGTGAGTCTGTACTTCCATCAGACGTTACAGCTCGTATCGCTGTTGAAGCTGGCATCGCTGACTTCTGGTACAAGTACGTAGGCTTTGGTGGCAAGATCATCGGTATGACAACGTTCGGTGAATCTGCTCCAGCAGGCGAACTGTTCAAGATGTTCGGTTTCACAATTGAAAACGTAGTGAACACAGCGAAAGAGCTTCTTGCTTAAACATGCATAAAACAAAAAGCCACTTACTAAGTAAGTGGCTTTTTTATATTTCATTAAGCATATTTTCAGTAAACAACGATATAAAACGACATTAATGTTAATTAACCGCCAGCGAGTTTAACTGTAAATCCTTTCTTCTCGAGCAACGCTTTAATTTTATCTCTGGCGTCACCCTGGATCTCGATAGTCCCATCTTTGACAGAACCTCCGCAGCCACACACCTTTTTCAATTCAGCTGCTAAAAGTTTCAGTGGTGCATCGTCCATATCTAAACCTGATATGATACATACCCCCTTGCCTTTACGTCCCTTAGTTTGGCGTTGAATTCTCACAACACCATCACCTTTAGGGCGTGAAACTTTTTCTTCTTCCGGTTTAATACGGCCAATTTCAGTTGAATATACGAGCGTCATGACAATTACTTCTTAGGTTGCTGGGCTGCTTTTTTCTGAGCCAGCAAGTATGCCTCGATATGTTTCTGAATTGCAAGTTTTCCGCCTTTAAGCAGACGACCATTAAAGAAGCAATACCAGGCGTTCGCCTCGCCAGTGTCATTCTTAAGGGTGAATCCAGCAAAGGATTCTTGAGCCGGTTGTCCACTTTGCTCACGCTTTGCTGCTAAAGAACTAAACTCTTTTGGGTCTATGATCGTTGCCGTATCACAAAACCAATCGATACTCTTCTTTACCGCAGCCATACTTCCTGTTAGCACGTGATTTTTTATTTGGACTTGCCAAGTGTCTGTGGTGTTACCAGCAGTTTTGAGGTTAAAACCTCTATAAGTTGCGACAGCCATAAAAATAATAATCAATGTAAGCAATTATTTCTTAATAATAATTGTATATCGGTCGTAATCAAGTAAATTAGTAGTATTACTTTCTGTTATAGTGCGTATAAATGACTAAAAGTGTTTCCGCAGTCACAGATCAAGAGACCCTAAAACAAGCGCTTACATATTTTCGCCTACCTGTCACTCGTGAACAATTCGTCCAACTAGTCGGTAATCACTACTCTGATAACTCTATTCTTGCATTAACAAAAGATTGGAATTTATTTCTTAACTTTTGTTCGATCAATATGGTCATGCCTCTACCCGCTTCAGCAACAGCGGTAAGACTTTTTATAGAGCGACAAAGTGAACAAAGAAAATATGCGACACTCAGGCGTTACAATGTAACCATTAGTGTCGTTCATCGAGTATTCAACTTAGCTGATCCAACTGCAACAGCAACCGTGCAAAAATCACTCGCTCAACTACGTGTTAAGAAATCGGGTGATGCGCGACCAACAACGGCTTTTGACCGGTCTCATTTGGTTAAGCTTCAGTCGTTGCTATCGACATCGAGTAAACTCACTGATATTCGTAATTTAGCATTATACTTTGTTATGTTTGAATGTGCTCTCAAGCGTTCAGAACTCAAAAATTTGAAAAGACAAAACGCAGTACTCTCGAACGGTCGATATGTCATTCACGTAAAAGAACAACAGTATGCTCTTTCGAAGGACGCAAGTACTCATCTTAGTAAGTGGTTGTCTCATCGTATAGCTAAAACTTCCCCTTTGTTTTCTGCAATCGACAAACACGGGAATATCAATAAACAACCGCTTAATGATTCTTCAATTTATCGAATCCTAAATTCAGCTAGCAAAAAGCTAAATTTGGATGTTTCTTTTTCAGGTCAGTCGCTAAGAGTTGGAGCGGTGAGAGAATTGTCTAAGCAAGGAAAGAAAGTGGCCGACATTCAAAAGCATGGCCGTTGGCTCAGCCCCGTGATGCCCTATCAATATTTAGGTGACAAAACACGATCAGAGGCTGAGATGGTCAAATACAAACGTTTTAAGGCATGGGATTAGAAAGCTTCGTTAACACAACTAGCTAAAAACTCACTAAACTTATGGCCATTATGCTCTAACATTTGTGGGAACATGGATATCGGTGTCATTCCAGGGAATGTATTCACTTCGTTTAAGTAAATATCACCATCCACTGTTAGAAAGAAATCTATACGAGATAAGTGTCGTAACTTCATTTGTTCAAACACTCTTCTAGAATAATTTTGGATTAAGTCGATCTGCGTTTCTGTTAAGCCTTTTGCTTCAACATCAGTTTCTGAATGGCTGTCTGAGCTGTACTTCTCTTCGTACGTATAAAATTGGTCTTCAGGTGCAATCACTTCACCAGGTTTACTGATGTGGAGCTCACCGTTGATTTCATATGCCGCGACTTCTAACTCTCTTGGCTTTACCGCTTTCTCCACAAGCACTTGGTCTGAATAGCCAAACGCAGCGTTAACAGCCTGCTCTAACTCGTTTTCGTCAGTTACTTTATAACATCCAACTGAAGAACCTTGGCATGCTGCTTTAACAAAAACATGTCCCCATTTTCGCATCGCACTTTTAGTTAATTCATGTGCATCTGGTGTGTTTTGGGATAGAAAAACGTAGGGTGTATTCGGAATACCAATTGCGTCATACCATAGTTTTGACGTGATTTTGTTGAAGCTATTGGTACTCGCTTCTGCGCCACAACCCAAATAAGGAATTCCGGCTAACTCAAGCATTGATTGAATGTCACCAGTTTCCCCCGGGAAACCATGGATACAAGGAACAACAAAGTCAATTTTTATACTGGAGTCATTCGTATTTAATGTTGCTGTATTTGTGTCTAAATAAACCAGTTCGTTGGACTCAGTAAACCAGCCATCTTTTTTCATTTCAACGCGAACAACATTAAAATCAGGCGTTAATTGCAGCTGAGATTGAATAAAGTTTGCCGAAACCAATGAAACCTCATGTTCGGATGAACCTCCGCCACAAAGTAATAAAATTGTCTTGTTAGTCATTTAAGAAATCTTTCCGTGATAAACAGATAGAAACAGTTGAGGTATGATAATCAATTCAACAGAAAGTTACACGGTTTTACCCGCTTTAACGAAGAAAATCAGACTTAACTGATGATTTGTTGGACATAAAAAAAGGGGCTAGTGCCCCTTTTCAAATTAATTGAGTTTATTCAGAGTTGGATACTCTGAATTCTTGATGGAATCAATACTCTTCACAAAAGGTTTCAGGCCTCTAAACTCCGAAGGTAGTTGTGCGATTGCCTTCTTAGCTTCTGCTCGAGTTGCATAATCGCCATAAAGAACGGTATACCACTTAGTGCCGTTAACAAGCTTGTAGTTTTCCCAAATTGGTTGTCCGTCACGAGGAAGTTTTCGAGCAAACTGATCAACTTTGACCTGAGTACCAACCGCCACAACTTGGATAGTAAACCCAAAACGTGGGTTCATTGCTTTTTGCTTTGCGGTCGGTGGCGTAATAGCCACTGCAGGCTTAGCTTGTGGTTGGATCTTAACAACCTGCTTTTCGTGAGTTGGAGAAAGTTTAACTACATTGATATCTACATTATCTTCGGTGATACCGTTTGTCATTCCATCCTGAGAAACGACCGGCTCTTGAACCGTAGCAACTGTATATTCTTCCTTGTAACTTTCCGTAGTAACATCAGTGATGTATTCGTCAGAGACACAAGCCGATAGCAAAACTGATAAACCAACAATTGCAATTTTTTTCATGAATTATTCAAATGCCTTAAGTAGAAATTACTGTAAATCATGCCGTTAGAGTGACTTAGAATCAAGCCAACTACGTAATTATATACCATTACACTGTGACCTATTACACAAACTAAGAGCCCGATGCAAATACGGCTGCAAAGCATACAGGTGAATCACAGCAATATTATATGAAGTTCATTAAACTATATGCTATCTGCATCATTGGAAAAGATAAATGAGCAACCTCAAGCATTTTTTAAAACCTAGTTCAGTCGCGGTAATTGGAGCATCCACACAAGCTTTCAGAGCTGGGCATATTGTAATGAAAAACTTATTACAAGGTGGTTTTGACGGAGCCATCATGCCTGTGTCGCCAAAGTATCCTTCTGTCTGCGGTGTACTTGCTTACCCGGATATCAAATCCCTCCCAGTTATTCCAGACATTGCCATATTATGTACTCACGCGTCGCGTAATGAGGAAATATTTAAAGAGCTGGCAGAAAAAAAAGTAAAATCCGCGATTGTTTTATCTGCTGATATGCACCTTGCGAATGATGAAGGAGAAAGCATACAACAAGCTTGCCTATCTATTGCTAAGTCCGCGGGTATCCGTCTTCTTGGTCCCAATAGTTTAGGGTTGATCCTTCCTTGGCTTAATTTTAATGCTTCTTTCTCTCCGGTAACTGCTCAAAAAGGAAACATCGCATTCATTTCTCAATCAGCGGCTGTTTGCACCACGATTTTGGATTGGGCTAATGACAAAAATATCGGATTCTCCGCCTTCATATCACTTGGTAATGCACTTGATATTGATTTTGCAGACTTACTCGACTGCTTGAGTACAGATAGTCATACTGATGCCATACTTCTCTACGTTGATACGATCAAAGATGCCAGACGTTTTATGTCTGCTGCGCGGGCTGCATCTCGAAATCGAAGAATTCTCGTCTTAAAAGGTGGCAGAACGGTTGCAGGTAGGAAAGCAGCGCAAGCACATACTGGCGGTGACGATACATTAGATATTATTTACGACTCAGCCATTCGACGAACCGGAATGTTGCGTGTAAATAACTCACACGAGCTGTTTGCCGCTGTTGAAACACTCACACACTCAGTTCCTTTACGTGGAGAAAGGCTCGCTGTGATCACCAACGGTGGAGGCCCTGCAATAATGGCGGTAGACACCTTGTTAGAGCGTGGAGGAAAGCTTGCTGAGATCGATGATACATTATGCTCCACTTTAGATTCGATTCTTCCGCCAAGTTGGAGCCGTAACAACCCTATTGATATGGTTGGTGATGCTGACCACGTTCGTTATATCAAAACACTTAATGCACTAATGGATAGCGATTGTGCCGATGCGATACTGATCATGCACAGTCCTTCAGCCGTCGCAGAATCCGAAAAAACAGCCAAAGAGATTGTTGCCGCGATAAAGGCCCACCCAAGGCACAAGCGATTCAACATTCTAACCAATTGGTCCGGTGAACTAACAGCTAAGCCAGCAAGATTGATTTTCACACAAGCAGGCATTCCAACGTATCGAACCCCCGAAAGTGCTGTTGTTGCATTCATGCACTTGGTGGAATACAGACGAAATCAAAAACAATTGATGGAAACCCCTACTACCGCTGAGCCAGTGCATGTTAACGAGTTGGAAACGGCAAAAAAATGGATTCAAGACAAATTACTGGATAAAAACACAGTGACGCTAGATACACACCAAATTGGTCACTTTTTAAAACACTTCAATTTCAACGTACTTCCCACATGGATCGCGTCAGACTCTAGTGAAGCAGTACATGTCGCGGAACAAATTGGTTATCCAGTCGCAGTAAAGCTACGTTCACCAGACATCGCGCATAAGTCTGATGTTCAAGGTGTCATGTTGAACCTACGCAACAGCCATGAAGTCGCTAGTGCATCTCAAGCAATTTTAGATCGAGTCCAACTCTCCTATCCTTCTGCAAATGTTCATGGTTTGTTAGTGCAAGGTATGGCCAAACTTGCTGGCGGAGAAGAAATAAGAGTTAAAGTTAAAAACGATAAAACATTCGGGCCCGTCATTTTGCTCGGACAAGGAGGCTCTGAGTGGGATGAAAGCATTGACGCGGCCTCAGCATTACCTCCTTTAAATATGGCTCTCGCCCGTTACTTAGTTGTGCGTGCTATTAAAAGTGGCAAGATCCGGCCACAAAAACTGCCAGAGCCGATGGATATTTCGGGTTTGTCGGAATTCCTAGTCCGAGTGTCTCAAATGGTGGTTGATTGCCCTGAAGTTCATGAGCTGGATATACATCCAGTATTATCAAGTGGCAAAGAATTTATCATTTTAGATGCAGACTTAACGTTAACAACATATCAAGGCGATGCCCAAGAGCGGCTTGCAATTCGGCCTTATCCAGTAGAGCACGAACAACAAATTACTCTACGTGACAATACTTCTGTTTTACTTCGCCCTATTCTTCCTGAAGACGAACCTTTACACGCTGAGTTTATTCACAACGTTTCTAAGGAAGATTTATATAAGCGTTTTTTCACCGACGTCGGTGAATTTAATCATGAAGCATTGGCAAATTTGACACAAATTGATTATGACCGGGAAATGGCTTTTGTTGCCGTTTCCAACCAAGACGGTCACCCTGCCATTATTGGCGTTGCTCGCGCATTGATAAATCCAGAAAATACAGATGCAGAGTTCGCTATACTCATCCGTTCCGATCTAAAAGGGAATGGCCTTGGGCGAGTTCTAATGGAAAAAATCATTGATTACTGCAGGTCAAAAGGAACAGTGCAAATGTCTGGCATGACCATGCCTAATAACCGAGGCATGCTTACTTTGGCTCAAAAGATGGGGTTTCAGCTCGATATCCAATTCGAAGATGGCGTAGCAGATATGGTGCTACCACTTCAAATTTAAAAAGTGGCTCAAATGAGCCACTTTCTTAGGTTCTATAAATAGTGACTACTTGAGTTTCCAGTGTTTTTTAAGATACTGAATACACCAAGATTTAGCCTCACCAATTTTGTTTCGCTTCCACGCTAAAATAATCTCAACATGTTGAGGTTCTGTTCCAGCAATTAGACGAAGTTTTCCTTCTTGGATCAATGGGTCAGCAATCTGCTTAGGTAACGTTCCTATACCTAGCCCGCCAATTAAAGCCTCTAATTTAGCGTGAAAGTTAGTTACCGTTAGACGCGGCTGCTTCTGGAGGATATTGACGCTTAAAGCGGGTTGATCTCGCGCAGTGTCCGCAATCGCAATTACGCGGTATTTTTCTCTGGCTTCAGTATTAAATTCACCTTTGCGATTGTGGATATAGTGATCTGTTGAGGCGACCCATACCATCGACATCTTCCCTATCACTTCTGTTTTTACATCAATTGGCAATGATTCCATTCGAGGACAAACCAAAAGATCAGCTCGACCATCCTCCAAAGCTTCCCAACACCCTGCTAATATTTCTTCCTGTAATCGGATACGAGTGGAGCTTACACTGCCCATTTCATTAACTAGAGGAAAGAAATTGTCTACAGGTATGATGCCATCAAAGGCGATGGTTAAATCCAACTCCCATCCATTGGCTAACACACTCGCATCATTAACAAGTTTCTCAGTTGCACCAAGTATTGCCCGTCCCCGCTCTAGAATCAGCTGGCCAGCATCTGTCAATACGGCTTTGTGTCCAGAGCGATCGAAAATTGTAATATCCAAGTCTTGTTCAAGCTTTTGGATTTGATAACTGAGGGAAGACGGCGCTCTATCCAGTTCAGCTGCAGCGGCTGCAAAGCTACCTCTCCTATCGATGGAGTCCAGAATATAAAGCGCCTCTAGCGTAATTGGGCTTTGCAAAACAACATCCTTTTATTGTTATCTCTTGTTTCAGTAGTAATAACATAGATTTGTAGCTAGGAATACAAAAAGGCCAGACCAAGTCTGACCTTTTGTATGGAGCGTGATTTAAACTTTAAATTGCCCTAATAGCTGCCGGATCTGCATACCGATACTTGTCAAATGTTCAGCAGAAGCAGTCGTTTCTTCAGATTGAACCAAGGTTTTCTCTGAAATATCCGACATGTTGTTCACATTCACACTGACCTCGTCAGCCGCTGTTGCTTGTTGACTTGCTGCCGTTGAAATCAGGCCAATTGAGTCATTGATTTGCTCTACAAAACCAGCAATAGATGTCAATGATTGCTCTGCTGAATGTACTTGTTCAGCTGTGGTCTCAGTATTATTTCGACTCTTAACCATTGCTTGACTTGCTGATTCGGATCGCTGTTGCAAACTCACAATAATATTTTGAATTTCTTCAGTGGATTCTTGAGTCCTTGAGGCTAAAGAACGAACTTCATCGGCAACAACCGCGAAACCACGACCTTGTTCACCAGCTCGCGCTGCTTCAATAGCCGCATTCAATGCGAGTAAGTTAGTTTGTTCCGCGATACTTCGAATTACATCTAGCACTGTCCCAATTTGCTCACTGTCTGCTCGAACTTGTTCAACCGTTTCACTTGCTTCATTGATTTGCTGGGTTAAGTTCTGCATTGACTGTGTGGCTTCTAAAACAACCTTTGTCCCTTGAATCGTGCTATCTGATGTGGAGCGAGAAAGCTCAGCCGCCTGTTGCGCACTACCACTAACCTCTTGCGCACTCGCTGACATTTGCGTCATAGCAGAAGCTGCAATATGAGCCTGAGATTGTTGTTCTCGCACTTCTGTTTGTGTATTGGTCGCTTTGGATGTGAGCTCTTGAGCAGAGTGAAGCATGCTCTCCGATGCTTGATTAAGCTTTTCAATCGTTCCTTGAAGCTTGTCAGCAAAAGTATTGTAGTTTTGAGCCAGCATCGCGAGTTCATCACTACCAGCGACAGGAATTCGGATCGTAAGGTCGCCTTCCCCTTCAGCAATATCTTTTAATACTGCATTAGTACTCGTGAGCTTACTAACAATCGCTTTTGTTACCACCATCGATAAAATAATGCCAAAGATGACCGCCGCTCCGGCAATCGTCATGAGCATAGAAGAGGCTTGCTCAGTATTTGCCTCTGCATGCTGAGCTGCTTCTTCCATAGAGGTTGAAATTGAAGCACGCAGATCAGCAATTAACTGCGCGGTTTCCGGACCGATTGTATCGAGAATCTTAATCCCTGCATTTCTGTCATAAATCATTTGAGAGACACTATTAGCGGCAAGCTCATACTGGTTTAGCAGTTGGCTCGATTCTTCTGTAAGCTTTCTACGGGTTGGGTTTTCTAGCGTCGCCAGCAATTCTGAGATCTCTGCTTTTGAATCGTTAAACTCTTTATTAAATCGTTCAACTTGTGCTGGCTGATTTTCAACTAAGAACTTCGATACGTATAAACGTGCTAGCAACATCGAACGCAAGGCTCTCCCAGCATGATACGCTGCAATAACGTCGCCATCTTTTTTGGCAGATTGCATTACCTGCGTTAAACGCTTTTCTATCTGTGGACCATTGATATTAAGCGTTCCGTTTACCAACTCATTTCTTGTATTCATGTTCGCCACAACAACATTCATGAACGTATCCAAGTAGGTCGATTTTTTTGCACTAATGGTTTCGAGTAATTTCACGCGTGACGGGTTTTGGATATTGTCGAATGCAGCGTTCATATCCTTCGTCCAGTGATCGGATTGCGCCTGAAATTTATCTACAAACTTTGAATCACCCGTTTTGATAAAGTTCTTAACGGTCAATCTTAAACCGTAAACACTGTCAGTTAACTCCGCGGCCAGTTCAGTATCTGGTGCTAAATCGAATGAAATTTTGTTCATGTCATCTGATAAGCTATAGAGTAACCGTGAGCTCAGTACTGTTATCACAATCAAAATAATGATCAACACGGCAGGAGATATCGACAGCTTCTTCGAAACAGAAATATTGTCCAGCTTCATAAACTAAGTCCCTATTAATGAGAATTTTATTACTCAACCTAATACTTAAGTTAGCAAACAAGTCTATAAATGAAAGAAAATATCGATAAATTATGTAGATGTGTGGACAGAAACAGGAGCAACAAAAAAAGCCAAACATGAAGTTTGACCTTTATCTCAGCATAGTTAGCTAATTTCAAATTATATTCATCAAAAATGTTTGTAAAAAGAACGAAATGAATATTATTTTGAGTTTGCCATCTCTTTTTTAACCATTACTGCTGCTGCAACAATAAAAGCGATGATGAGTGCTAGCTCCATCAAAGTACCCCTAACCAAAAAGTGACCATTTAATAACCGCTTGTGATTCTAACATCATTACAAAAAGTTGATAGCTTTTAACGGAATTTTTACGATTTTTATGGACTCAGATCAAAAACGCGTTGCTGTTACCCATTTTCAACAATTAAAGTAAAATATCAAACGACGTAAGTTGTTAAAATTTTATGCGGTGCTTAGCCTCATTTCATTGTCACTTTACCACCGATAATTCTGTAGGCAGGTGTACCTCTTATCATTGTTTCACGTGCAAATTCCCCTTTACATTCGGGGCATGTACAAGAACTAGTTGTGTAGTTTTCAACAATTCTTTCGATAAAGCACTTAACCAATGCGCCTTTCCCGGCTTTTCGATATTTAAAGAGCTGAGTTCTACACTTAGCGCAATAGATATCAACCGTTTTCAAGGGGGCTTTTTTACGAGGCTTAGCCATTTGTATCAGCATCCATTATCGGCTTAACCCAAACTTTACTGAAATCAAACCAACCGAGAGCATTGCATTTCGCATTTTGAAGTGAGCCACACTGATCCTTGTTAACTCCAAGCCAACAATGAAACATTGGAATAAGTTGCATCTTATCAACCAGTGATTTACCCAACTCTTTTGCAGGAAATGCCATATTTTCTGTCGCTCGCCAATCTTCTACAACCTTGGTCCAATACTGAAAATCGTCATCCTGACTTAACCTTTCGATGTCACTATAGTTCATCAACCACCCAGCAACAGCATCCTCTCGATTGTTTGCAATTCCCATTGGTTTTAACCAGATATCAATATCACTAGGGTCATCGATTCCAGACTCATATTGGATGAGCTCAACGTCTAAACCGTCGCTTTTAAGAAGTTTCTCAATTATTGCTGCAATCGTTGGAAACATAGGATGAAGGCGCTGAAATGCTACCCTTACTGTCCTATAAGCGGGTACGGAAGCCGTGTATCGTCCGGCTTTCTGATGATACCAACCCGGTTTTAGGCCATAGGCTGGTAATAGGCCAAAATCTACAATCTT
Source organism: Vibrio sp. TRT 21S02 (assembly GCF_050113675.1). Lineage (NCBI taxonomy): Bacteria > Pseudomonadati > Pseudomonadota > Gammaproteobacteria > Vibrionales > Vibrionaceae > Vibrio > Vibrio sp. TRT 21S02. The sequence goes on from NZ_JBNJOI010000002.1 coordinate 182,986, forward strand.
CTGTTTTGGAATATAACTAGCCAAATCTAACGCATTGAGTTTATGGGTAAAATAACGAGCCCATTCATCAGAAGTGGCCAATCCTGTTTTGCGGTTAAGTAACAAGTATGTACAACCGGGATCGAGCTCAACATCGTCTCTGTACGCTAAGTTTTCAGGCTTGATTGGGTTTGACAAGCTTGGAAAAATAATTGAAGAGTGTGTTTCATCGATCACCCAAACTTCCACTTGATCGATTAGTGGTCTAAAACCAAAATATCCATCAAAAGCTTGCAATATCAGCTTTTGCTCGTCATTTTGAACAACCTTATAAGGCCCTGTTCCAATCGGGAACAGATCAAAGCTCTCTTCCATCTCAGAAGAAGGAGGAAGAATTTTTGCACTTGATTCAGTTAAAAATAAAGGAAGTTGGTGATCAGAACGAGTTAGATAAATATCGACAACTAAAGAGCTGGGAGACACGACACGTTCGATATGTTGAAATAGTTTTTGCTCTTTCAGACGCTCGATGTTTTCGACGATAATGTCCATCGTCAATAAATCACCATTATGAAAACGTACACTAGGCCGAATATAAAAACGCCAGTGCGTTGTTGATATCATCTCCCACGTATGAGCAAGATCACCATCGACACACTCATTTTCATCAAGCTTGGTTAATCCACTGAAAATCTGCCTAAGAATATGTTGTTCTGAACGACGAACAGGTTTTAAAGGATTTAACATCGACAGTGGACGATAATATGGCAAACGTATCACTTGATGTCCGGACTGATTCTGTACCCCTAAGAAGTTCTCAACAACTTGGGCCAGTTTCGCTACATCATTATCAAGAACTTTTAATGCTTGTCCAATCTTCCCTTCTTCAAGATATCGACGTGCTAGATTATCACTAACGTCAGTCCGACTTCTTTTGAAATTGAGTTGAGAGAGCTTTCCTCGACCAGGAGCTGGATGCCATTCGATCCACCCTTCTTCTTCCATTTTGTTCAACACGATTCGTGCGTTACGGCGCGTACAAAAAAGCAGCTCTGTTATTTCATCAAGCTGCACATCACTATCTTTTCCATTGTAATGTTCAAATAGTGTCTCGAATTGAACTCTAAGGCGGGGGCTGCTCATAAAGGAGGAAACTCAAAAATTCATAGTTAGATCTAAGTTTCCTTATTTAAGAGCTAAGTGCAAGTTATTTTAAGTAATGATTTCACACCCGAGCTCTTGTGCAATAACAGCTAATTGTTGTTCATTGTCTAGCTTTATCGACCACTTAGCATCAGAAGAGTTGACGGCAATGACATTAGCCCCTTTACCGATAAGCTGAACAAGCTCAGATTGGGCTTGCATTGTGATCATATGATCACCACTTAGTCTTATAACAATTTCATGAGCATTAACGATAATTTTTCCGCTTTTAAAATCTAAAACCATAACTTATCCAATTTAAATAGGAGAAACAGCTCGTTTTCTTGATTGTTTAACCGCTATCGTTAGCCTACTAGTACAAACCAAGCGCTCTCGCTCATCTGTGACATTAATTTGCCAAACTTGAGTTGAAATACCAAGATGAATCGGTGTTGCTTTTCCGATAACTGTTCCTTCACGCATTGCACGCACATGGTTTGCGTTAATATCTAAACCAACACAATAGCAATCTGTATCAACACTAAAGTTTGCAGCGACTGAACCTAACGTTTCTGCCAATACAACGGAAGCGCCACCATGCAACATACCTAAAGGCTGGTGAGTAAAGTGACAAACAGGCATTGTCGCACAAATGTAATCATCGCCAACTTCGGTATAAACAATACCAAGGTGATCAATTAAAGTATTTTTGGACGTTTCATTTAGAATGTCTAGATTAATTGTGCGTTTCCAAATCGTCATCTATCGCTTCCACTATAAACTTGTTGTAACGTAATGTTATGATTACATAAATTGCACGAAAAACGGAGGTTTCAATGCGCAATCGCTTAACTCTGAGTGTTCTAACCGCATCATTTGTTCTTTCTGCATGCACTTCGTCCCCTACAGGTCGGAATCAACTGCTTTTATTCTCAGACCAAGATATGGGGCAACTTGGCGCACAATCTTTTGAACAAATGAAACAGTCACAGCCTATCAGCAAAGATGCGAAAACCAACGCTTATGTGCAATGTGTTGCGAATAACGTCACTAAACACCTGCCAAATCAATACAATCCAGCCAATTGGGAAGTTGTCGTTTTTGATAGTGCTCAAGTCAACGCTTTTGCATTACCTGGTGGTAAAATTGGTGTTTATACTGGCCTGCTTAAAGTGGCAGAAAACCAGGATCAACTCGCTACAGTCATTGGCCATGAAATTGCACACGTGCTTGCTGACCATAGCAATGAAAGGCTATCTCAGTCTCAGCTTGCGAATACCGGGTTACAAATTACAAGTATCGCGTTAGGTAGCTCAGAGTATGCAACTTATCATAACACCGCTATGGCAGCGCTAGGGTTAGGAGTTCAATATGGCATTCTTATGCCTTACGGGCGCGAACAAGAGTCTGAAGCTGATATTTTTGGCCTAGATTTGATGGCAAAAGCAGGCTTTGACCCTAAACAAAGTATCAATCTATGGCAAAACATGGCGAAAGCTTCTGGTGGACATCAACCTCCTGAGCTGTTATCAACCCACCCTTCACACCAAACGCGAATTCAGGATTTAACAGATACGATCAATTCTTTGCCAAATTATCAAACTGCAAGACCCAACTGCTCATAACCTATGTGAGAGCAACCAAATAAAAAGCCTAGCTGTATGACAACTAGGCTTTTGGTTAAGTAGAAATGGTTAGATTTCCGTTAGTTACACGTCATGCTGAAATGCTGACTAACCTTCACTCAACTGATTCAGGCTCAACTTCTTCTGTGCATACAGGTAAAACTTGTTTTACGTAGCTACCTGGAGCTGGCCCAAGAACTGGGAAATCTTCATTCCCTTGGGTAAATGGTTCTACTTGTTCATCAGGATTAAAGCTCATTAACCATCGGTGCCAATGTGGCCACCAAGAGCCTTCAACATGTTTTGCATTGTTAAACCATTCATCAGCAGTGTCGTCCAAATTATCATTTGTCCAGAAACCATATTTGTTTTTAGATGGATGATTTACGATGCCTGCGATGTGTCCTGATTCGCCAAGAACGAAGGTTTTATTACCACCAACCTTGAGAGCACCTCTATAAGTCCCTTGCCATAAAGCAATATGGTCTTCTTTCGTTGATACAAAATAACTTGGAATTTTTATCTTATTCAGATCAATCCATACGCCACCAATCTTGACACCTTTATCCTGTATCAATTTGTTTTCTAAATACAGACTACGTAACAGGAAATTATGGCAAGCAGCAGAAACATTTGTACTATCGCTATTCCAATACAGCAGGTCGAAGTCGACTGGACTGTTACCTTTTAAGTAATTATCAACGTAATAATTCCAGTAAAGGCTGTTTTCTCTCAGTAGACTAAAAGTCACACTAAGAGAACGACCATCCATATACCCTTTTGCATTATTTTGTAACTCTAACGCACTGATGATGGTGTCATTAATATAGGCACCAACTTCTCCAGGTTGCTCAAAATCCAATAATGTGGTGAAGAATGTCGCGCTCTTAATTCGCTTTTTCATGCGTTTCGCTGCGTAATACGCAACGGTAGCCGCTAACACTGTTCCACCAATACAATAACCAGCAGCATTGATTTGATCTTGGCCAGTTATGCTTTCTATCGCCCCTACAGCTTTTGCTACACCCTCAGTAACATAGTCGCCAAACTCGACATTAGATTGCTCTTTTCCTGGGTTCCTCCAAGACATCATGAATACTGAGTGCCCTTGATCGAGTAGCCATCTCACCATGGAGTTTTTCTGTCGTAAATCAAGGATATAGTATTTGTTAATAAATGGCGGAACGATTAAAAGTGGTACTGCGTTTACTTTTTTCTTCGTTGGATGGTATTGGATAAGTTCAAATAATTCGTTCTCGAATACAACGTCACCTTTCGTATTAGCGATATCTAAACCAACTCGAAACGCGTTATTATTCGTCATACGAATTTTCAGAATATCTGCACTTTCTTCTGCATCTTTTTTTAGTTGCTCTAGTCCAGCTAACAAGTTTTCACCATTTTTCTCGATGGTTAGCTTCATTAGTTCAGGATTAGTTGCAATAAAATTGCTAGGTGAAAGTGCGTTGATGGCTTGACGAGAGAAAAAAGTAATTCGTTCCTTTGTTTTCTCGTCTAGTCCTTCAATACTATCAATTGTATCGAGATAAGTTTTACTAAATAGTAAATAAGACTGCTTAATGAAGTTATAGAAAGCTTCAGACTGCCAAGCTTCATCAGAAAAACGTTTATCGCCCTTTTCAGCACTGACTACACTGTCTTTACTGTTAGTAAGAGCAACGTTTTGCCAAATTTGTAGCTGTTGTTGCCACCATTCTGTCTGAATCTTTAACAACGAAGACGGCTGATTTGCTGCTTTTTCAAATAGTTTGGCCGTGTCTTCCAAGTTCACTTCTTGCATGGCCTTATTTAAAGGGGAATTTACGGATGCCCTGCCGAGTTCAAAGTCTTCCCACCATTGTTGATTGGTTTCTTGGAGCTTAACAAGGTAATCCGAAAAGAAGTGTTGAAACATTTTGCTACTCCTTTATTCGGAAAAAAAGCCGCCTTATAAGGCGGCATAATAGTCAGTGTTACGCAGGAGTCACTGTCTTAAGGTTTTCCGAAGTTAATTGTTCGACATCTTCTTTGAACTCTTTCGCAATTGATTGCAGTTTATTGCTGTCATCCATCATTTGCTGAGAAAGCTTTGTTAGAACATTGAGCTGTTGACTGTTAAAAGCAGTTAGTGAAGTAATATCTTTGATATCACCAGCAGCTTTCATTTGAGTAAGCCCCATTTCACTATAAGTACGAATTGCATTCAGCTGAAGTTCCGTTAGAACTTCTACGTTTTTAGTAACAAGCTTATTAAACTTTACGTAAGGTTCCATGTTCTTTTCAGTTTGATCCGTGAATGTTTTAAAAAAGTCCGTGTACATAACAAGTTCTCCTAGTTGGGATTTTTAAATTTGATTAATTTAGTGACTTAATAACAACCGCTGTGCCCATACCACCACCAACACAAAGTGATGCCACGCCATAACGACCTTTAGAGTGAATGAGTTCATGTATTAGACTAACGAGAATACGGTTTCCAGATGCACCTAAGGGATGCCCAAGTGCAATAGCTCCACCATTTACATTTGCTTTTGCTAATATCGAGGATGCTGATATTTTGTGTTCTTTCGCTAATGAATGAACTACCCCTAACGCCTGTGCTGCAAATGCTTCGTTTAACTCGAAGGTATCAACGTCTTCTATCGCTAAGTTTGCTTTCTCCAGCGCTTTACCAACAGCTTCAACTGGTCCAAGCCCCATAACTTCGGGCTCAAGTCCTGTTTGTGCATAACTAGTAATTTCTGCAATAGGAGTTAGGCCGTAGCTATTCACAGCAGCTTCGCTTGCTACGATAACAACACTTGCGCCGTCATTAATGCCTGATGCATTACCTGCTGTTACGCTTCCTTCACGGTCGAAAGCTGGTCTTAGTTTTTGTAGACCTTCAATAGTGGCATCTGCTTTCGGGTATTCGTCAGTATCGAATAAGAAAGTTTTACGGCGTTGCTTAACCTCTACCGACACAATTTCATCAACAAACTTTCCAGCTTGAATTGCTGCGACAGCTTTTTGTTGGCTAGAAAGCGCGTATTCATCTTGTTGCTCGCGACTAATACCAACTTTTTTGGCGACGTTTTCAGCAGTAACGCCCATGTGATACTGATTGAAAACATCTGTTAAACCATCATTGATCAATAGATCAGTTAGCGTCATGTTGCCCATTTTCTGCCCATCACGAATATTCGAAGGCACGATAAAAGGTATTTGAGACATGACTTCTACACCAGCTGCAACGACTACTTGTGCGTCGCCTGCTTTTATGTGTGAAGCAGCATCCATAACGGTTTTCATTCCACTGCCACAGACCATATTTAAAGTGTAAGCCGGAACGGACTCAGGAATGCCTGCAAGTAAAGCTGCTTGGCGACCAATATTCATTCCCTGACCAGCAGAGACAACATTGCCAACAATGACTTCATCTATAAATTGAGGTTTCAGGTTTGCCTTAGACAAGGTCGACTTAATAACTTCAGCAGCAAGTTTCCCTGCTGGAATATCTTTTAAGCTCCCACCAAATGCACCCACAGGGCTACGCTGCGCTGCAACAATAAATACTTTTTCCATGTCCAACATCCTTGTTAGTGCATGTATAAGCCGCCGTTAACCGACAGCGTTTCACCAGTAATGTAAGAGCCCGATTCACTTACTAAAAAGCTTACTGCTTTCGCAATTTCTTCAGGTAACGCAAGGCGACCAAGGGGGATTTGGGCTTTAATACTTTCAAGAACTTCTGGCTTCATCTCTTCAACCATTGGCGTAGCAGTGTAGCCTGGTGCGATTACATTAACGGTAACACCGCTACGGGCACCTTCTGAAGCAAGCGCTTTTGAAAAGCCAATCATTCCAGCTTTAGCTGCTGAGTAATTGGTTTGTCCAAACTGCCCTTTAATCCCGTTTACTGATGATATATTGACAACTCTTCCACCACCTTTTTCACACATTGCCGAAAAAAGTGGCTGAGTAACATTGAACAGGCTGTTTAAGTTCGTTTCGATAACGTCTTTCCAAGCCTGAGGTGACATTTTTTTAAACATGCCATCACGAGTAATGCCTGCATTATTCACGATAACATCGATGGTTCCTTCTTCCTCTAAAAGTTTACTAAGCCGTTCAGCACATTCATCTGTGTTGGTTACATCTAACTCAAACAAACGCACTTGTTCTGTATTAAACCCTTTTTCGTTGAACCACTTTTGGGCACACTCATGCTTACCCGTAAAATATGTGGCAATGACACGATAACCATCATTAACAAGTTGAGAGGAAATAGCGGAACCAATTCCGCCTTTTGATCCAGTGATCAAAGCGACCTTATTCATTAAGAGACTCCATTTCTTAACAGCAAATAAATAAAATTACTAACTGGCATTTTTTGAAATACCGAAAAACTAAAATTATTGGCTTTTATCTCATTAATTCTTATGAGTGCCTTTCTAATAATTAAAGCTAATCTCTAAATATTACATTTCAAATAAAAATTTAATTTAAACGCATAAAGTTGAGCCGTATCTCATAAGGTATGAAATGTTACTTACATGTTAATTGATTCTATCTATATGTTTTAGAATGGATTTATTTTACTTTGGGGATTTATCAGTAGACGTTAAGTATATAATTAGAAAGGCTTTTTGATAGAACTTGTGCTTTTTACACAAATTTCATAGATAAATAAGAATTGTTATTATTTGATAATAAAGAAAATAGAATTAATATGTTTGATATTGAATATCTACTTAATAACTAGATTAGACACGACAAAAACTTTGATTTTAAAAAATCGCTTATAATTCATGCCTTAAAGATAAAGTCATTATTAATACTTTAGTCTAATATAGTAAATTTGGCATATTTATAAAATACAACAAATTATATAATAAGTGCCTTTCTAATATTTAGCCAAAAATGTAATTTTCTTTTATTTGAATGTTCTAAGTTGGCTCTCAATTCTTCTATTTGTTTGCTGGAAATAGTTAAATAGGCTCGCTGATGCACTTACTCGATATACAGATGAACACGTTCTAGTTAGAACCACCAGTTTAGATGATGGAACAAACTAGTACGCATCTATTTTTTGTTATTTTGCTTCTCCATAGCGCTCTAAGTACAACACTGTAGCAGCCGTTCTGGACGGTACTTTTAGCTTCTTAAGCAAACTTTTCATGTGTACCTTTACGGTAGATTCAGAGATAAAAAGCTTATCTGCTATTTGTTTATTGCGGTAACCTTTAGCAACTTCTTGTAAAATCTGCGTTTCTCGCTCAGTTAATTGTTCAAAAATATCGACTTCATTCCCTCGCTGCTCTAGGTAGTCAGCGACTACAGAACTGTATATTTTGTCTCCCGAAGCACTTTCTTTTAGCAGTTCGATAAGCTCATCGGGTTCCGTGTCTTTCAACATGTAGCCATCAGCACCAGCTTTAACAAGTGCATCAATATCAGATCGACTGTCAGAAACAGTTAGAATTACGATTCTCGCCTCACAATCATCTGCTCTTAATGCTTTTAGAGTATCAAGGCCGGACATACCTTTCATATTCAAGTCCAATAAAATCAGATCAACCTCGGTATCATGGGCTAGCGCAACAGCATCCGTCCCATTGCTCGCCTCTGCGACAACTTCAAACTCATCCTCAAAGGTAAGAAGCTGATTGATTCCTCTACGCATTAACGGATGATCATCTACTAACATAACTTTACATATGGTCAAAATGCGGTTCCTTAACTGGTTTGAAAAGTGAGTTCAACTTTACAGCCTTTACTCGGTTTCGATGTTAATTTTAGGGTGGCATTTAGCCTAGCGGCTCTCTCTTGCATAATACTCATGCCATAATGGTTCAGTTTGTCTTCGTGTTGCTCAAAACCAACACCATTATCCTCGATTGAAACGTGGATTTCTTGTGTATCTTCGAAACAATTAATTGCGATATTGGTCGCTTCAGAGTGCTTAATTGCATTAATCGTCGCTTCTCTGATCAGCTGTAATAAATGCACTTGATGGTGAGCATCAAGCTCGATAGAAGACAGCTCATTGGATAATGAAATTTCTGCATCTGTTTGAGTTGCCAGCTGATTTACCATTTCGTGAAGAGCTTGGCCAAAACTGCCTTCTTTGATCGTTAACCTAAATGTTGTCAATAACTCTCTTAGCTGCGTATAAGCGGCTGATAATCCCGTATCCAATTCACTAATTACAGTATTAGTTTTATCCATCGGACAGTCATTAGGCAGCTTTTTGATAGTACGCTTAAGAAGAGAAACTTGTATTTTCAAATAAGATAAAGATTGAGCCAAAGAGTCATGTAACTCTCTCGCAATTGTCGCTCGCTCTTCCATTAATAGAAGTTGCTCTGACTGCCTTTGGGTATGATTGTAATACACTGCTCTGGATAAAATTTGTGCAAAATTATCGATAAGAGCTTGGTCTGGACATGGTAGGCCTGCTTGCCAGTACAAATTTCCTAAGTTATTACCATCAAGTTCAAGGGGTAAACTGCTCAAACGCTCTTCGTCGATATCGCCCTGTTCAAAAATCAGACTTTTCTCTCCAACTTCTTTCATTTCAAGACGTGCAGAGACTATACCTTCAATACTTACAATATGTTTTAAGATTGATTGAAAGTTATCGGGACTGATGCGTGAAGCCGTAAGCTCTTGAGAGGAGTGGTACAAGACTTGTAAAGATTGGTTCGCATTTTGTAGCTTATGAGTTTTTTCGTTTACTGCTTGCTCCAGCCCTCTATAAAGCTTGCCAAGCTCTCGGGCCATATTATTAAAACCACGAGTGAGGATACCTAACTCATTATCACTAATCACATTCAATTCGACGTCAAATGACCGTGATTGCATTTGTTCACTCGCCAAAACGAGCGCACTCAATGGGCTAACGACCTCTCTACGAACAAAATGCACAACAAAAATACTTACAAGTAAAATACCACCGAGACCAAGTCCACCTACCCACGCAAGCTTTATCAATTTTTGTTCTGAAAAGTTTTGAAGTTTGAAAACGAAAGCATCAATTTGATCGACAAAACCAGCAACCAAGACAAGGTAACGCTCTCTATCATGACTTTCTAAAACCGTCTTTAATTCATGCCACCGAATGATCAAACGGTAGTAATCATGTGTGATGTCATCTGGCACAGTCCAATTTTGAAGTGCCTTCATAGAAGGAGAGTATATGGAGCGCTCAAACATATAAATGTGATCGGAGTAGTCCACTGACTGGCTCTGAATGTCGTGAGCAAGACGGTAGCTCTGCATTCGCATGGAACCAGATACGTTTACTGCTTCGGCATCGTTAAGGCTGGAAGCTAATGTAATAATCGCAAAGCTCGTGGTTGCGACAGACAAAAGCAAAATAAGCACCATAGCCGTAGCTATCGTACTTACAACTGATTTTTTTGCTCTCTTAAACACCCTCTCTCCTAGCTTTTATTCTCTAATATTACGAATCATGAATGAGCATTCGTTGAGAATGCTATCAATATGTGATCAATCTTGACGGAATTAATTGATCTAAAACAAGAACCTAAACCAATTACCCCCTAAGAGGTATTTATACGAATATGTCAAAAACTACAATTTCTGTATTGATAAATGACAGTTTATTAATAGGGATTGTGAGCTAAGCTTATACATATACCTATTTTGTGGATATCGCAGTGGTAGATCTCTTAAAACGACGCTTGTTTTCCAGAAATGTTAAAGAGGACAACTCTGTTCGTCTTCCTTGGCTGGCAAATGGCGCCCTGTTCACAGAGCAGTGTACCCGATGCGAAAAATGCGTGGATAGTTGTGAAACGAAAATCATCAAACAAGGTGATGGCGGTTTTCCAACTGTCGATTTTTCCGTTGACGAGTGCACCTTTTGCTACAAGTGCGCAGAGGCATGTCCGGAACCGTTATTTCTAAGCAAAACTGAGCAACCATGGGAAGCGAAAGCTGAAATAACCTCAAATTGCTTAGCTAAGCAAAATGTGGAATGCAGAAGTTGTGGTGATATGTGCGAGACCATGGCAATTCGGTTCAAACCACAACTTGGTAAAGTAGCACAACCAATTTTAAGTCTTGATGAATGTTCAGGTTGCGGCGCATGTGTATCGGTGTGCCCTACTTCATCCATCAATGTGAGCAACGTAAAACAATAACGAGAGAATTGATGTCACTAAATGAAGTGCATATTTCAAGCTTAGTGGTACATGTTCCGCCTGAGCAGCTTGAAACCATCAAAGCGGAAATCGAACGTTTCGATAACGCTGAAGTGTTTGGTGAAAGCCCAGAAGGAAAGATCGTGGTGGTACTTGAAACAGAAAATCAAGGCTTTATCACCGATACCATTGATGCAATTAATAATTTACCGAATGTATTGAGCACTGTTTTGGTTTACCACCAAATCGAATCGACGCTCGATGACACGGACGAAGACACTGGAACTCAACATTCCCAAACTGAGGGTGAAGTATGAAAATGACAAGACGCGCGTTTGTGAAAGCAAACGCAGCAGCATCAGCGGCAGCCGTAGCAGGAGTCACACTCCCAGCTTCAGCAACCAACCTGATTGCCAGCTCAGACCAAACAGCGATTAAATGGGACAAAGCACCTTGTCGTTTTTGCGGTACTGGCTGTTCTGTATTGGTAGGTACTCAAAACGGTAAAGTCGTTGCGACACAAGGTGACCCAGAAGCACCAGTAAACAAGGGACTTAACTGTATCAAAGGTTATTTCCTGTCAAAGATCATGTATGGTCAGGACCGACTCACTCAACCACTACTTCGCATGAAGGACGGCAAGTTCCACAAAGATGGTGACTTCACACCAGTGTCTTGGGATATAGCGTTTGATACGATGGCAGAAAAGTGGAAAGAAGCGCTTAAGAAACAAGGCCCATCTGGCGTTGGCATGTTTGGATCAGGTCAATGGACCGTTATGGAAGGCTACGCTGCAGCAAAAATGATGAAAGCGGGCTTCCGTTCTAACAATATCGACCCTAATGCTCGTCACTGTATGGCTTCCGCTGTAGGCGCTTTCATGCGCACATTTGGTATTGATGAGCCAATGGGATGTTACGATGACTTCGAAGCAGCTGACTCGTTTGTGCTTTGGGGTTCAAACATGGCTGAAATGCACCCTGTACTTTGGACTCGCATTACTGACCGACGCCTAAGCCATCCGCACGTTAAGGTAAATGTACTTTCTACATATTTCCATCGTTCATTTGAACTTGCTGATAAAGGCTACATTTTCAAACCTCAAACAGACCTTGTGATTGCAAACTACATTGCAAACTACATCATCCAAAATGATGCTGTGAACTGGGATTTTGTTAATAAACACACCAACTTTAAACAAACTGCGACTGACATTGGTTACGGTCTTCGAGATGATGACCCGCTGCAAAAAGCCGCAGCGAATCCAAACTCTGGTAAGTTAACTTCTATCTCATTCGAAGAGTATAAGAAGTCTGTTGCGCCATACACACTTGAGAAGTCAGCCGAGATGTCTGGAGTCTCTGAAGAGCAATTGGTCGAACTAGCTAAGCAGTATGCAGATCCAAATACCAAAGTTATGTCACTTTGGACTATGGGTACAAACCAGCATACACGTGGTGTTTGGGTAAACAGCCTAATTTATAACCTTCACCTGCTTACTGGTAAAATTGCAACACCGGGTAACAGCCCATTCTCATTGACTGGTCAACCTTCTGCTTGTGGTACAGCACGTGAAGTGGGTACGTTTGCTCACCGTCTTCCTGCTGATATGGTGGTAGCGAATCCGAAACACCGTAAGGTCGCTGAGAAGATCTGGAATATTCCTGATGGTGTCATTCCTCCAAAACCTGGATACCACGCCGTACTTCAAGATCGCATGTTGCGTGATGGAAAGCTAAATGCTTATTGGGTTATGTGTAATAACAACATGCAGGCTGGCCCAAACATTAATGGCGAACGTCTACCGGGTTACCGCAACCCTGAAAACTTTATCGTTTGTTCAGACCCATACCCTACTGCTACTGCACAAGCTGCCGACCTAATCTTGCCAACAGCAATGTGGGTAGAAAAAGAAGGCGCATATGGTAACGCTGAACGTCGTACTCAAGCTTGGTATCAACAAGTAGAAACCATTGGCGAGTCTAAGTCAGATCTATGGCAAGTCATGGAGTTTTCTAAGCGCTTCAAAATGGAAGAAGTCTGGACGGAAGAGCAACTAGCAAAAGCACCACAATACCGTGGTAAGACAATGTATGACATGCTATTCAAAAATGGCGTCGTTGATAGGTTCTCTGTCGAAGAAGCAAAAGAACTCAATGATGACGCTCACCACTTTGGATACTACGTTCAGAAAGGTCTGTTTGAAGAATATGCAATATTTGGCCGCGGCAAAGCTCACGACCTTGCTCCATATGACGTTTACCACCAAACACGCGGACTTCGTTGGCCAGTTGTTGATGGCAAAGAAACACTTTGGCGCTATAAAGAAGGTTCAGATCCATATGCTAAAAAAGGCTCTGGATGGGACTTCTACGGCAAACCAGATGGCAAAGCATTCATAATCTCCGCACCATACGAAGCACCACCTGAATCTCCAGATGCTGAATTTGATATGTGGCTATGTACTGGACGTGTACTAGAGCATTGGCACACCGGCACTATGACACGTCGTGTTCCAGAGCTGTATAAAGCGGTTCCGGACGCAGTTTGTTATATGCACCCAGCAGATGCGAAAGCGAAAGGTGTTCGTCGTGGTGACGAAGTTCTTATCTCTAACAAACGTGGCGAAGTTCGCGTTCGCGTCGAAACTCGCGGTCGTAACCGTCCACCTGAAGGTTTGGTCTTTGTACCATTCTTTGATGCACGCATTTTGATTAACAAGTTAATTCTTGATGCTACAGACCCACTTTCTAAACAAACTGACTTTAAAAAGTGTCCTGTAAAAATCACTAAGATCGCATAACTAGCAATGAATGCATGGCTGCCAACTTGTTTGGCAGCCCAAAGAATTAGCCTAAGGCGGAGAATTTATCATGAGAAAATTTGTCATTGCACTGTTGTCTGTTGGTGCATTGGTTACGGGTGTTGCTCAAGCTGAGATTGACAACCCTGGTGGTATCGGTGGACTTGAGTCTTTACGTGGAGCTTCAAATCTTGAAGACACGCGCCCAGCCGATGAGTTTAAGAAATACCCTAAAGAACAGGTACTTGATACAGACTTTGTGTATCAGCCACCACTTATCCCCCATAATATTCGTGGATATGAAGTTTCACTTAACGCAAATAAGTGTTTAGCCTGCCATAGTTGGAAAAATGCAAAGGAAATGGGTGCAACGAAAATCAGTGTGACTCACTATATGAACCGCGAAGACGCGGTGCTTGCTGATGTTTCACCTCGTCGTTACTTCTGCTTGCAATGTCACGTTCCACAAGCCAATGCTAAGCCGTTAGTTAATAACGAATTCCAGCGCGTTGATTCGTTACGCAAGTAATAGCCAACCAATACGAAAAAGAGGCTATCTATGAAAATACTTAAAGCGTTTTGGAAGAGACTAACAAGCCCAAGTAAAGCTGCCGTTGGCGTTGTTTTAGCGATGGGGTTTGCTGGTGGTCTTCTATTCTGGGGCGCATTTAACACGGGTATGGAAGCGACTAACAGCGAGGAATTCTGTTCAGGGTGTCACGCTCCTATCGTTGCTGAGATACAAGAGACTATCCACTACTCTAACCGTTCAGGTGTGCGAGCTATTTGTTCAGACTGTCATGTACCTCATGAATGGACAGATAAGATCGTTCGTAAGGTGCAAGCATCGAAAGAGCTCTTTGCGCATTATGTTTTGAAAACAATCGACACTCCTGAGAAATTCGAACAACGTCGTGCACACCTCGCAGAGCGTGAGTGGGCTCGTTTGAAAAATAACGATTCACTTGAATGTCGAAATTGTCACGAGTTTGAGTTTATGGATTTTTCTGAACAAGGCTCAAGAAGTGCAAAACAACACTCAACTGCTTTAGCATCTGGTGAGAAAACCTGTGTAGACTGCCATAAAGGCATCGCGCACAAACTGCCAAACATGCATGGCGTTGAAGGCTGGCAATAAGGGGACAAACCAATGAGTACATTAGAATCAGCAATTTGGCATATCTTAGGTTACAGCGCTATGCCAGTTATCATTCTATCGGGCTTTGTTGCTGTTGCTGCAGTTTCCGTTTGGCTCTTGTCTATGGGCAAAGATAAGCAATCATAATCAACATTTGCCTATTTATGTTGATACGTTAAAAGCCACCTTTTGGTGGCTTTTATTTTATCTACAAGTCAATGTGGCGACAAAACTGTTGGCTATAAAAAAGCCTTCGTTAATAAACGAAGGCTTTCATCATGCAGTAAATTTACGCTTCAGGGTACCCTTCTGGGTTATTCGATTGCCAACGCCAGCCATCTGCTGTCATATCATCAAGTGTACGAGTCGCTTTCCAATCGAGTTCATTCATTGCTTTCGCTGGATCTGCCCAACACTCGGCGATATCGCCAGGACGACGGTCAACAAGTTTATATGGAACTTCACGGCCGGAAGCTTTTTCGAATGCTTGAACCATTTCCAACACACTGTATCCATTGCCCGTACCTAAGTTGTATACGTGCAAGCCTTCTTTCTTGCCCACTTTTTCTAAAGCAGCAACGTGACCATCAGATAAGTCCATCACATGGATGTAATCGCGAACACCAGTGCCATCTTTCGTCGGGTAGTCGTTACCAAATACCGATAGGAACTCACGACGCCCTACTGCGACTTGAGACACAAACGGCATTAAGTTATTTGGAATGCCTTGCGGGTCTTCACCCAATAAGCCAGTTGGATGTGAGCCGACTGGATTAAAGTAACGCAGTAACGTGATACTCCAATCTGGGTTTGCTTTGTGGAAATCTCCGAGACACTCTTCCACCATTAGCTTGCTGCGACCATATGGGTTTGTTGCACTCGTAGGGAAATCTTCCGTAATAGGCACAGAAGCCGGATCGCCATAAACTGTTGCTGATGAACTGAACACAAGAGTTTTAACACCCACTTCGCGCATTGCATCAACTAGAACAAGCGTGCCATGTACGTTGTTATCGTAATACTCTAATGGCTTCTCAACAGACTCTCCCACAGCTTTTAAGCCTGCAAAGTGGATTACTGCTTCAATGCTGTGCTCTTTAAGCACAGAAACCAGTAGCGATTTATCGCGAATGTCGCCTTCAATAAATGCTGGCATTTCCCCAGCAACAGTTTCAATGCGCTCTAATACTGTTTTTTTGCTGTTGTATAGGTTATCGAGAACGACAGGTGTCATTCCTGCTTCGATCATCTGAATACAAGTATGGCTTCCTATATAACCCATACCGCCGGTTACTAGTACTTTCATGTAACTAACCTTTTGATTTGTTTTCGTCAGATACTAACGAGTAACTTTAAAAAAATATAGTCAACAAAGTGAGACTCAACAGGCTTACGACGCCTTTGCCATCACAAAACAGCCTTTGCCTTTGCTTTTCGCATTGTACATCGCCGTATCGGCGGCTTTCATAATGTCGTCTAGAGATTTATTCCGGTCCGTTATTACATTAGCGCCAATACTTGCACCAACATTAACAGAACGCCCTTTGTAAATGATGTCTTGACCGATTAACGTAATTAGCCTTTCTGCTAAAACTTGGACACTGTCCGGGTCTGTTGGGTTGATCAATACAACAAACTCATCCCCTGAGAGTCTCGCAACCAGATCTTGAGAACGAACTTGAGATAGTAGCCTTTCAGAGACCTGTTTTAGGACTTCATCACCCGCATCATGCCCGTAGGTGTCATTCACTGCCTTAAAGCCATCTAAGTCAATGTACAACAAGGCAAACGCTGTTTTACTCGTTTGGTCCCGTAAGGTTTCATCTAATGAACGGTATAGCTGAGCACGATTTGCAAGGCCTGTTAGAGAATCATGGTGAGCAAGATATTCAAGCCGCTCCATCTCTTTTATATTCGATAGATCAGAGAGTATGAAAACAAAGTCATAAAGCTGATCATCATCGTGATTAACGATTCTACTGACTTTCACAAACATTGGTACAAGGTGACCAAAAATGTGTTTTTCCCAAATTTCACCCTGCCATTGGCCGTAGTTTACCACCGACTCTTCGATGGTTGGCATCAAGGACATAAACTGCTGCCACTCTAAAACATCACTTGGTTTTCGGTCAATCATGGTTTCTTGAGCATATCCCAACAGGTTTGTTACCGCTGGGTTTACCATGGTGATGACACCATCTTGATTCACCACCATCAAGCCATCTTGGCTATTTTCAAATACGCCCGCAGCCAATCTTTGACGACTAAGTGCAGCCTCAACATCCGTTACGTCCTGAATAGCGAACAGCATTTGTCCGACTTTAGATAACTTAGTACAACTAACTTGCAATAGCTGGTTATGACCAAATACATCTGTTACCCATAGCTGGCGTTCACTAAACTCAATCCCATTATTGATCGCTTGGCTAATTAACTTATTTGAAGTGTCAATTAGTGAGTTTAGGTGCACTCCCTTCAAATAAGCGCTTGTGCAACGAAATACCTCACACGTTGCTGCATTAAAGTGTATAACCTCACCCTTTTGATTTACTACAACAAGCGCATGCTGAACTGTCTCAACCACTTCATTTGCAAATGACTTTTCTTCTTCAAGCTTATCCAACGTAAAAGCAACTTGTTTTTCTCTTTGCTCTAACCTATCGATCATTGTGTTAAATGCAGCAACCAAATGCCCGATTTCATCATTTGATTTAGTCGTAATTTTTCCTGTATGGCGCTTGCGCTCAATAAAGGTCCGCATCCCTTGATTCAACGAGTATACAGGTTCAATGATGACTTTCTGAACCATCAGATAGAGCATGGTTGCAGACATAATCAAAAATATTAGGAACAAGGCAGCGTTGTTGAGTGCGCTACGATATAGATCGTTGTACGAGTCTTTTGAGATAACAACACGTAAACTTGCGATAGTCTCGTGTTCAACAACAACGGGGACAACCAAATAAATGTGTTTATCTCCAATTGACTGCTGTTTACGTGATAGTTCACTTTGCTGGGCATCATTTGGCACCGGCGCAGTTACGTTGTCACGCTCATACATGGAGAAAAGACGATTATCTTGCGTATAGAGTTTTACTCTCAGCACCTCATCATCCGCAGAGAACGCAGAAAGTACTTCTGTTGCCGTCAGTTCATCATTAAATAAAATTGCTGCTTGTAAGTTGTATGCCACTCCCTTTGCAAGCACGGTTACTCGTTCAATGACATTTTCTTTTTCACTTTCAAACGCCAAACTCAATGTATACATCTGAGATACAAAGAAAATAACACTTGTGAATAAGACAATTGGTAGCATTAATTTGCTTTTGAGTGAGAAGTGATTAAGGACGCTCATTTTCGCCCCCTTCTACTGTAGCCACACGTAGGAAATTTGAAGAGATGGAATAGTCACCAATATTATCCAAGTTTACCCTTGGCTTTATCTTACCGTTGACATTTTCAAGCCCAATTGCGCCACCATTAGCGGTAAAGCTAGTTATGTCTCCAACAGTAACTGTGTGTTTATCTGAACCTTGCACTAATGCTAAGTTAGACTTGTCTGATACAAACAAAATATCGCAAGAATTCTCCGTGACGGTAATAGGTAACTCACGTATCAACTTCCCAGCGGTGATTGAAATCAAAAGCTCTTTAATTCGCTTATTGTCGGGGACACAGTACCTGACTTCGACCATATTATTTTCATCCACCCAATGGATGAAACTCGCAATACGAAAAAGGTAAACGGCTTTCACTTGTTCTGGTGTGTATTTCGCCACTACAAAGGAAGAATAACTAAAAGAGAAAGAAGCTATAGCCAAAATGAGCAGCGACTTAAAATTCATAAGAGGCCCTCAAATAAACGAGCTGTTCTTGACCATAGCTGAACCAGTATGATTCACCGTCCATGTAATAACCTGTCTGTTCTCCAAGGTTTTTTACCATGAACTCGAACAAAGGGGCACTTTGATCATATTGCCAAGCAAGCCGTACATCTAATGCCAAATAATTAGGGATCTGAATTAAACTTTCTGGGTAACGAATACTTTGGCCGCGAGCAACAAAATCAAGCTGCCACTGCTTAGAGATATCCCATAAACCTTGAAGTGAAACTAAATGGTGGTCATCTATTTTATATAAATCGACCGCACTACCATCAGAATCACTTCCACCATCCCATTGACTTTGAGACTTAAAGTAGCTGTATGATAGAAACGTTCGAAACTGTTTTGAGAGCTGCCATTGAGCTCCTACCTCAGCACCGTATGTTCTTAGTGAATAAGCATCGGTGATTTGAGTTTCAAAAACATGCAGATAATCAGGAGACCAGCCGACGTCTTCTACACCTCTAACATCCTCATGCTCACTATAAAATAACGTAATGTCTAACTCATATTGCTGAGCAATTCGTCTGTAACCAAGCTCAGTTGTAACAACAGACTCTGTTCCCATGTCAGGATTTGGCTTAGAATCTTCCACCAATAAGAAATTGCCTAGTGTGAATGCCGGGTAATAGTGTGCGGCATTGTCAATATAAGACGGAGAAGTCACTGCACGTCCGATGCCAGCCCAAAGAGTATTTTTCTTATCAAGCTGATACAGTGCGCGGAGTTGAGGGGAAAGCTCGAATGCGTTGGTATATTCAAAGTATTCTGCTTTCGCTCCGGCAACGGTTTTGAAAGAGTCATTCCATTCAAACTCAGATTGAATGTACGCGTTTAGGGTGCTGTCTTTTGCACCAGATAACTCGTAAGACCGAGAAAAAACGTCGATATTGTAGATATCTAACTCATCCACTGTTCGATTAAAGTGTGCATTGATAAACCGATAACCACCGCCGTAAGTCAAAACATGTTGATCACTGGCTTTGTTTCTAAAATTAACTTCGGCATCAAATAAAGTGTAGCTTCCGGGCCCATCAATCGCGTCTTCGTCGCTATAGGAGAGGCCAACCCGATAGTTACTTATTAACGTCTCGGATAGCGTATTACTAACACCAAGTTGTGCGTATAGCTTTTGATTAAGGCCTTCAACACGTGAGACTACTCCACCCTCGTAGCTTACTGGTGTAAAATGTAGTCGCAAATTATCATAGAACCATATATTTTTTTGAGCACCCAAGTCTAGATTCCAATCTAGGTTGGCACCTTTCCCCTCAAACGACATCCCCGCAAGATGCTGTTCCATTGAGTAAGCCGGGTAATTAAAATACACTTTCTGGTCACGATACTTGTAAAAGGCTTTTGCTGAGGTGTTTTCATTAAATGCAAGTCCAGTTCTCACACTAATGCTTTTACCACCTTTTTCATCGAGAGTTGTTGTGGCAAGCGTATTCTGAGTTTCAGAAATCGGTTTCGTAATGATGTTAATAACACCATTGACCGCATTCCCACCCCAAATTGAACCACCGGGACCTCTAAGAACTTCGATTCTATCGATATCCGGTAATATGTAATCCACATCTCGCCAATAGACCCCACCATATACCGGGCTATACAAACTACGGCCGTCAATTAAGACTAACATCTTATTATAAAAGCCATCATGAAAGCCGCGGCTTGACACTATAGGCGTTGTTTCCGAAGCTTTTGTGACATTTAAGCCTGGAACAAGCGCGAGAGCCTCTGCAATGCTACGTACACCACTTCTTTGTATACGTTCATGGTCCAGCACATATACCGAAGCGGGGATCTCTGAGAGTTTTTGTGAAAATTTTGATGAAATTTGCATCTCAGTTTCTAACATTGAAAGTTCTTCTAAACTCAATGACATGAGATGCTCTAGCGAGTCGTCACTATAAACAGGAACACTAACCAACAATAATATTAATGGACTTAACTTCGTATTAGGCATCTATGAATCCAGCTACATAAGCAAATTTTATTATTCCACTTACTGATATAAATGTATATTGAGAAAGACAGTCATCCATAAGCATTCGCTAAAACGATGATATCGCTCACTATTTAATGACTATTTTAGCAAATGAGACACATATTGTGATATGGAGTCAAAAATAAATGAAAACTAAAGCAATAACTCTTAACTGTGATATGGGTGAAAGCTTCGGAATTTGGTCGCTTAACCAAGATTCAATGGCTATGCGCTGGATTGATATGGCTAACATCGCTTGCGGCTTTCATGCTTCTGACCCACAAGTTATGTACGATACCATTGCATTAGCAATTCAAAATGATGTAAAAATTGGCGCCCATCCCGGATATCCAGACCTTCAAGGTTTTGGACGTCGTACGATTCCTATGGAACCCGAGGAGATAACCAATATGTTGGTCTACCAAATTGGGGCTATTAAGGGTCTGTGCGAATACCAAAACACAACGTTACAATATGTGAAACCTCATGGCGCATTATATAACGATATGATGCGGGACTTAGGCATCTTTGAAGCCATCTGTTTGGCTGTATCAAGCTTTGGAGTTCCCCTGATGATGTTAGCTATACAAGATAACGAACGTTTTCTTGATATTGCCGATAAGTATGAACTTCCACTGTTGTTTGAAGCGTTTGCTGACCGAGCCTATCTCGCGAATGGAACATTAGCTTCGCGAAAGATACAAGGATCTTTATTACAATCAGAAGACGATATTCTCAATCAAGTAAAACAAATCGTGAATTATGGCAAAGTGCATACATTAGATGGTTATTTTATTCCCATAGAAGCCGATACGATATGTGTTCATAGTGATAACGAATCTTCAGTGCAATTAATATCTAAAATCAAAACCATTTTGGAGGATTAGATGTTTTCAGACTTTGCTATCGACCCTGTCTCCGAAAGCAGCTTATTGATTCGCTTCAACAGCCCGCCATCTGTTAATCTTTCACGCTACATAGGTCATATAAACGACCAACTCAGAGAGCAACTATCCCCTTGGATAATGAACATAACTCCAGCTTTTAACACTCTATTGGTTGATTATCTTCCCTACCGAATTCATACACCAGACATTGTAGCTCTAATAAATAAGCTATTGATTCAAGCTACAAACGATACCATCACTGCTATTTCACAAACTAAAATAGAGTTACCAGTTTATTACGACTTAACTGTAGGGCCTGATTTAACCAAATATCACCAACAGGGTTATCGGACTGAAGATGTAATCCAACTTCATAGTAACGTTACCTATACCGTTAGTACTATCGGCTTTAGTGCTGGTTTCGCTTTTCTATCTGGCTTAAATCCTCAAATTTCGTTACCGCGTCACAATAGGCCTAGACTTAAAGTTGCGAAAGGAAGTGTCGCTATTGCCGAAGATCAGACTGCGGTTTATCCGTCAGAATCTCCTGGTGGCTGGAACATTATCGGGAACTGCCCGCTTGAGTTATATCAGCCAACTAACCACCCTATGATTCCATTCGAAATTGGTACTCAAGTGACTTTCCGACCAATCGGTAAACAAGAATTCCTTAGCTTAGGTGGCATATTGCCGCAGGAAGGCGTCAATGAGTAATAACACGATCACTGTGGTTAAGCCCGGCCCACTTACATTGCTACAAGATTTCGGCAGATTTGGCGTTGCACACATGGGATTAGCTCAAGGAGGTCCCGTCGATGATTATGCTTATAGCTGGGCAAATCACTTATTAGGAAACCCTGTTAACAGCCCCGTACTTGAAATTACCTTAGGGCAAGCAGCATTTAGAATTAATTCAGACTGCCAGCTTTCAATCACTGGTGGAGATCTAAATGCAAAACTCGATGGTGAACCACTAGTTAACTGGGCCACATTTTCTGCATATAAGGGACAGATATTGTCTTTTTCATTGCCAAAGAATGGTTTGAGAAGCTATTTAGCGGTAAAAGGCGGCTTTAAAGTACCAATGCAAGTAGGTAGCTGCGCAACGGTTACAAAAGATAAACTTGGTGGCTTAAAAAACGGATGTTCAATAGCCGAAGGAGATACCATAGCTTTTACTTCAAATCATATTGATCACAAGTCCGTTCAACTAACATTTCGATATAAACCCGACTATAACTTGCCTTTAAAACTCCGCGTAATCGAAAGCTATCAGCACCATATGTTCAGTCAAGAAAGTTTAAATCAATTCTACAATTGTAAATTCCGTATCAGTCAGCATTCAAACAGAATGGGCTATAGACTCGAAGGAGCCGCCATAACTGCACCGGAAAAAGCGATTTTGAGTGAAGGGATAGCTTTGGGTGCGATACAGGTCCCCCCGAATGGAGAGCCAATCATTTTATTAAATGACAGACAAACGATTGGGGGTTACCCCAAAATTGGCTGTGTCGCACGAATAGACTTACCTAGGCTCGCCCAAGCAAAGCCGGGACAACAAGTAACTTTTGTTAAGGGAGATTTAGCTGGTTTACAAGATGTCTGGTGTCAATGGGCTAACTTCTTTGGTTACTAACAACATGACCTAATCACTAACCGCTTCTTTAACTAAATGAACGTCGTGGCATCTACGAAAAAAGCCAGTAACTGGACGTTACTGGCTTTATTAAATTATCTACATTTTCAGAGTGTCATGAATTAACGCTCGAATTTTTCTGTCCGCATACCTAGCAACAAGCTAACACACATTAACAGCAATACAATTGTAAATGGTAACGCTGTTGAAATGGCTCCGGCTTGAAGCGCTTGGATTGCTTCTGTACCGCCAATCCATAGTAAAGCAACAGCAATTGCGCCTTCCATAAAGGCCCAAAACACGCGCTGAAGCACTGGCGCATCCACTTTACCACCAGCAGTGATGCTATCGATCACCAATGAGCCAGAGTCTGAAGACGTAATAAAGAAGACTAAAACCAAAACGACAGCAATGATTGAAAGCAAAGTGCCATAAGGCAGAACATCAAACATCTGGAACATTGCAAGAGAGACATCAGTCAAACCTTTCGCGCCTAGTTCACCAACATTGTTCATCACTTGATCAATGGCAATACCACCAAACACTGACATCCAAATCAACGTAACTGCTGTTGGAACTAATAGAACCGCTGTCATGAACTCACGAACAGTACGACCTTTAGATACGCGAGCGATGAACATGCCAACAAATGGTGACCATGAGATCCACCAAGCCCAGTAGAATACAGTCCAGCCCTGGAACCAAGCTTCATCAGTACGGCCATGAGGGTTACTTAATGGAATAATGTTTTCGACATATGCCATGAACGTTGTTGGAATATTTCCAAATGCCACCGCATAACAGATAAGTGATACTAGGATAAGTAGGAGGAAAGCAACGATCATATTGATGTTACTTACAACCTTTACCCCACCATCGATTCCGCGGATAACAGAAACTACAGCAAGTAACGTAACAACGGTGATCACGGTAATTTGAAGACCAAGACCAGCATCGACACCAAACACATGATGGATACCACTCGCCGCTTGTTGAGCGCCTAATCCCAAAGATGTTGCTAGACCAAATAGCGTTGCAACTACGGCTAAAATGTCAACGATGTGGCCAGCCCATCCCCAAGCTCTATCACCTAATAGAGGATAAAAAATCGAACGAATAGAGAGCGGTAATCCTTTGTTGTAAGCAAAAAAGGCAAGAGACAATGCGACAACACCGTAGATAGCCCAAGGATGAAGTCCCCAGTGGAACATCGTTGCGCCCATTGCGAGCTTCGCCGCTTCTGCTGTATTCGCTTCTACACCAAGTGGTGTTTCATACCAGCCAGTAAAATAGGCAACAGGCTCTGCCACACTCCAAAACATTAGGCCGATACCCATACCGGCAGCAAAGAGCATCGACAACCAAGAAATAAACGAATAGTCCGCAGACGCGTCTTGGCCACCAAGGCGAATTTTACCTAATGGTGAAACGATCAGTGCCAAGCAAAAGATCACAAAAATGTTCCCTGACCAGATAAATAGCCAATCAAATGAGCCAATGATTTGCCACTTAAGCCCATCTAATGCACTTTTTGCCGTATCAGCATCCACAACAAGCGTTGCGATCAAAAACAAGGCAATAAAACCTGCACTTGTACCAAACACCGGGTTATGTACATCAAAACCCCATTTTTGTACGTTATCTTGACCGATTGTGTAATCGGTACTATCGATACTGTACTTATCAATACCTTTTGTCATTCTTCCTCTCTCGATATCTGAACCAACAAAAAGCCTCATATCCCCCACAACAATTCGTGTTGTAATGAATATCGCTCTTACTCAGATACCATCAGCTGTTTTCAGGTGACAAATATTGTACGCTTCGTCACAACAAGATCCAGCAAATGTATGGTTTTTAGTCAAAAAATTCTCTTTTTTCTTTTCATTCGATAAAAAAACAACCAACCCTCAAATTCAGAAACACTACAAAAATCATTTGTACACTAAACTTTCATGCTGAGCCTGCATAAAAGCGACTAATCAAAATAAGTCGACAATGTTTATTCCAAGCGACGTATTACCTCGTAAACAATTAGAGTATGTTAATGACTGAGTTAAAGCTTTTTACTCTCTTACTTTTAATCAATTTCCTTTTGCGGTATCGTCCGTCGCATACACTCTCTTTGATCACCCTTGTAATTATTTCTGGATAGAAGATTGGAAAAGCACGAAGAAGTTTTAGTATCAATTCGCCAAATTATTCGCGCAATTGACCTACATTCAAAAAAATTAAGTAAAGAGTCTGGGCTTACCGGTCCGCAGTTGATTCTTATGCGTTCTATTAAAGAATTAGGTGAAGTGACCATTAAACAGCTCTCGAACCATACGAATATGAGCCAAGCTACAGCAACCACTATTCTCGATCGGCTTGAGCGAAATGGGATGGTTAAGCGAGTAAGAAATGTTCAAGACAAGCGCAAAGTACACGCTTTATTGACACCTGAAGGTGAAAAAATATTGCTGGAAGCTCCCCTGCCATTGCAACAAAGCTTTATTAATAAGTTCCAGAAGTTAGAAGAGTGGGAACAAACATTATTGCTCTCCTCTGTTCAACGAATTTCATCAATGATGAACGCAGAAGACATTGATGTTGCGCCTGTTTTAGAATTAGGTAGCATAACCAAACCAGAATAACGTATCTAGTATTGGCAAACTCACCCTAATCCTAGCGTCAGGTTTACAAACCAATAGCCTCACTGAGCTTTAAGTTTACTGTGAGTGAGGCTCTGTCTCTAACTTCGCTCCTTTTTCTCGGACGAAATTCCATCACGAAAAGTATGTCGATGGAGCCATTTCCAGCCTTATTCTCTAGTGAACTTCACCCTAACATCAAACCGGTAGCCCATTGTATTGGGACAAGCCCAACCGCAAACGTTTTCTGTGTCATAGAGTCACAGAATTAGAATTAAAACTCTATTTCTATTTGAAACGCAATATCTCCATTGGTAGCTTCCATGACTAGCAGTCATACCATTCAGGCTGCTTATTTCACAATAAAACAAGTTGTTTCACAAACAACGTCTATAAAATGCTAGAGAAAAACTATGAATAAGAAAGCTTTATTATTATGTTCGCTGCTTCCTATATCTTCTGCAATGGCTAACACATTTAGCTTCTCAGAAGACTTAATCCCTTCAAGCCGATTTGGCTGGAGTGACATACTCAGTGTAATCCAGCCAACCACATCTACTTATGTACGTTGTTGGTATCGTACGGGAGCGAGTCACGATGAGGCAGGTAGTGATTGGGTATGGGCAAAAGATACAAACGGGAAAGACTACAAAATAAATGGTTACTGGTGGTCGCCGTTTACAGCCAAGAATATGTTCTACACAGAAACGCCTCAGCAGGAAATCAAGCAACGCTGTGAACAGACGATAGGAACAAACAATCCGAATGCTGACATTCTCTATTATGCGTCAGATTACGGTGTTTCATTGAATCATACCATTTGGACCAACGATCAGGTTGTACGTAAAGGTATAAACCGTATCGTCGCTTTTGGTGATAGTCTTTCCGATACTGGTAATATGTTTAATGCAACGCAATGGCGTTTTCCTGATCCTAGCAGCTGGTATGCCGGACATTTCTCCAATGGCTTAGTCTGGACAGAGTATCTCGGTAACAACCAACAACTACCCGTTTACAATTGGGCAGTTGGTGGAGCTGCGGGTTCGAACCAGTATGCTCTTTTGACAGGCGTAAAAGATCAAATTAAGTCTTACCTCACTTATATGGAGAGTGCCAAACATCACGATCCAGATAATACGCTATATACCTTTATTTTCGGTTTGAATGATTTCATGAACTACAACCGCTCTGTAGAAGATGTGAAATCAGACTTCTCAGACGCGCTGAATAATCTAACTCAGTCCGGCGCCAAGAACTTACTGTTGCTAACACTACCTGACGCGACTTATGCCCCACAATTTAAGTACTCATCAGATGATGAAATAGAAAAAGTTCGCGCAAAAATCATCGCATTTAATCAGTACATTCGTGAGCAGGTTAAACAACGCCAAACAAGCGGTATCAATATTCAGCTTTACGACGCTTACACACTGTTTAACTCAATGATTAACTCACCTCAGCAACATGGGTTCGTTAATGCAAAAGATGCCTGTCTCGATATTAACCGTAGTTCAGCGTTCGACTATCTAAAAAGTCATAACCTTACGAATGACTGTGCCCAATATGGCTCTGATAAATACGTGTTCTGGGGCGTTACTCACCCTACAACCGCAGCACACAGTTATATATCAGACCAAATCATGATGGAGATGTTAGGTTACTATCCTTTCTAAAACCATCCCGGGACAGTAATGCCCTGTCCCGGGTTCCTGCCTTACATTGCAATTATCAAACTTTAGACTTACTTTTTAACTATACATATCGTACTATCTCCGCCGTTTTCCTAACCTATGAGGGGAGTTATGGATAGAAAGTCTCTCTTCCTTGATTCAGCATCCGATAGCATTCTCAGCACTGCTCAACAAAAAAAAGTACTTAAAGTCGTTGCGACTATTACGATCTTGATTTTTTTCCCCTTGGGTATCAAAAACCTGATTATTGGCGAAATAATGCTAGGAGCGGTACTGCTTAGCTTTGAATTAAGTTTATTGGCGGAGATCGCAGCGATCATATACAGCCGAAGAAGTATTGTTGGCCATATTATACCGCTCTGTTTACTTATTACTTCTCTACTTTTGTCTGTCCATATATTTGGAACTCTGGCAACTTATTGGGTCTATCCTGTGGTGATTTCTGTCATTTTTCTTCTACCAGAGAACCGTTATTTACCAGCCAATGTCATCATTATTGCTGGTAGCTCCATTGTTGCGCTTCCTCATCAAGATCCTGCGGAAACTTTAAGATTTTTTATTTCCTTAATAACGTGTCTGATCATCGGTCACTATGTGGTTAAATCCATCATGAATTTGCACAATGAATTGCATTATTTATCGACTAGAGATGCGATGACAGGAGCATTAAACCGTCGCCAACTGGATAGTTTTTTGCAACGGAGTTTGCGGCAGTCAAGTTCTTCTACCGTTGCTATGATTGATATCGATAGATTTAAAACCGTTAACGATTTATATGGACATGACGTCGGCGATGACGTCATTAACAAAGTAGTGACGACCATCAAAAGCAGTACTCGTACTCAAGACGCCTTGTTTCGCTTAGGGGGGGATGAATTTCTACTCTTACTCAACGATACCGATCAAAATTCAGCACACATTGCGATGCGTAAAGTATTTTCACAAATCAAAGACATTACATTCCCTAACGATATTAACATCACGTTAAGTGTTGGCATCGCAGAATCGCTGTATGGGGATGATATTGAAAAATGGTTAAAACGAGCAGATCTTTCCCTTTATCAAGCCAAGAGAAGTGGACGTAACCAAATATCCCTTTATGCCCCACCATTACAATTAGAGAATGAGGTTGGCCCTATTGAGGAAGTACAGAAAATATCTAATTGAAGACGGGTAATTCACGTGTCTTTTTTACTTGTCGAATGGATAGGTGCGTATGGATATCTTTAACCGTATCCATGCATTGCAATTGACGTATAAAAGACTCATATCCTTCTAAGTCCTTACTCACTACTTCTAATAAATAATCGTATGCGCCTGACACCACATGACAGCTGATCACTTGGCTCATCTCTGTAATAGCCCCTTCAAAAACATCAATAGAATCCACTTGATGATTACTCAAACTGACCTCAACAAATACCACCATCCCTACACCAACTTTAGTTTTGCATAAATTGGCATGGTATCCATCAATGATGCCCTCTTCCTCTAATCGTTTTACACGACGTGCGCATGGAGATGCTGATAAGCCAACTTTTTCTGCAAGGTCAGCAGTAGATTGGCGTGCATCTCTCTGAAGTAATTCCAAAATATGTCTATCAATTCTATCCATAATCGTTTCCATCAAAAAATGTGCATTCTACGCTATTAATCTCTAATTTAGTCATCATTTTTGCCTAACTTTGCCACACAAAAGCAATAGTTAAAACTCATAATAACAACCATTATTTACATTTGAGTAACATATGATGCTGGCTGGATATCTTGCAATGACCATAACGTTATTATTATGGTCTGGATTTTTTCTTTCATTACGAGGAGGTGCTTTGTCACTGCTCACCCCAGCAGATATCGCATTAACTCGATTTGCCCTGCCTGCACTAATACTATTCCCATGGGTGTGGAAACACAGGTCAACCTTGATAGCTGTCCCAAAACAATACTTGCTCGGGATGTTCATTGGCTGCGGTATTCCCTATTTACTTGTGGCTAGCTTTGGGATGGAAAATGCACCCGTCGCAGACGGTAGCGCACTCATACCCGGAACGCTGCCCCTATTTGTCTCTGCAATTGCAGTCCTGTTTTTTAAGCAACCTTTAAGTGCTCATCGCATCATTGGTCTGATCATTCTGTCATTAGGTATTACAGGCTTTTTGTTTAATAGCTTTAATCAGTACCAACCGACATTATTTCATGGACATTTGTTCTTTCTTCTGGGGAGCATCATGTGGGCGACTTTTACGATCTGTGCCAGAGTCGCTAACTTGAAAGCTTTAGTCAGCGCTGGTTTCATTTCAATCTGCTCTACGGTAACTTTAATTTTACTCGTCGGATTAGACGTACTACCCAGTTACCTCTTCTCACAACCACTTTCTAACTGGCCGTACTCCGAACTTGCCGTACATACGCTAGTGCAAGGCTTTGGTGCGGGCATAATCGCTGCATATACATATTTAAAAGCGGTGACAGTTTTAGGAGCTGAGCGCTCTGCCGCATTTGGTTCAGCAACACCAGCATTGGCAACCTTGATGGCAATGCTTATATTTGATGAGCACCCTTCTGCAGGAATTCTGCTTAGCTTAGGGCTAGTCTGTATTGGCAGCTTAATCGCAAGTAACATCTTTATGAAAAATGATGACTCCCTATTATATCAACCGCCAAAGCATAATTAGGAAAGGCTAAAGTAATACAAATTAAATAAGTTAGCGCCAATAAAACAAAACCAATATGCGCATCGACTCAAGAATGACTCTCGAAAACGAACCAAAAAAGGTGCTATTACGAATAGTGTAATAAGGATGTATACTGCACTTTGCGGTCTAGCATGTGACGTTGTCACCAACATTAACACACTTAAACAAATCTCAGATACAGAGAATCTTAACTTAGAACCTAAGCCCAAAATAAAAACAACAGTAGCAAACAGAGAAATCATATCGTTACAATGAGATTAATTATCATTTACTTTTAGATTAACGCTTATGACTACTTGGTCAAGCTAAAATCTCAATTTCCCTTCAATCATCTAGGACTTAGACCACATTACAATTTCGCAATTGAGAACGAATCAATTATAGTTGCCAGTGTTAAAATACTAGGGATCACATATGAAAACACCGTGTATCTCCGCTTGTAAAAATAATGGTGGCATTTGCTCAGGTTGTAAACGAACGATGTTAGAAATCAGCCAATGTCAAAGCTATACCGACCATAAGCGTGATGAAATCCTATCAACTTTGTCTAGGCACACTTCTAACAACCAGTGCCCTTCTTGTAACCAACCTGCTACCTGTGACATTCAAGCGGGAAAAAGTCATTGTTGGTGTTTTGAGCTGGAGCTACGAGAGTGTTTTAAAACCAAACAAGACCAGCTTTGTTTATGCCGAGATTGTTTAGAAAAGCAACCTATATCATGAACCGTACACTAAAATTATTAATTAGATTTTCTAATGGGCAATATAGAAATATATCTTGCTCAAGATCACACTTTTTGATTGCCCATTCTTCTAACCCCCTATAATATCTCGCGCCTGAACTTTCTAACTTAATTCAATTCGCAATTTAATCCATAGCTACTGCTAATGGTTTTTCTTTCAGGTGTAAAGTAATGTCTGCTTCTTCCAATGTCATTAAACTTACTTTTCTAATTGCCATTTTGACGGCTGTTGGTCAAATGACTCAAACCATGTACGTACCGTCAATCGGTCACATGGCTAAAGAGTTCCTAGTGTCACCAGCAGCGCTACAAGCTGTCATGGCCTGCTATCTAATTCCATACGGTTTATCTCAATTTATCTATGGACCTTTGTCTGATCGCCTTGGTCGCAAACCCATTATTATCTCAGGGCTTGTTATTTATATTCTGGGTACATTGCTTGCGTTATTTGCCCACCAATATGAATGGTTTTTAGCTGGTAGCTTTATTCAAGGTGTTGGAATTGGCTGCGGAGGTGCGATGTCTCGGACACTAACTCGTGACTGTTTTTCAGGAAACGAATTACACCGAGTAAATAGCCTTATTAGTATGTGTGTTATTTTTTCACCTTTGTTAGCACCTGTACTTGGCGGATACTTGACCGAAGTTTTCGGATGGCGTTCTAGCTATTTGTTCCTTGCTCTGTTTGGGATTGCAGTGGTAATAACGATGGCGACGAGCTTTAACGAAACCTTGCCGATTGAAAAAAGAAAATATGAACGCGTTACCGATAGCTACCGTTTTGTTCTATCTAGCAAGCGCTTTCAAGGTTACTTGCTGTGCTTGGTTGCTACGTTCGCAGGCGTCGCTGTTTTTGAAGCGGCAGCAGGTGTATTACTTGCTGGTGTTTTAAAGCTTCCGGCAACGATTGTGAGCATCTTGTTTGTTTTACCTATTCCTGGTTACCTGATTGGTGCAGGCCTATCCAGTTACATCGCACGGAAACGTTCTGAAAAAGCATCACTAATCGTAGGTCTTGTTGCCATCATGGTTGGCTCGTTGATTGTACTTATCCCTGGGATGCTGGGGATGACAACCGCCTTAACGCTTGTTGGGGGAGCAACGGTTTATTTCTTAGGCGCCGGGATCCTATTCCCTGCGGCAACGACAGGTGCACTTTCACCCTACCCGTATCATGCTGGTACTGGCGGCGCAATATTGGGTGGTATGCAAAACTTGGGGGCAGGTATTGCAACACTAATTGCGTCAGCAATCCCTGCGACTGACCAGATGCCTGTTGGCGCAATTATGGCAGTAATGTCCATCATTGCCCTACTTGGACTAATTCGAGTTGCAAAAACTCACGACTCATCAAGTCAGATGCCATTGGCAATATAATTAAAGGGAGGCGTTGCCTCCCTTTTTTATTCACTTTAGGTTTAAAGCCTCACCAAAAAACGCGATTCCTTCCCAACCTGTTTTCATAAAGTTACGAATATTCTGGTGATCAGTTCCATCTAGGTTTCCTAGAACATCTTCCCTATAATAGCGACCAAAACAGGCGAGAGCCTGCTCTTTAGTTAGACCATTTAGTTTAGCAAAGGCAAAAATTTTACATGAGCCGTTATTTTGGCCTTGTTCGTTCTTTGTCTCACCATTGGTAAAGGTTGTTGGACTAAAATTATATACGTCGTCAATAACGGCTATAATTTCATCAAACTCTACAGTTTGTGGTGCATCTTTTAGCTTTTGGATCAATGTGTTCACGTCCATATGTCACTCTTTTTAATAAAATCAAACTATATTATGACAATGTGTAACGCTTTCATAGCTAAACTAATTGACCACATCATAAAACCACTTGCTTTAGCAGGTCAGAAAAATAACAAGGTTTTGCATTATGATTAATACTCAGCAGTGTCTATCGCACCATAGTAATAGTTTGATTGACCTTTCACATTGGCAGGATGCCGTTGAGCTGGTAGCTGAACTCTTTCCCAACACGCAATGTCATATTGTGCAGCAGTGCGAAAAACATTTCAGTGTTGTGTCGAGTAGCAAAAAGGATGTTAATTCATTTACCCTACCTTCAACGGAGCTCAGTGATCTGTACGTGGCATTTCTCAATCAACTTCCCAACATTGAAATAGAAAGCCAACCAAAAAACATCCACCTTAATCAACACTCCGCTATCGCTTCACCCATTTATTGGTCAAATAAAGAGCTATTTGGTTGTGTTTTGGTGCAACTCTCATCACCAGTAACACTAAGTTTAGAGAAGTTAATTAATCAAATAGCCCACATACTTCATGGTGACCTATTAACTTTGTGGAATAAACATGCGAATGAAGCGTTGATACTGACAGATGAACTAACTGGGTTGCTCAACAGCAACGGCTTTAATTTAATGGGCGAGCAAAAGCTTAAAGATGCTCCTCGTTACGAGCAATCTATTGGGCTGCTAGTTTTAGACGTCGATAAGCTCGATAAGGTAAGCCATGCTTATGGTGTGGAAGCGGCAGACCAGTGCATTGTAACCGTCGCTGATGTACTTAAAAACGTTTGCCGC
Source organism: Vibrio sp. TRT 21S02 (assembly GCF_050113675.1). Classification (NCBI taxonomy): domain Bacteria; kingdom Pseudomonadati; phylum Pseudomonadota; class Gammaproteobacteria; order Vibrionales; family Vibrionaceae; genus Vibrio; species Vibrio sp. TRT 21S02. The sequence continues at coordinate 216,532 of NZ_JBNJOI010000002.1, forward strand.
GAAACAGATATCATTGCACGTATCGATGAAAAAACCTTTGTCGTCCTATCATTATTGAATACGCGACGTGAACTTAACCAACTTTCTAACCGGATTTTTGAAGATTACAATCAGCTGACTAAAGAGACAGAAAACCTAAGTCTTAGCCGAATTTCTCTAAAACAAACCATTTCAGATTGTTTTAGCAAACCAACGCTCCAAAGTCTTATCGGTAATGCTAGTCAACACACGCCTAGTGAGCACTAAAAGCTGAATAGATTTAATCAACCGCTTCCCATTGCGGGGGAGCGGCTAAATTCCATCGTTCAAACTCAGTTGGGCTATAGATTGCCCTTCCTTTCACTCCAACTTGGATTGGAATATCACTAGCGCGTTTCTTTTCATTTAAAATACTCTTTGCCATATCACCAATCATTAACCCTTGCGCCTCACCGAATAAAACAACCCCACCAGCCGTTTTTCCTTTGCCTACAGAAAAATCCCAAAAACCAAATAAAGGAACTGTTGAGTTTTGGTTTGTCCAAGCCAAGATGTCATCAGCATTCACGCTACGTCCTTCCGAGTCAACAATGGTGTGGTATAACCCGACTATAATTGCCCCAACTCCTTGAGAGGCTGCTCCTTTTACTGCCGCTTTCCAGTCGGATAAGGCGCCAATATTTAGGATATCAACTTCGATTCCCAATTTACTTTGAATCAAGTTGTATTGAAGGTGCATATAATCACTTGCAATTTTTGACGTTACACCAGAATCGAACAACACAATTATCTTCTTTTTGTCGTTAGGCAGCATGGCGCCAACTTCTCCAATATTTTTTACAAATAATGGTTGCTCAAGAATGCCCGATATTTCGGCCTGCCCTTTGTATTTATTCATGAGCTTTCTAGGGTTTGAGTTCACACCTAAAAACAGAATCGAAATAGGTTCGTTATATAGCTGAGGTAGTAAATAGTTAAATGCGTTGTCGTCTCCCAATATCACAATACGTGGTTTCAACTCTTGATAACGTTTATAGGCCTTATTTGCCATCATTTGATACTTTTCTTTAGGTAGACGCTTGGTGTTCATCTCAAATCGTTCAATTTGATATTCATCGCCCAACCCTGTTTTTATACCAACGACATAACTGGCATCCCATGCATATTCCTTGTGATAACTTTCGATGATTAATACATCAGCCGATAAAGCTAAACAGGGGAAAAACAAAAACAGCAATACAACTAGACGCATAATTTGCCTCACATCAGTTACGATATATTAAGTTTAGAACTTAACGATGATTTTTTAGACCTATACTCAAACTAATAAGCTAAATGGGAAAGAATAAAGATGAGTAGAGCCCAGAGGTTTGAGCAAGGTATTACAAACCCATTTTCGAGTAGGCTTGGCAGACGGATTATATTGATCCTAGTTTTGTTAAGCGGTGTCATCACGTTACTGACCACCCTGCTTCAACTATATTGGGACTATAAAGATCAGTTTAATGTTGTCGAGCAGCGACATATTGAAGTTCAAACCGTACATGCTGATCTACTCGCGACGTCTATTTGGAATTTCGACCTCGTTGTTTTACAAGAGCGATTAGAAGGTTTGGTCAATCTACCCAAAATCGATTATCTGGAAGTTACTTCAGGTACGTACTCTTTTAACGCTGGCCAAAAAACTGCAGGTGACATCGTAGCGGATACTTATCCATTGAACTATCACAACAAGCAATTGGGTACAGTTGAATCCATTGGACACATTTACGTTGAATCAAATGCACAAGAGATCTACAACTACCTAATCAAGCAATTCATTGTGACGCTGTTACTTAACGCCATCAAAACCCTATTAGTTTGCACCGTAATACTCTTAGTTTTTCATCAAAGTATTAATCGTCGTCTATTCAAAATCAGTCATTATCTTAGGGAGTACAGTCCTAGACATCCGCCAGAGCAATTAAAATTAATGCGTGGTGGCTGGATGAAAGAGAATGTCGATGAGCTTGATTGGTTGGGTGAAGAAACAAACCGGCTAACCAGCAACCTAACAACCCTCTATCGAAACATTAAACAGGAAAAGGAACGATTACAGGATTTCGCTCATGTTTCTTCTGATTGGCTTTGGGAAACCAATGAATATGGCAACCTCATTTACTGTTCAGACTCCATGTACGAAGCGCTTGGACTTAGTGCTTTAGACAAACCTTTATTCAGTGATATCCCTCAACTCGCACACGCTACGAATTTGGTAAAAGCGGTCGCTCGAAGAAATGATTTCAATACAATTGAAACGTCGATTACTCTCCACGAGGTGACGCAATACCTCATGTTTCAAGCCCAAGCTCGGTATGTTGATGATAAATTTGTGGGTTTTCGCGGTTCAGCGATAAATATTACCGATTTAAAACTGACGCAACTTGATCTTCAAGCACTTAATCAAAATCTTGAACACACTGTAGCGGAAAGAACGATTGATCTAAGAAACAACATGAAGGAGCTAGAAAGTACCCAAGAAAAGCTGATTGAATCGGAAAAGCTTGCTGCACTTGGCGGGCTTGTTGCTGGTGTAGCTCATGAAGTGAATACTCCTTTGGGAATTTCTGTTACCGCAGCTTCTGTCATCCAAGATACAACAAAAACACTCAATGGTGCATTTGAATCTCAATCCCTAACGACGGATCAGTTTGCCTCGCTCATGCAACAAATCACTGCAAGTTCATCTATGTTGGAACAAAACTTAAATCGTGCATCACGACTAATCCGAGATTTTAAACAAACAGCCGTTGATCAAGTATCCGAAAGCCGAAGTCAGTTTCAGGTAAAACAAGTACTTGAAGCCTTAATCGCCAGTTTACATCCTGAAACTAGAAAAGTGCCTGTAATCCCCCAAGTTGAAGGAGATGAAAGCATAATGATGAATAGCCTACCCGGTGTGTTAACTCAGGTCGTATCCAACTTAATTATGAACAGTGTTAACCATGCTTTCGAGCAAACAGCGACACCAGAGATCCTTATCAAGTTTCATTTAAACGATAACTCCAGCATCGATTTGGAATATCATGACAACGGTGTCGGCGTAGCCAAAGAGCTCCACCACAAGATATTTGAACCGTTTTTCACGAGTAAACGTGGTAAGGGGGGATCGGGGCTTGGATTGAATTTGGTGTTCAATTTAGTGAATCAAAAATTAAAGGGGACACTTAGTTTCCATTCAGAACCAGATAGAGGGGTCCACTACACTATTACCCTACCCGTTGTTTTGCCTTCAGAGATCAATAGCAAGGTGAGTTAACGTACCGGTTCATTAATCAGGTAAACTGTCACGTATGCGGATAAAGTCATCCCAATAATCCACCATGAGATCAACCAAATCTGGATCAAAATGCTTGCCCTTTTGCGCTACAAGTTCTTGCATGATTTCATCATCAGGCCAGGGTTCCTTATAGGAGCGTTTGGCCCCTAAAGCATCAAATACGTCGGCTACAGCGGCAATACGTCCACTGATCGGAATCGCTTCACCTTTCAAACCTGCTGGATAGCCAGAGCCATCCCATTTTTCATGATGAGTCGCTGCAATTTCTTTTGCATAATCGATGAGCTTACGCTTGGATTTACTGAGAATATCGACACCATACTCGACATGTTTCTTCATGATCTCCCACTCATCCGCGTCAAGTTTGCCGGGTTTGTGAAGAATGCTATCGGGAATTGCGACCTTTCCGACGTCATGGAGAGGAGCTGCATTTTTAATATGGTTAACTTGAGTATCATTGAGGCCATATAACTCAGCAAGACGTTCCGAGATAAGTGAAACACGTTGAACGTGAGCACCCGTTTCCCTACTTCGTGCTTCAACGGCATTTGCCAAGTTATAAACAAGTTCTTTCGAGGTTTCCCTTAGATCTAACATCAGATTTAGGTTTTCAAATGTTAGGCCAATATTTTGCATATAGATTTCCAATAGCTTTCTGTCTAATTCACTTAACTCCCGCTTGAGATTCACGTAAAGCAAATTATCGATATCGTGTTCATCACTTAATAGCAGAACAAATGCATCACCAAAGTGTTGAGACTTCTTAGAGTCAAGTACTTGCTTGCACCGATTTGCTACCACTTCAGGCAATAAATCAAAGTCGCACTTATTTGAAAAATCAACATAACCACCTGTTGCAGCTAATGTTAATGCCCTGCACTGCTCACCATCGGGTGATGGTTGAGCTAAGCAATAAAATGCCGATGCATCTAAATTGAGGAGAGAGGTTAGCTGACTGAGGACTGATGAAGCATAAGTTTTTAAGGTGGTGGTATTTTGAACATTTGCAGATGCTTTAATAACGCGAGAAAGACCTTCTTTTTGTTCTTCAATTAAACAGAGGTCACGGTAAGAACGGAGCATTGAATATAAGAGCGTTTTTAACTTTTGGGTCGTAAGCTCAGTTTTCTCTTTGTAATCATCAATATCATACTCTTGTATGACGAGATCTTCTGGCGCTTGCCCGGCTTGTCCGGTTCTCAAAACGAGTCGAATCTTGTGATCTTTCGTCTGCTCCCTGACATATTTTACTAAGTCTAGGCCAGCATGTTCTGTTTCCATCACAACATCAACCAGTGCCAACGCAATACCATGCTCCTTATCAAGGATGGATTTTGCTTCTGATGCAGACAACGCAGAGATCAATTCTAGACCACGTCCCTGAAACTTAAATCCGCTTAACGCTAGTCGAGTTACCTGATGCATTTGTTCATCATCATCCACCAACAATACGCGCCAAGGCGTAGTTAATTCCTCTGGCTTACTCGAACTCTCATCCAGCCTAGCATTATTAGGTTGTCGTTTATCAGCGAAAAGCTCCATGCTCTGACACTCCTTAGCATCCACAACTTAGGTTTAGCACAAAATCGACTTAAATGGTTAATTACGATACGAAAATGAGAGTGAATTTTCTTTGTGAGTGCAATCATATAACACGAATTGCTTAACCATTAATTTCATAAAATTAACTATTCTAATACTGCCATATAACAATAATGCTTTAGGTGACCCAATGAAAAAGGTATTACAATATTTCCCACTCTATGTAGTGGTCTCTGTGTTAGCTGGAATTCCAATTCTTATTTCAATCTCGATGGCTATTGAGCTAGTTTCGAATCAAAAGAACGCAGTAATCCATGCGGAAAAAGATAAAGAAAGCGTTCAGCTTATCTTGCTGTATGACAATCTCGCACACAACTTGGCGGTCGAGCGTGGATTAACAGCGGGAGTGCTTGGAAGTAAAGGGAATAATAAGCAAGTCGAAAAATTACAGAGCCATCGTTCTACGGTTAATACGCATGTAAATGCATTTCTTGATTTCCAACCAGTCTATCTTGAAAAACAATTTGTCCATGCTTTACGAAAGGACGTAACCACACAACTAAACGAGCTCACTAAAGTCCGAAATGAGGTCGATACGCTTAGGCCTAACCTCTCTCCTTTCGCGTATTATTCCAATTTAAATCAACTGGCCATAGATAATGCCACTACGTTAAGTTCTTCGCTCAATAACCCACAAGTTTCTTCACTCGGTAGTGGACTCGTTTCAGTTATCACGATGAAAGAACGTGCCGGTCAGGTACGCGGTGCATTGAACGGTGCATTCGCGCGTCAAAGTTCAACTCTAGGCCAATACACCTCAATCGAAGGGTACATAAAATCGGGTGAGTATGGTCAAAGAATGGCATTCATTACTCTGCCCAACCAATATGCAGTGATGTTAAATCGTGCGATTAAAAGTGATACATGGCAGAAAGTGGTTGAGATACAAAATTCCTACCTCTCTCAAAAAGCAACATTATCCTCCCTTGTTGGCCCAGAATCTTCTCAGTGGTTTGGTATGGCAACAGAGCGAATTAAATCCTTAAATAATGTTCGGAATGAAATACAGAAAGAGATGACAGCTCTTGCTTCTAACCAAGCGAATAACGCTATTTTCATGCAAACTATGTTATTCACAACAACCACATTACTTGCCCTTATCTTAGTTGGCTCTCTTTATGTATGTGTTAAGAACCTTAAACTGCGCGTTGGGCTACTAACCGAGAACCTCGCGATTATGTCAAACCAACGAGATCTCAGTATTTCTCTTGAGAACCATGGCAAAGATGAAGTTTCTCTAATTTCAAAAAGCGTCAACGGTCTAACTCAGAATCTGAAAAAATTACTGTCCGACATAACACGCGCCAATGACCACAGTTCTGACAGACTGGAACAGATCGTTCAAAATGCGACGAATTTAGGTGAAAGCAGCCAGTCCACCACAGCCAAGTGCGATAACATCGCAACTGCAATGACCGAGCTTGCACAGTCGAGTCACGATATAGCAACATCATCCGAACGGTCGCTTGAAGAAACTAAACAAATGACTGAAAAAGTTCTGGCCTGCCAAGCACAAAGCAAAGAATCTTTCCATGTAGTTGAAGCGCTAGTTGATCAGATCGAACAAACTCAAAGTTGCATGCAGCAGCTAGAGCAAGATGCGAGTAGCGTCAGCAAGATCGTAGATACAATAAATGGCATCTCTGAGCAGACAAACTTGCTCGCTCTCAACGCCGCCATTGAGGCTGCGCGAGCCGGTGAACATGGGCGTGGTTTTGCAGTCGTCTCTTCAGAAGTAAGAGATTTAGCCCAACGAAGTAAAGAAGCGACAGAGTCCATTGGTCAACTTTTGCAAAACATGACCAGCAATACTCAAACCGCAGTAGAAAACATGAATAAAAGCCGCACCGCAACCGATTCAACTCACTCGTCGGTCTCACAAGTAACTGAGAGTGTCGGTGAGTTAGAATCCATAATTGAGCTTGTTAACGCGCACATAACCAGCATTGCTAATGCAACAATTGAACAATCTAAAGCTAGTGAAGCCGTGGATAAAGATATTGATGTCTTAGCTGAAATTGCTCAGAACACAGGGGAACTTGCCAACAACTTGAATAATGTCGTCCATAACTACCGCACAGAAGCTAAGCATGTGCAGAACCAACTTCAAACCTTTAAATTGGCATAAAAACTAGGCTAACATGACGTATTGAGGCATACCAAAGTTATGCCTCAATACGGTCACCATTTTTTCATTAAACGACCAACAAGATTTGGATGATATGCCCAACAATGATCGAACATACTCATCAATTCAGGATTTCCGTATTTAGATAAGCTGATAGCGTGAAAGCGATTCTTTTTCTCTTTTAATGCCATCACCCGCGCGTGTAACGCTTCAGATTGTTTTGGCGCAATAAAGTCAGAAATTACCACCATATCTGCGTTTTTATATTTATCACCCAACATCAAGTCAACGCATTTGCCCAAAACGGGTTCTAAATCAGTGCCACCGTGAAAACTGTATGACAGGAAGTCACTGGCTTCTCGTAAACCATCTTGCCTAGTTAATTCATACGTAATTTGCTCAGTTGAAAATAGAATAACAAAACATTCTCTATCCTCTGCTAGCGCGATTTGCATTAAGGCATAGGCCATTGCTTTGGCGCACTGTTCTGGGAATCCACTCATAGAGCCTGACGCATCAACACAAACGATAAATGGCCCTTTTTCGACGTCAACTTGCTTGTTGTCAGGTTTCTGTGCTTTGACTTTACGCAAAGTGCGAGACTTACCCTGCATTCGATAGTTCATTAGCCGCTTGTCAGCGAGGTTTTTGTAGAAAACAACTTCTAGTTCCGGATAAGCAAGAAACATGGTTTCATTTGGAAGAAGTTTGTTTAAATCGTCACTTTGATGAATACCCACGATGTCGTCAGTAGCTTCGTCCGATTTCTCTTCGACCATCTGTAATTCTTCTACCGGCGCTTTGTTTAGCTCGGGATCATCAACGTGTCCGGCCATTCGTCCTAGTTTTTCAGCGATATCTTGCAGGCCTTTATTCTTTTTCAAAAATTCGGCATGACGCTTCATAACGGTTAAATCCGTTTTACTCAGCTTAGCGGAAGCCATATCCCACAAACGTCCCACACTACCGATATCCCCTTCTTCCGCGACCTTGTCCATGTTCTTCATGGTTTCCATTCGTTGATAAAGGTCTTTAAGTACTTTCTCCTTGTTTGTCTCTAGTTCAGAAACCTGTGCTTGTAATATTGCATCAGAAAGACTCTTGTACCATTCATCACAAAAGTAATGCGGGAACATCGGGTTATGTACCCCTTTGTTTTTCTCTATCAAGCGACGAGCTTGAAGATAGAACGCAGAATGCCACTCCAGTTTTTTGATGACTTCATGAATATCATTAAAAAAACGTTCTTCATCCCAGTGAATAACTTCTTGATACAGTGCGAGCTCTTGTTGGAAGCGCTCAGTTTCGCAGACTTTAGTGATTCTCTTTTTTACGCTACCACGCCACTTCAGTAGATGGTTTTTAACCGAGCTTTTTACCCCTTTATTTTCAGCCATAACCATGACTTGAGAACGAGCCATTAAGTCGTTAACTGCGGAGTCAATAATGCCTGAATCCGCGATCATCAAAGCAAGGTTTAAACCATCTGCACCGAGCATGCCCGCCTCCTTAAGAGAAAAATTGATTTAGGTTTTTAAAACGAAAAACCGTACGTTCACACTCGGTTTTAGTAGATTCGATTAATTGAGAAAGGTTTTGTAGGCTTGCTTCCATCGTCCGTAGGATATCTTGGTCGACGAATGCATGAGGCAGTGCTCCATGGAAGTCAGATCGCGCTTTTCTTAAAGCATGTTCTGCTTGTTCAAGTTGCTCTAATGCAGATTGAGATTTGTCTACCCAGCTTTGGTATAAAGCGTCATCTAGCCCTTTATTTGTCACCAACGCGACAAGTACAGCTCGGTTCGCAATATCCTTAATGACTAGATTATTGGCAGCATCAACATCGAAGCGTAACCGGCACATGTTGGTGTTTTGGTTAACGTAACCATAAACATCACCATGTCCATCTTTTATCACACGCTCAAGTTCATTCTTAGGAACGTAAACCCAACGGCTATCGCCTTTTTCTGATTCAGATACCGACATATTGCTTTGCAACAACACAAGTTTAACCAAATCAAATGCACTGCCCACTTTGTAGCTTTTCGCACCAGAAATATCGTAATGGTTAACCTGCTTTTTCAATAGGCCAGTCGTTGATTCACTAGACAGCTCAATGCCAAATTGCGACTCTAGAGCTTGCTGAACATCTTCCAGCTCCTCTCGGCAATAGTTCACTTGCTGTTCAACATCTTGTTGATTGAATGCATGGTTGAGCGCAAAATTATGAATTACACTGCGCACAACGTCACGTGATTCAGGGCTGTTCCATAAGCAGTCCTGTAATAGCAGTAAGTCCAAAGGATTGATCGCGTCTCGGCCATTAAAATACGCACTCGCCTTAAGTAGTTTGACTGCTTTCTTCCAGCGTCTATCCGAAATGTATAAATCACCGTCTGATAGCGTATTTGTCTCTGAAGCTTGCTCTAACATATTTTTTAACTCGTAGAGCTTTTCAAACACATCATCAGAAAGTTCTAATTGTTCAAGTTCACTTTGCCATTGATGGTACTCTGCATCAGTAATGGCTAGGCCTTCAGGAACTTTCGCCTCTTGAGAAGTGCCAACCGTTAACATGGATTTGAAGTTTTGTTTATTTTGGATACGGTTTACGAATACTCGGACTAACATCCGGTCATACAATGCTTCTAAGCCACTGTCTTCGTCAGGCAATTCATTTGAAGCTGAAACCAACAAACGCATTGGCACACGCTCTATTTCATTACCATTTTTGAAGGTCTTTTCGTTCACGACAGTCAGCAGTGTATTCAGAATGGCAGGTCCAGCTTTCCAAATCTCATCAAGAAATACGACTTGGGCAGTTGGAAGGTAACCCTCTGTTAGCCGTACGTAACGGCCGTTATCTTTCAATTCTTGAATACTTAACGGACCAAACACTTCTTCAGGTGTGGAGAATCGTGTCATCAGATATTCGAAATAAGAAGAGCTATCAAAGGCTTGAATCAGCCGTTTAGCTATTAGGCTTTTCGCGATTCCCGGAGGACCAAGTAAAAAGACACTTTCACCCGCAAGTGCAGCAAGCAAACACATCTTTATGGTATCTTCACGTTCGTAAACACCATCAGACAAAGCTTGAGCGAGCTTGTTGATCCGCTCAGATAGCAAAGCTTTTTGAGAATGTGATGCTCTAGTCGGGCTGATCATGCTTCGTTCCTTTCACCTTAGCCGTATGCTATGTATATATAAATTTATACATTTGTTATCACTTTGTTACAAGTGGATTTTTTATCAGACGGATATTTATAGCAGAACGAATTTCTGTGACTTATGATGTAATCATTGTTTGCATTAATGATAATTAAATCACTGTTCTAAGAAGAATATACAAGTTGATACTCAAAGATGAGCCTGCCAATCCTTCTCGTTAGTGGTAATGTAAAGCAAGCTTAGAAGTGTCGCTTATAGAAGACAGATGAATCATAAAAAACACAACACAACCATACATCGCTGGAAACGTATTTCGCTCGTAGAAGAGACCGTTACGCTACCTACAAATCAAACTATTCAACATACAACAATCATTCATCCAGGTGCGACGGTGATTCTTCCTATCACTAAAGACAATCAGATTGTTCTTATCAATCAATTTCGCCCTTCTTTAAAAAAGTGGTTGTTGGAGTTGCCTGCTGGAACCATCGAAGAAAAAGAAGACACACTTACTTGCGCAAAACGTGAACTTGAAGAAGAAACAGGATACAGTGCTGAAACATTTATCCCTATGGGACAAGTAACACCTATGGCTGGTTTCTGTGATGAGATCCAATACCTTTATGTGGCAAAAAATCTATCCAAAACCAATCGTTACGAATGTGATGAAGACGAAATTATTGAAGTAATTACCCTTTCTTTACCTGAGTTGGAACATAAGATCATTCAGGGAGAAATTACCGACGCCAAGACCATCGCTTGCTTGAGTAAAGCAAAGCTTTGTGGATTTATTTAGGAGTGTGGCATGGATTTTAGATCAGATACGGTAACTCGACCAACGGCAGCAATGCGCGAAGCAATGGCCAATGCCATTGTCGGAGATGATGTTTATGGCGATGACCCAACAGTCAATGAACTGGAACATTGGGCTGCTGAACGACATGGCTTTGAAGCTGCACTTTTTACAACATCAGGAACCCAAGCCAACCTTCTTGGTTTGATGGCGCATTGTGAACGTGGCGACGAATACATCTGTGGTCAACAAGCTCACAATTATCGTTATGAAGCAGGTGGCGCAGCAGTGTTAGGTTCGATTCAACCTCAACCAATTGAGAACAATCCAGATGGTACCTTGGACCTCAGTAAAGTGGCTGCTGCGATTAAACCCAATGACAGCCATTTTGCACGTACGAAGCTTTTAAGCTTGGAAAACACCATTAACGGCAAAGTACTTCCGATCTCATACCTTGCACAAGCCCGAGAGTTTGTAGATAAACACAAGCTATCATTACACCTTGACGGCGCTCGCGTATACAACGCTGCAGTCGCGCTTGATATCGATGTCAAAGAAATCGCCCAATACTTCGATTCGATGACAATATGCCTTTCTAAAGGGTTATGCGCGCCTGTTGGCTCTTTATTACTCGGTTCAAAGGAATACATCGCCAAAGCACGCCGATTACGTAAAATGGTTGGGGGGGGTATGCGTCAGGCAGGAATTCTTGCCGCTGCTGGCAAACTAGCATTAACAGAGCAAGTACTACAGCTAAAAATCGACCATGCGAACGCGAAACGTCTCGCCAACGGTCTCGAAAAACTCGATGCATTCGAAGTGAAATCCGACTTTGTTCAAACAAATATCGTTTTCGCTAAACTAGCGGAGTCTGTTGATGCTAATACGCTTGTCGAACAACTTTCGCAAGAAGGCATCACTGTGTCTGCCGGGAATCCAATCCGCTTTGTAACGCATCACGACATCACTGAAACGGATGTCGATTTCCTACTCGAAAAACTTAAGCAATACACATAAGTACTATTTTGTTGATCTCACCACATTGAGCTTCCCCTTAGGGGAAGCTTTATTTTACCTAAATACAATAGGTTATTGAGATCCTGATATGAAATATGCCCCCCTATCACTTGTCTTTCTAATTGCTTCATTTTCTACATCAGCAGCACAGCAATTTGGTGATCCAATAATTGGAGAGCGTAAAGCACCAAGCTGTGTTTATTGTCATACAAAAGACGGCTCACCAGAAAACAGCGGTTATCCCCACCTTAATGGTCAAAATGCCGAATACTTATATCAATCAATGAAGTCTTATCAAACGGGGCAACGCAAAGGACCTCTCGCTGAAATGATGAAAGCTCAACTTCAAAAGCTCAACGATCTAGATTTAAAAGATGTTGCCGCGTTTTATGCTGAGCTTCCTTGACTCGTAAGCAAAATGACAACCTAAGGCCTTTTGAACTTAGGTTGTAATCTTAACGATGACTCAGATCTGAGCCTGTAAATAACATGTTATAAACATTCAGAATATACCTACAACCAATAGGCCTTGAGGTGTTTTTGCTTGTCTGCCGCGGTCAATTCATATCCACAAAACAAAGACAAGCAAATGCACCACCAATAACTCATACAGAAGACAAATAATAACCTTGCATTCAAACAACAATTGGCAGCTAACGCCTTCCTGACATTTCATCAGTTCTGATCATTACGATACGCATCGCCTTCAAAATATATAAATAGAGCGATGAATAAACATATAATTATTATAACCAGTTGGTTAGCAATGACTCTCCTAGGATGCGCGAGCAATGAGACTGTTCGACAAATGACTAATAAAGCCGATAGCCTTACAGATTACGAAGTTTGCTATCAAAATTCGTACTTAATGTACGATAAAACTCAGGCCAGCTACCGCAACACGTTAAAACGTGAAAGGATCAACCGAGGTATTTCAAAAGAAGAAGCCTGTATGAAAGGCTTATTTGAAGGGAATAAATTAGGTTATGAACACTTCGTTACACGTAAAGTAGAAATCGATAAAGAGCAACAATCCTAAGCAACTGAAATGTATCGCCTGCCACAACACATGACAGACGATACAATAAAAAGCATTATTGCGTAACACCAGCAATTACAGCGGGCTCATCGGAGACCGTCGGCATCGTACCGATGTTTGCGTCTCCAGTGACTCCAGTAGGCACAGGTGCAGCAGGATCACTTAATACTAGACTGCCACATTCTCCCGGTGCGGTTTGCATAGTTTGCTCAATCTCTAACGCTTTTATCACGTATTGATTGCTTGACCCCATGACTACACCATCAGCAATGGAAAACGCAGGTTGATAACGGCCATCACCATCCGTTGCACTGGGAACACCCCAAAAACTGCCATTACCACCATAATTCAACAAAAACGTTTGCTGAGCATAGACACCTGCATTTCCGCTACGATCGTTTGCTGAAGTATGTTGATACGTGAACTGTATTGGCCTATCGAAACTTAAGTAATTACCCGAGCTATCTTTCAGTGTAGCCATTTGATTCCATGTCTGTAATCCAGTTTCCCATACATAGAACTCAGTTGTAATTGCAGGATCATAAATATCCCACGGGTTACTAACACTTCCAATGATCATCGGCCCACTACGAACTCCCCAACTATGTGGAGACGACGAAATATCGCTTTCCGTAAGAGAAGAAGCAAACCTGACTGGCTCTGAACTTGTACTACTCACAAGTGTTAATGCGTTACCACCTGTGTTACTAAAGGTGAAAGAAAAAGGTCCCGTCGTTGTTTCATAGGGACTTCCAGTACCCGAATAGTTAACCAAATCAGTAGACTGGAAGGTGCCAATTGGGCAATTGTCGTAGCACGTAAAGGTGACCGAACCAGAATTAAGTAACTCACCAGAACCTGTTTCACTACCATTGATAAAGGTTTGTTCGTAATACGTCAGGCTTGTTTTTCCTTCAAGGTATTTAACTTCTCCTCCAAGCTGATCGGAATACATGTATAACGAGTCGTTGGTCGATAATGGAATCAGTGTCGGGGTGATTTCAGCCACTTCAGGTCCACTCTCCCCCCATTTGAGCTTACCCGTTTTATAGAAACCGTCCTGCCCCACACTATCGGCAGTAACTGTGAGGTAGTTTACAACCCATTGGTCATAGTTTGGGTCGCTAAAAATTGCACTATCCCAATATGAGAATAGAATGCTTCGTGCTTGGCTAAGTGCTAACGTTTTCACGCTGTTTTTAATCAATCTGCCAGGGGCGACAACTGCCGTATAATTGCTAGAGCCGCCAGCAGTTTCTCTCACAACGGTATCTCCCGTTACGATACCGCCATTTTGCTCAGTCCAAAGCCCCCAATACCCGATAAAACCGTAGCTTTCAAAACTACCGTTATTATCACCATCATACTTAATTGAAAAACCACTATTGACGCTGACACGGCTTCCCGTTGAAGCACTAAATAAGTCATAACGATGAACCACGTCATTAAACTCAGTACGACTATAGCAAGTGCCAGTATTGTTTCCTGATTTATAAGGTAGATCTGAAAAATCCCCATTAACACTTTGCATCAGAACATGGGTGCTATTGAAGGTAAGTGCGTAAGACTCTTCGCCATAAGCACCACGGTCAAATCCTGTTAATGCCGTCCCAGAAGCTCTATCACTACTCATAACGACACTTGCTCTTTGAACATTTGTTTGTCCGTCGGCGTTGTATTGTTCGTAAATGGTAAAGCCTATTGACCCGGGTACATCATCAACCGTCACAACCTCACCCGTTCCACGTTGATTATTCGTGTCGAATGACTGAAACAAATCGAAATTAAAAGTAAAGCTACCAAATGGGTTAGCGTCGGTTGCACCTTGGGAGACTTCTGCCTTAAATTTTATCGCTTGGGTTTCATTGCCATCGCCCATTTCCGGCATCCATGCATTGACGATAAGTGGCGAGAAATCATTACTTCGCGTCACTGAAGATATAACCTTCATATAAGTCGTGGCATTTGCCCCTGAAGACTGCCCATCAGTTCCTCCTTCTTCATCAAAACACGCTGCCTCGTCAGCCAAAATAAGGTAAGCGCCAGTATTGACAAACTCCAAGCTATTAAATTGAGACGTAAAACAAAGGATACTGTTCGCAAGTTCTATTGGTTCTAACGCTTCATTCCAAACATAGCTTTTTTGTTCAACGTTTGAGTAGTCTGTATTCGCATTATTAAATGCTGCAAGACTACTGCTTACACTTAAAACGCTCAGCACCAAGATCATGTTATTCACTTTCATTTGTCACTACCTCCAACTGTTCGGGTAGCTCTAGTGACGAGGTTGAGACAGCAGAAGCACTTGAGCTGTCCCCACACCCACTCATTATCCAACAAAGTGCGAATGTCGCAGCCATCTTAATAACCCACATTTTCATACTCCCTCCTTGTATGAAGTCATACTAAACAGCTCAATAAAAAACCGAACACTACTGAGAATATTAGTACTAAAGCATGAGAGTTATGTGCGTTAAGTCAGTTCATTTAAATGGACATGAATATCATTGTGAAATATAAGGATATTTAATTTGAAGAAAGTTAACCACTGAGTCCGTGGGCTTACATTAATGAGTAGTAAATCATGAAATGTACGAAACAGGCCTATTGAAGAATAAAAAAGAGCCGCTATATGCGACTCTTAAAATTTATTCTTTTCCAAAGAATTGTAGACTTATTCTTTGCCGAATACGTTATTCTCTTGCTCTTGTACGCGGATGAAAGTCGTACGCTTAGTTAGCTCTTTAAGCTTTGCTGCGCCTACATATGTACAAGTTGAACATTTCTATCTGGTTGAATGACGACGCTACCTTATTTCGCCGTCAATATTATCGCAAAAGCCAACTCGTGGGTTACTTACTTCATGTAAATAAGCCTTGCATGGCCAAAGAACAAGAAGTAGAAGTCAAAGCGAAACTGCAAGCCAAAGAAGGTATGGCATTTAAAAATATGTTTGTAAATGCCCGAGGTAAAGATACCAAAGCGCCAGAACTCAAGCCTATTGGTCAATTAGAAGCTAAAGATTCATTCAAAGAGGTAAAAAACCAAACAATGAACGATGTATTAGCACGACACCGAGTACCAATCGAGTTAATGAGCGTTTGTAGAGAAAGCATTACATCATTAGATCTAAACAAACTTGATTGGTTGTTTCACAAGAATGGGTTACTGCTGCTGATTGACATGATGCAAGAATTAAATGACTTTTTAGGTTACGAAGTGTTCAAAATAAACAGATACGAAAAACAAGATCTAGCGCAGCAATAGAGATGACACCCATTTACAAAAACTTGCTCATAAATTAATTATTCGAGCAACAAGTTGCCCGCTAGAGACCTGTATCCCGTTTCCCTTTTAATTGTATTGATATCAACTTACAAGTTGCGTAAACAACATACAAAATACTTGAGGAGACTTGGTATGACTAAAGCAGTCAAAGTGGGTGATACAGGTACTGATCACGATGGTTTTCCACCGACACCAGTAACCGCTGGTTCACCGGACGTTAATTTTGATGGCGTTCCTGCGGCTAGAGTCGGTGATCCTTTAGCTCCTCATGATAAACCTAAGCACCCTCCTCATGGGCGTTCCATTGCTTCCGGCTCCTCAACTGTAAAAATCAATGGTAAACCCGCAGCCATAACTGGCGGCAGTATTTCATGTGGTGGAGTCACTATAGGGAGCGCATCTGTTAATATAGGAGATGTTCCCCCCTCCTCTACAAGCAATTCATTTGTTCCTGTAAGCATTGGAACTTCTAAAAAAATAACTTCGTTATCGTTTTCTTACGGAGCAAATAGAGAAACACTAACGTCTACATCTCGGCATTACACTGATATCAATCTTCATGCAAAAACAGCCGGATATAGTCCTGGAGAGTCCGTATCAGTCAAATTAAATGGTGTCATCGATAAAACGATAGTTGGGCACGTTGACGACAACGGAGAAGTTTTTGTAGCCAATATTCTTCAACAAGACCATTTAGAAATTGAAGGGAAAATACAATGAGTAACTTAGAAGCGACTTCTGGAGATATAACAGCTTCTGTCGAATTGAAGCGTCCTCGTTTCTCCGACCTATGGAATGCATACTCAGAAGTAGGAGCAAAAAAAGCGAGTGAAGTCTATCCGCTTGTGGGCGGACACGTCGCGAAGCTCTACGAGTCAGATCCAATTAGCTATGCTAATGCTTGTGCATTACGAATGAGCCGAGGGTTTAATTACGGTGGCTTTCTAGTACCAAGTGGAACAATTATTGAAACTTACCCTATTTACCGTGTTAGAGGTGCAGATCAAAAGGCCTATATATTACGAGTAAAGGATCTAATAAAATACATTGAATTTAATTGGGGCAACCCTGAATATGAGATGGATCCTACTGATATTTCTGAAATATCCGGTAAAAAAGGTGTCATTATAATATCTGTTAGTGGCTGGAATGATGCTTCCGGACACGTAACGTTATGGGACGGTTCTAAAACTGGCGATGGTAGTTCTTACCAAGACCCTAGTTACTTTCCAAGTCGCTACCCCGATGGCACTGTCAAAGCAAAAAAGGTAATGCTGTGGGAATTAAAAGACTAACACCTATATTCGCTGTTTCTATTCTTCTAACGTTTGGTTGTAAAGCGAGCAATACGTCAGTTGATGATTACATAATTGAAGCTCGTAAAGACCTTAAAAACTACGCATTAGTAAAGTGCTTACGTGAAATAGATCCAGATAGCACCTTAGGTAAAGACTTGAGTTATGCTCAAAGGGCTTTTTCATTCATGGGAGGTGGTCGGTACTCAGTTATTCAAGATGAAGAGACATTTGAGGTTAAACACGACCCGTATCAAACGGTAAGCGATTACATGAAGAACGAAGCAAAAAAATCAATAAGTCATATGAAGGAAGGCTCTAGCTCTCAGAGTATGAGTTGCTTACAAGTATTTAACTCCGCAAGCTTTGATAACTTAGTTTCCCAACAAGACACTTATATATTTAGATAAGAAAATTCCCCTTGTTACTAGCAAGGGGGATTTTATATGCATTATTTCATGTTTTATATCCAAACCGAGTGACATTAGAATAACTTGTTGCGTAATTCGATGAAACTAGATCAGGAATTCAAAACCTGATCGACTATATCAGTTAATCATCGTAGCCTTATGTCGAAACCTCTTGACAAAACAACTAACTGGAAGCAATCCAACAAAGCTTTAATCAATCGTGACTCACTCACTTTCTGAATTTATGAAGAAGCCATAAGCAAACGGAAGCAAAGCAAGCCGTTCCTCTTATCCTACCAATGGAAGGAGTAGCCTTTGGGGAACAAGGATATCCTCACAGTCTCGCGGTAGGTTGCCAGAAGCTCTACAGCTCCAATAATAAGTGGAAAACACGGTATGGTTACCACAAGCGCACACTCTCTGAAACCGCCATGTATCGAATGAAGCAGTCGCGAAGAGGGAAACTTAGCCATGGAAACTACGACGCTTAAGTTGGTGAAACCTACGCCATTATTAAAGCGTTGAATAAGCTGATGGGACTTCGTATGACTGCAACTCAACTCAATATATTGTATGAAAACAACTCAATTTTAGACAGTTTGGTTTCATGTCCTAATTACTAAACAAAGCCGCATGATGATGAAGTATACTAACTTCGCCCCAGATCACCTATCAGAAGCTATCACTCACAACCCACTCGCTAACTTGTAGTTGTCGCCACAAAATTTTTTTCGCTGACTGTCGCCACCTTGTCGCCACTTTATGATTTTCAGGTAAAAAAAGAGCCGCTAAAAACGGCTCTTAATAGTTCGTATTTTCCGAAGAATTGTAGACTTATTCTTTGCCGAACACGTTATTCTCTTGCTCTTGTACACGGATAAAAGTCGTACGCTTGGTTAGCTCTTTAAGCTTTGCTGCACCAACGTATGTACAGGTTGAACGTACGCCACCAAGAATGTCTTGAATGGTGTTATGTACGCTACCACGGAATGGTAATAGTACGGTTTTTCCTTCAGCAGCTCGATAACCCGCTACACCACCAGAGTGCTTATCCATCGCGCTCTTAGAAGACATGCCGTAGAACTTCATGAATGATTCGCCGTCTTTTTCAATGATTTCACCACCAGACTCTTCATGACCTGCAAGCATACCACCAAGCATGACAAAATCTGCACCACCACCGAAAGCTTTAGCTACATCACCCGCACATGAACAGCCGCCATCACCAATGATCACGCCACCAAGGCCATGGGCCGCATCACCACATTCAATGATGGCCGAAAGCTGAGGGTAACCGACACCAGTTTTAACTCGCGTCGTGCATACTGAGCCAGGTCCAATACCAACTTTAACGATATCTGCACCCGCTAAAATAAGCTCTTCACACATGTCACCTGTAACCACGTTACCTGCAGAGATCACTTTATCTGGGAATGCTGCACGTACTTTTTCAATATATTCGACTAGATGTTCTGAATAGCCATTTGCAATATCTATGCAAATGAAAATGAGCTCGTCGCTTAATGCCATAATGTCTTTTGTCTTCTGGAAATCAGCTTCCGAAGTCCCTGTTGATACCATGACATTATTCAAAACTGAACTATCAGCACTCTTCACAAAGTCAGCCCAATCATCAACGGTGTAATGCTTATGAACCGCCGTCATCACGCCATGCTCAGACAACGCTTTTGCCATAGCAAAACTACCGACAGAGTCCATATTAGCTGCAATAACTGGCACACCAGACCATTGACGGCCACTATGCTTGAATGTAAAATCGCGGGTTAAATTTACTTGAGAACGGCTTTTTAGGGTAGAACGTTTCGGGCGAAACAGGACATCTTTAAAACCTAACTTAAGTTCTTGTTCGATACGCATTGTGTAATTCCTTGATTCATCATGTATGTGTCATCGCAGAGTGCGTAGTAAGGCGTTGGCAGACGCCATTACTGTTCTTCGGACACAAAAAAACCGGAGCGTTGGCAGACGCTCCGGTTTTCAGCATTATAGGCTGTGATTTATTTCCTACAAGTCTGATATTTGCATTTTTTTTGTGGTACTCTTTTGAAATCTGCAAATCTGCGGGTACCACGCCAACAGCGCCACTTCACTTAATCTTTAACTAACAAAGACTTATTTAAAAAAAAAGACTCAAAAAATCATATAACAAACGTTTCCAGCAAACGATAGTTCCGTCATATTTTTACAAAATGCACTCAATATTCCACGTTTCTATTGTTCACCAATCTACGGATGTGTGGCAATAAATCACTCGCTAACAACCCAATTTCTCCGTTCTTTTTGGCTTCTATATCTGCAGCGACGCTGTGAAGTAATACGCCTAATTTAGCAGATTCGCTTAACGAATATCGCTGAGCTAACAAACTAACCAATATTCCGGTCAATAAGTCCCCCATCCCTCCACTTGCCATTCCCGGATTACCAGCAGCACAAACATAGACTTGGCCACCATCACATACCAGTGTGCCCGCCCCTTTTAAAATGACGATTCCACCGTATTTACACTGAAGTGTTTTAATGGCTTGATAGCGGTCAGATTCAATTTCTTTAACCGTAACATCAAGTAACTTTGCTGCTTCTCCCGGATGCGGTGTAATAATGCGGTTGTCATCTTTGAAGGTATGGTTAGCAAGGAGTGTTAACGCATCTGCGTCAACTACTTTGGATATTGAGCTCTGACTTAACGTAAGAAACCTTTGTTCAGATTCTTCATCCAACCCAAACCCGGGACCAAAGGCCAAAACATCCGCCCAATTTAGCCTTTTTTCAAATAACTCATGGTTCCCCCAATCTCCTGACATGACTTCCGGGGTATAAACTAAAGCGGCGTGCAAATTAGCACGATGGGTCAGCATGGCAGTTAACCCACAACCAGTCCTAACACAAGCTGAACCAGTGATAAGAATCGCACCTCCCATACCTTCATTCCCGCCAATGAGTAAAGCTTTACCGTGACATCCCTTATGAGCGGACTGAGTACGTTGCATAAATGCACACTCTAAATCGATCGACTGCAAAATCTCAGCTGAACACACGTTGCCTTTATCAAAATGCTTATCAACATTTAATCCTGCGAAATGGAGCTTACCCACAAAATCTCTTGCACTTCCAGTCATTAGCCCTTGCTTTAAGCCAATAAAGCTCACTGTGTGGGCTGCAATGATGGTTTCACCAAGGTTAGTCCCTGTATCACTGCATAATCCTGAAGGTATATCAATTGCGATTACGGGAGAGTTGGTCGAATTTACATCGTGTATTAGTGTCGCGGTGGACTGCCTTACTTCACCCTTTAACCCAGTGCCCAGTAGTGCATCAATAATAACGGTGGATGGTGAAGCGAACGTACCTATCTTTTCAGATACAAGACCACCAGCCTTTATATATTCATCTCTTGCTGTCGCTGCATCCCCAGAAAGCTTATTCGCGTTACCATGTTGAACTAACCGAACATTAAAACCTTCGATAAGTGCGAGCCTCGCCACAACATACCCATCACCACCATTATTACCGCCACCACATACCACACAGATCTTCTTACATTCAGGGTATTCCAGGCGCAACACATCAAACACAGCCTGACCTGCACGCGTCATCAATGTATACATCTCAATTCCTGCGATCTTTGCCGCAAGGACTTCCCCTGTTTTTACTTGGTCGGCTGTATATAGGCGAGTTGGTAACATAGGTATGCTCGGTAAGAAAAATACTTAACACCATAAATTAAAAAGCCGAGGAGATCCTCGGCTTTACTAGCATTATTTGTTATTCAATGACACCAATGCTTCTGCTGTCGCATCTTGTATTGAAAGAAACAGTGAACGAATCTCACCGGTTGGGGTTCGCATTGGGTTAAGAGTAATGTTTTGATACATGAACTCAGCTTGCTGAGTCACAGGTCGCACATTTCGGCACTTAAATAAATAAGGGCGTTGTTGCCATGTGATAAAACTACGACACCCTAAGTCATACACGGGTTTCGTTTTTAACTTGAACCAATCGGGCGGAATTTCAGGAAACAGTTCGAATAGCGACTTGCCAATAGCATCATGTGACTGCACTCCACTGTGGTGTGTCATGAAGCCGTTCCAAACCTGAACATTATGATCTCGGTCGATGACAACTAGACCTAAATCTACATTTTGTACCATATCCACCATCCAGTGGAACTGCTCAAACTCAGCAGGAAGATTCAACATCAGAAGTCCTCCATCAGATAAGAAAGTTTATTATCCAATAACGGCAGTGATTCATCGACAAACATAAAGAGTAGATCGCACCGAATTGAAGTGCCGTCAATATTGTAACTGACCTCAAATGTCATCGTTTTACTGAACGAGCCAGTTGTCGAATTAATGATTGAATCAATCGAAATGTGTTGTCCAAGTAGCACAGGCGAACTTTGGAAAAAACGCACTTCAGATTGCTCACCTAACCCATTAAGGAATGAGCCCACAAGAATGTTGGAGATATCCATTAGTAACTCGAGCTCTTCCAGCTCTTCACTATCTGCCGGTACCTTCATCAGTTTTTTCAAGTCTGAAACGCTAGAGTCACTCAGTAATACTAACGCCTCACCAGCGATGCCTTCTCCACTAAAACCTTGGCATACACCAGAAACTTGATCATTTTCTGCTAAATCACGAAGTGCCATGTGCAATTCACTGACTTCGAAAATATTGACGTTAGGCAAAGGAAGGTGGACAAAAACATCAAAGTGTCTTGCTAATGCATCTGCCGCACGACCAATCGAAACGTTGGCCACCTCCATATAGATGTCTCGACGTCGAAGAATCGGCAGTTCAACTGATGTTGGCGTATACATCCTTGGTTGGCTTGGCTGCTCAACCAAATTTTTTAAAACGTCGTTTAACGCATCTTTATTGATTGGTTTTTGAATAAACGCTTTTGCCCCAAGGGCCATGACACGTTCTTTGGCTTTCGGTTGAATGTCTCCCGAAACCACGACAACGGAAATATCAATGTTCCGTTTCTGTATCTCTTCTAATGTCCCAAACCCATCTAGTTCAGGCATGGTCAAATCGAGGAAAAGCAATTTAAAGTTGTTATTCTCTAGTTGTTCGAGTGCATCCAATCCGTGGACAGCAAAAGTAATATCGGCATTTAGCGACGCAGGAAGAGAGCGTGCCATTTGCTTTCTTGCTAAGGCGGAGTCATCACAGATAAGTACTGGAAAGGACATACGAAAGGCTCACTGCTATCAATTAACTCATAAGTTAAATTGTAACAGATAGTTATGGGAGCTGTGACGATAAACCAAAGATAATTATTAATGAGTGAGAATAAATAAGCGTAAGGTGGGTAGCTGACGAATAAAAAAGCCTTCCGGAGGAAGGCTTTTGTGAATTTTTTGCTAAATCACTTCGTCATACGAATAAGTGACTTACCAATCAACCACTCAAGCTCTTTTTCGCTGCCTTCGCCAAATTGGGTAGATACAGTTTTGTACAGACGGTCGATGCCGTTTGCTGCGAATTCATGAGCGCGTTCAGACGTTACAATATGATGGAATAGCAATCTAAGTATTGCTAAAAACTCACTGTCGTCCAACGCTTTTAACCAGCTAGCAGAAAAAGAGTCTAAGCCGTTATCAAAATCAAGGTGCTCGATAAACATCTTGAAGATACGGCCGTCTAATGCAGCGGTAAAATCGGTTTTTTTAGGAAAATGGTGGCTAATCCCCGTTCTTGATACACCAGTTTGTTGACTCAACGTCGTATAAGACATCTTGTCGTAGCCAAGTCGGAGGAGTTGGTCGACGACCGCATCCATTATTTTCTGAATAGTAATTTCAGTATCTTCTTTACTACGCTTAGGCATGTGTTCTTCTCTTTGTAAATCCATCTAAGACTCAAACAATGAGCCACAATATTGTTATGCGTCAGCATATAAAAGCTGCTAAATGACCTTCTCCGAATACCTTGAAAAAAGTCGATTCGGCTACTATGTAACACTTGGGTCCTTACTTAAACCCTTATTGATACTTTTATAAGCATATTCCCAACATCTAACCAATTTGGACTAAATATGGGAGCGCATATTCTTATTTATAAAATGTATAGTAAGACGGTGATAATCTTATAAATTGAATTATCTCGCAACGAGCAGGATAAAATTCTGATTACAATGTAAGCTATGTTCTCGTCAATATTTGAACAACATCACATTCCATTACATTTTATGATGAAATATTTCGAAACATTTCGTCAAAACTTGGTGGATCACAATAAAAATACAAAACATCATTCTGTTAGTAAAGTTAAGTATCATTATTTTGTTTTATTGGATAAACACCTAGTTCCTCGGTAAAATGCCCACAAACTTTGTAAGAGGATCCGAAATGAGCATCAATACAGAAGAAAAACAAGTATGTGAAGCTTGTGGTTGTGCTGGCGAAATGGGCTTTATCATCAAAGAAGGTGATGATGTCGCTGAAGTAACAATTTATGCGCAAAATAAAGAGCAACTTGAAAGTGAGCTAGCTAAGTATGTCGAGCTAGCGAAAGAAGTTTGTGCAAACGTTGAACATGAAGCATCAGCGTTGGTAGAAGGTTCAAATGAGCTAACGGCTCGCTTTAAGTTCGAAGTCAGCGCCGAGAAGTTGATATTTGAATTAAAAACACGCTCACTAGCGCGTTAATCTTTAGAAAGCGAGCTTAGGCTCGCTTTTTTGATCTCCCACCATAAATTCCTTTCAATTTTTCTCTTTCCATATAAGTTGCGTTGACGGCAGTATGTACGTGACAGATACTGACATCAAACGTTTATTCGACTTTGACTATGCTTCGCTTTTTTCTCTCGCTTACAATTCTACTCACTGCTTTGCCTATTAAGGCTACGATGCTAGAGCACTACCATATGCTCAATCATCTCGATAACTACGGGAATTTAGATCTACGCAATAAACCTTACACTGAACTTCCCAATGGACTGATAGTGAAAGGCAACTTAAATATTGCGAAAACGGCAATTACGCGTATTCCTGAAGGCACCGATATTCAAGGTAGCTTCGACGCAACAAACAGTCAGCTAAAACGTATTGCAGGTGGCGTAACTATTCGTGGTTATGCCAACTTACTTGGTACAAAAATTACTAACTGGCCACGTGGTATTAATGTCGGTGGTTACCTTAACCTCACTGATACACCATTAACTCGCCTGCCCCCTCGCCTTAAAGTCAAAGGAGACTTAAGTGTCGTTCGAACACCTTTGGAGAAACTCCCAGAAGGGTTAACTGTTGAAGGGAATCTTTATATTGGCGGTTCAAAAATCACTGAGTTTCCAGACACCCTAACGGTCAAAGGGCATATCTTTCTTGGTGGCAACCGAATCACCAAATGGCCAAGCAGTTTAACTCTCGGTGGTGCAGTCGCACCATAGCTCCGACTCGTAATGTTTGAGAAAAAAAAGACGCCTTAATGGCGTCTTTTTTTAAGCTTGGTTCTTAACCGGATTAGCATAACTATCAATCAAGTATTGATGAGCGCCTTGAGGCAGCTCAGCCAGTTTGGCATTAAACTGCGAAACGACATCTTCTTCGACACCGTCTTCACCTGCGGCTAAGTGGTTGATTGGGAAAAGCTTATAGTTTAAATGAATTTGGCGGTCGATCTCTTCTGCAAGCGCTTCTGGCGTTTCATAAGCGTTATCGATGACATCACCGAATGCCACATGCACTCGTCCTTTCTCACCCACTATTCCTTGAATAATACTTTCGATATCTTCAAACTCACCTTTTTCATAGCTACCGTTTGTCGCTTTCTCATAAAGCTCAATTGCTTTCGCTGTGTCACAAGGATCATTTTCATAAGAAATCGCAACAGGTACGATTCTTAGTGATTTCACATACTCAGGAAAATCCACTTTTTGTTTGCGACCTTCAACATGGAACATCTTCAAAATCGCTGGATCTGTGTAGTCATTTCCGTCTTTGGCTCGCCCTTCTTTCTGTGCAATCCAAATCGAATTTCCAGTATCAAGAGAGTGTTTTATGTATCCCGATAAGGTACCCAGTGCCTTCATCATTTCACGAGGACCTTTTGCAGAGCGCTTAACAATGAAGCTCTTGTTTAGCTTCATCAACTCAGTCGCACAAGGCTTCTTCAGTAAGTTATCGCCAATCGCAATACGTACTGTTTTGTGGTTGTGCTTGAACAAGCCATAGTTTACCAAGGCAGGATCCATTGCAATATCACGGTGATTCGAG
This sequence comes from Vibrio sp. TRT 21S02, assembly GCF_050113675.1. Taxonomy (NCBI): domain Bacteria; kingdom Pseudomonadati; phylum Pseudomonadota; class Gammaproteobacteria; order Vibrionales; family Vibrionaceae; genus Vibrio; species Vibrio sp. TRT 21S02. The sequence goes on from NZ_JBNJOI010000002.1 coordinate 242,815, forward strand.
ACAAACAGATAAGCGGTGTTTTGATCTAACTTATCTAAACCAGAATAGGTAACCCCTTTCGTTGTCGTCGTAAGAGTTTTATCCAAGTATTTCTTCACTTCTCGCTGAATCGCATCGACGGAATTTAACTTAGCCCATTTAAATTTGAGATACATCTTAACGAAAGGAGATAACAAAGCTTGTAACCATGAAGGTTGATGCTCGAAGCGGTGTTGCAAGATCGCACTAATAAATTCTTCATCATTAATCAGTCGCTCGATCGCAGCAGGGATCTCTTCGTCATTATAAGGACGAATCTCTACATAAGGGTCGTTTTTAGAAGTCATTTTTCACTACATCAAATAAAAAGCTGGCCTATTCTACGCATTGTTAACAATCTTCGCAGCTATGCTGTGCAAACATATAGTAAGGTCAGACCAGAACATTTACTAGCGGATATGATGTAATGTCGTGCAAAGATCACGCGAGGCGCACTCATCGCAATGCAGCCGACATAGCAAACGCTTTGAAAAGTGTTCAAAACGATGCGAAAACCTCGCAACGTATCAAGCGTTGTATAGTATGCGAGTTGGTTTTTTATATAATAAAGGCTACCCTTAGCGCCCTGTTTACGAAGAGATTCCCATTCCATGCATTACGCAATTCAACACCAGAGCCAATCCTTTCCTTATCTGCACACAACATCACGTAAAAAATCGTTGAAAAACATTTTACTGCGCGTTGATAACGGGCTGGTGCTTCTGCGAATGGGAAAAATGGAATATGCCGTCGAGCCGGGTCAATTCGTCTGGGTTCCTTTCGATTGTTTAACTGCAATGAGTTATTTTCCAAATACTTTGGTGCAATCAGTTGAAATTTCTTCGCGAGTATCATTACCCATGCCCAAACAAGGTGGATTTGTTGAGCCAAATGAATTAACCAGTGCAATTATCAATCGATTGGCTCAAACAACCGAGAGCTCACCTTCTGAACTTCTAAATGTACTTAAACTTGAACTTGCTTCGATTAAGCCAGTGCTTGCTTTAACACCGTTAAGTGAACAAATTAATCAATGGACTATCACACACCACTCATCCTTAACACCAGAATTACAATTGGTACTAAAAATGCGTGAAGTGCGAAAACGCCTTCTTTCCGGACAAAAAGAACTTAAAGTGGTAGAAGAGTTATTTAATGGGCAACGTGAGATATTCACCCAGCTATCCAGTTCAATACTTGGCCATTAATCATTAACGAAAGTTGGAAAAGTCGCCGTCTGCTAACTATAGATCTATAGATCTATAGATACCTATTCTAATTTCTAAGGACGGCACTATGAAATTTAGTCACAAAATCGTCGGGGCGTCAGCGATTTTACTGCTTCTTACCGTCGCCCTGCTCACTCTTCAGCAGTACTACACCGTTAAAACTGAAATCAAGCAACAAGTCGAAAGCAGCGTATCCGAGATCGTCGATGGTGTGAGAAATACAACTGCGGCTGAAATAGAATCTCGTAAAGCAATCGCCGCCTATGCGACCAGTATGATCGAACTTAACTTGGACAAGGGAGCCATTGAGGCGGTCATCAGCCAACCCATTGTGAAAGAATCCTTTCTGCTTGCCGGTTTGGGTTTTGAAAGTGATGGCTCAAATGTAAACAATGATCCATCATGGAATCCTGGTTCATCATGGGATCCGAGAGTTCGCCCATGGTACATTGATGCAAAGCAAGCAAATAAGCTTATCATCACCGCACCTTACGCGGACTCTGCAACGGGGGAAATTTTGGTTTCCATCGCCGCACCCGTGAATGACAAAGGGCGTTTTATCGGTGCGATATTCTACGATGTAAGCCTCGCTAGGCTAGCGGAGCTTGTAAACAAAGTTAAGCTATTTAGTGCAGGATACGTATTCATCGTTTCAGGAGACGGCATCACTATCGCCCACCCTAATGCGGATTTGAATGGCAAACCGATGAGTGAATTTTTGGGCGATAGCCAAATACTTTCGAATCCCCAACAAGTTACTATCGACAATAAAGCATATACACTCGACTTTGCTGATGTTCCCGGTGAAGACTGGTACGTTGGTGTGATCTTAGATGAAGCTATCGCTTATCAATCTCTTGCGGATTTGCGTAATAGTTCCATCATTTACACGTCAATTGCCGTGATTATCAGTGTTATTTTGCTACTGATGTTAATCAAAGCACTGATGAAGCCGCTCAACGTGTTAAACAATGCCATTCAAGATGTTGCTTCAGGTCAAGGGGATTTAACCCAACGACTTGATACTAAAACCGACCCTGAGTTTTCGGTGCTTGCCGAAGGTTTTAATACGTTTACAGGAGCATTGCAGCAACAAATCACTCAATCCAAATCCATTGGTAGCGAGATTTTACGTGGCTCAGAAATGACATCGAGTGGATTACAGTCTTCCGCTGCCGCCATGCAAGATCAACTTCATGAACTCGAACAGTTGGCAACCGCCATGAATGAAATGGCTGTCACGGCCACTGAAGTTGCAAACAATGCTCAAGGTGCAGCATCTTCAGCTAAAGATGCTGATGATGCCACATTACGCGGTTCTCAAGTCGTAAATGAGACGACAGCAGCGATCGACAATCTGTCTACTCGTGTTGATGAAGCGGTGGAAGAAGTAAAAGGATTAGAATCTGCGACTGCAAATATCGAAACCATTTTAAAAGTGATTAACGATATTGCCGACCAAACTAACTTACTTGCATTGAATGCTGCTATCGAAGCGGCTCGCGCTGGTGAGTCAGGTCGAGGCTTTGCAGTGGTTGCCGATGAAGTAAGAACGCTTGCCCAACGAACTCAAGAATCCACCACAGAAATACGCGATATGATTGAGCAGTTACAAGCAGGCGCAACCTCAGTGTCTGCCGCAATGAATGCCAGTAAGGTAACTGCATCAGAAGCGGTGACCCAAGCTCAAGAAGCCAACGTCGCATTAGATCAAATCCGTGATGCAATTCAACGCATTAGCGATATGAATACACAAATTGCGTCTGCTGCTGAAGAGCAAAGCCTTGTTGCAGAAGAAATTAACAACAACACCGTTAAGATAAAAGATCTATCAACGCAAGTTGCCGACTCAGCCGAGAACGCCAATATTGCAATGCAAGCACAAACGGAAAACATTCGTGAGCAGGATGCGATTTTAAATAAATTTATTGTCTAGGTCATATTGCTTGGCGCAGTGTCTCTGTTGCGCCAATTTATTCAATGAGTTTGTACCAGCATCATGCAACTTTGGCTTTCTGCAATAAATTCGAGATTCCCATCAACGGAATCAAAGCTTTGCTCTGAGAGCAAATCATTAAACGTACCTTCAATGGATAAATTGATGGTTTGTTTACGTCGTGACTTATTCAAAATCACCACACCTTGCTCACCGCGTGCGAACACCAACAAGTCATCATTGGCTTCGAGCACTTTCATCGCTTCACCATGCATTAGGTTATGAAACTTTATCATCCCTAACATTTTTGGATGGCGCCAACTATCTAACCATCTTGGCCTCAGGTCTTTTCTCTTAATCCCACTCGTATCTAAATCGGTATAGATTAAAGGGACGCCTCCATCGCGACCAAGAACATAGGCGTATGCGAGCCATTCTAAGTTCTCATTCATCACAAGGTTTTTAAACACATCATTGTTTGGAATATCATGAGTTATAGCGAAGGTAATAGCACGTGAGTTATCTAAAGCCATTCCAAAGCTGTACGGGTTGATCAGGCTTTTCATGCTTCCTTTTTTCATCAACACATCAAACATCGTTTGAAACAGAGGAAAGTCATATGCTCCCAAACGTGTGTTGGCTAAAAAAGGTTCTAAAAATAGATCGTATTCCGGCTTAGTTGCTCCGCCATTTGTGATGATTTCACCAAAGATATGAACACCTGCGCACAACTCTTCTGTCCATACTTTATCTAAATGCGCCAGCGACATGTGTTTTGCAGCATCAACTCGAAAACCACTCACACCAAGCTTTTTCATCGCCCGAATGTACTCTTGTTGCTGTTTAATCACATGAAGGTTGTCTTTCAGGGTCGGTAATCCTGGATCTTGCGGGCTCCCAGTAATACGTCCATTTTGTACTTGCCATTGGTCTTGCCAATCCTCAATACCAAACGCTTCGACAAAATCCTGCTCGGTAAACAAAGGCTGCGTTAAGTCTCCATATAACCGCAATGCGTCGTAATGCTCGGCATTTGCTCGATACTCTTCTAACACAGTAGTCGCTGGATAGCATAAATCGGCCCTTTCAAATGACTCATTCGCCATGTGATTAAACACCACGTCGATATAAATTCTTATTCCACACTTCTTTAGAGCATCAACCATTTGCTTGAAATCGAGTGTGTTCCCAAGCTGGTTGTCAATAAGTCGATAATCTTGGGGCTGATAACGCTGCCACCATTTCGTTCCCTGCTCGTTATAAAGTGATTTCATTGGAGGTGACACGAGTACAGAGCGATAGCCCGCAGCTTGAATCTGATTCGCTGCTTTTGCCACTTTTAAATATGGCCAATCAAAAACATGTAATATGACATCGGTGGAGGAAACATTATTCATCACTTTTCATTCCTTAGAAGTGAGTTTTCTAGGCGCTATAAAGCGGCTTATGAACAAACATAACTTACTGATTCTTTATTATTCATTAGCTATTTGGCTTTGACTTCCCCCCTCTACGAATACGGTTCGGAGGAGTCGCAAGGCGTAGAGATACGCCCCAAGCATTCATGCTTAGACACTTTTTAAGGTTGGGAGGTTAACGCGTTGATAAGTCGCCCATCCTGTTGCATAAAACAGAGCCAGCTATACTTATAACTAGCCAATGGCTTAAAGAAGTGACAAAGTGGTTACGATTTCCGCGATAAGGATATGACTATGCCAAAAGTACGAATTGATATTGTTTCAGACGTGGTGTGTCCATGGTGCATTATTGGTTATAAACGACTAGAGCTTGCACTCATGCAGTTATCCGAAACGATCGAAGCTGAGTTACATTGGCACCCATTTGAGTTAAATCCAGCAATGAAGAGCGAAGGACAAAACCTCAGAGAACATTTGGCTGAAAAATACGGTACACCGATAGAAGCAAGCCAATCAGCTCGTGAAACGTTAACTCAATTAGGGAAAGAGCTCGGATTCGAATTTAACTTCAGTGAAGACATGCGGATTTACAACACCCGAAAAGCTCATCAGCTATTAATGTGGGCAAAAGGAGAAACTGAACAGTTTGAACTGGAGCTGGCCTTGTTTCACGCCTACTTTACCGATGGGCTTGATATCAACAATGATGAAGTGCTGCTGAACTTAGTTGAGTCTGTTGATCTTGACCGAGAAATAGCGTCAAAAGTTCTTTACGATAGTGGCTGGAGTGATACGGTAGCTTCAACGGAAAGACAATGGCTGGAAGCAGGTATTAACGCTGTTCCAGCCATTATTATTAATCGGAAACACTTAATCTCTGGTGCACAAAACACCGATGTGCTCGTTCAAGCTTTAACTGAAATAACCAAACAAAACGATGAAAGAGGAGATTAAGAAAAGGCTCCTTTTAATTTACCAAACACGGAAACAACACCAACGACAAGTAGCCCTGCCACGAGCCCTACAACACCATTTAACAAGGTAGGTACAACTGCGGTCGCTAAAGAGATGTTAGGTAAGTCCATAATAATTGGCTCGATTAAGTGATGGACTGCGGGGATGCTATGCACAACAATCCCGCCACCAACAAGAAACATTGCAGCAGTGCCGACAATGGTTAAGCCCTTCATTAACTTAGGGGCAAACGAAATCAATCCACGACCAATAGCGGCACTCACCCCTTGCCCTTTGGCCTTTCTTTCAAGAAAGAAGCCTAAATCATCTAATTTAACAATCCCTGCGACAAGACCATATACACCAATAGTCATCAACGTAGCGATTAAACTAACCACAATGATCTGTGTTGTCATTGACTGCCCTTGTACAGTACCAAGCGCTATAACAATGATTTCTGCAGATAAAATGAAATCCGTGCGAATTGCACCAGATATCTTGTTTTTCTCGTATTCGTCGATCGAGAGGTTCGTTGGCACTGATTCACTTTTCTCTTCGTGATCATGATGAAACAGCTTCTCTAAGATTTTTTCTGCACCTTCAAAGCAGAGGAACAAACCACCCAACAGTAGTAATGGCATGATTAACCAAGGAGCAATCGAACTGATCAGCAATGCCGCTGGCACCAAAATCAACTTATTTCGAAAAGAGCCTTTAGCAACGCTCCAAACAACTGGAATTTCGCGTTCTGCTGCCACACCGGAAACTTGTTGAGCATTAAGGGCCAAATCATCCCCTAGCACGCCTGCTGTCTTTTTAGCGGCGACTTTCGACATTAACGCAACATCGTCTAATACTGTTGCGATATCGTCCAATAATGTTAATAAACTTGCACCAGCCATGAATTATTCTCTTCTAGTTATCGTTAGTGTAAACAAATGTAACACCAGCATTATGAATCACCAACGAATTCTAAGGAAATGGCACTAAACCCATCTCAATACTCAAGAATGAGGAAAAAAATCAGTCAGAAAAGTCTCACATTAGCAGATCCTACCTACCGCTTACCTAATGTTACGTATATGCTCTCACTCTAAGTAAAGCAACAACGAAAGGCCACATAATGCAAAGCTCATATTCATACCCAATTGGTACCCCAGGCGAAAAATGGGGGGATGAAGAACGCACAGCTTGGCGTAACCAGACTGTTGTAAAGCGTGAGTATCAAGAAGAAGTTGTTTCAAAGATACAAGCATTATCGGACAAGTTTGATATCGAGCAGTACGGCTCGCTAAGTTATAACCCACAACGTTTTCCACTGTATTGCATCAAAAGCCGTCAATGGGATAACAACAAACCAACTGTACTGATCACCGGTGGTGTACACGGGTACGAAACCAGTGGTGTTCACGGCGCATTAAAATTTGCCCAGCAGCACATGGAAAACTACACATCACATTTTAACTTTGTTGTTGCCCCCTGCGTCAGCCCTTGGGGTTATGAAACGATTAACCGCTGGAATCCACTGGCTATTGATCCAAACCGTTCATTCTACGCGAACTCTCCAGCGGAAGAATCGGCAAATCTAATGACACTAGTTGCAAATCTTGAGCTAGAAGTCTTGGTGCATTTTGATTTACACGAAACAACCGATACTGACGAATCTGAATTTCGTCCAGCGCTAGCAGCACGTGATGGCATTAAATACATCGAGGGAATGATACCGGATGGGTTTTACACCGTTGGCGACAGCGAAAAACCAGTGCCAGAGTTTCAGGCAGCTGTTATTGCGTCCGTCAGCAAAGTCACTCACATTGCTCCTGCAGATGAACATGGTGAGATCATCGGGTCTACCGTTGTGCAAACGGGCGTCATCAATTACCCGATGAAGAAGCTCGGACTATGTGGTGGTGTAACAAATTGCCAATTTGGTACCACAACTGAAGTATATCCAGACAGTGATAAAGTCACTGACGAAGAATGCAATGACGCGCAGGTTGCTGCGATCATTGGTGGCTTAGATTTCGTAATAAGCCAACTACAGTAATTTATTTTTGTATTGCTCCGGGGTTTGCCCGGAGTATTTTTTAAACATCGCAATAAATGGGCTAGCTTGGTTATAACCCAATGTTAACGCGACTTCTTTGACCGAGTGCCCTTTACGTAATAGCTCCATTGAATAGAGATAACGTACGCGAAGCCGCCACTCTGTAAAACTCATTCCTAGCTCACTTTGGCAGTGTCTGGCCAAGGTTCTTTCTGTAGTATGAACCCGCTCAGCCCACTCCCCTAAGCTCGTATTATCCGTCGGGTTTTCCTCTACAGACGCCAGTATTGAAGTCAGGTATTTATTATCTGTGGTGGGTAAGAAGTGATGTTGCGTGTCGCGAGTTGCAATTTGATCAAGCAACACTTGAATTAAACGGCTGTCTTGTTCCGTTTCAGCAACATTGACTTGTCGTTGACGAAAATCATCAATAATCGCTGAAACAATTGGCGTGACATTAATTAAGCTTGTTCGATCAGGAAACTGCTCTGTTAGATGATGCGCGATATTCAAAGAACAATAAGAGAGCGGTTTACGGTTAAAACTCGTGTGCATTACACCAGCAGGTACCCATATCGCTAAATGAGGCGGTGCTAAAAATCGCGTTCCTTCTGCTTCCATTTCCAGTATCCCACCGCTAATCAACTGAACTTGTCCCCAAGGATGGCTATGCACCCTCGTCTCTGTATTGGACAAAAAGGCTTCAAAATTCATAAATACATCCGATGGTGCCTTATCAATTGATAAAGAAGGATGCACGTGTTTTGCTAACTTCCTCAAACTTTGTCTTCCTATCGCGCACAATGTCTTAATGGAGATATCTGCAATAATACAGACCTGAGACACTATATTCCAGCACACATAATGCGATAGGGCTCACATGATTTATTTTCTTCCTTTACTCACCGTTTTCATTTGGGGTGGTAACTCTATCGTGAACAAACTTGCCGCATCGGCCATTGAACCCAGCGCAATGAGCTTCTATCGTTGGGCTGTAGCTATGGCGGTGCTGACGCCTTTTTGCTTGCCAAAAGTGATCAAGAACTGGCCAACAATTAAACCGTACCTTAGTAAACTCGCTTTCCTCGCAATGTTGGGGATGGTGTTAAACCAGTCGCTAGGTTATTACGCTGGCTTAACAACTACCGCTTCCAATATGTCGCTGATTACCTCATTGGTCCCTCTTTTGAGTGTATTTTTAAGCTTACCATTACTCGGAAAACCGATATCTCCACTGAGTGTCGTCGGCGGTATTCTTTCTCTTGCTGGCTTGGCTTACATGCTGGGTAAAGGTGACCCGGCATTTTTCCTCAATCAAGAAATCACGCAAGGTGACGGTTTAATGGTGATTGCAGCTTCTGTATACGCGGCGTATTGCGTTCTATTGAAGCGCTGGAAAATGCCACTTTCAAACTGGACATTGATCTACATGCAAGGGCTTTTTGCTGTAGCGATGCTTACTCCACTTTGGCTTAGCAGCGATCAGTTGTTACCGACAAAGTCGTCTCTACCATTAATCGCTTATGCATCGCTTGCTGCATCAGTACTTGCCCCTTGGATGTGGGTTAAAGCAATTGACGTGATTGGTGCAGACTCCAGTGCGATGTTCATGAATTTATTACCCGTTGTTGCGGTAACACTCGCCGCCACATTGTTAGGTGAGACAGTCCATAGTTATCATCTATTTGGTGGGTTGATGGTGATCACAGGTGTGATACTGTCACAGATCAAAATCTCCAACCGTGTCACATCTACCGTCAAAAACATTAATCATGTTTAATCTGTCGCACCACTTTCCAGACGTTGTGAGCTATAACTATTGGTATAAATAGAAAAATATCAACGTCTGGCTAGACCTCACCCCATTATGAGGAGGTCAAATGCTTACATTAGAGCACATAGAAGATATCTACGTGAATAACCAGTTCACGTTGCATGAGTTCGTTCTAAATCAAATAGGCTCCTATGTATTTGTCAAAAATGTGAATGGCGAATATTTGTATGCAAATCAATTAACTCTAAAGCTCTTCGATACTTCGCTCGAAGAGCTCATTGGCAAAACCGATCATGATTTTTTCGAAGCTGAGCTAATTGAGGATATTCTCTACAGTGATCGTATGGTCTATGAAACAAAAGAGACCTTTGTCAATGAGGAGCACACTAAGGCTAAGGCAGACGGTAAAGTCACCGTCTATCGTGCAATTAAAAGTCCAATTATTTGCAGTAGCTCCGGAGAAGCTATCGGGCTTATTGGTGTGTCGGTCGATATAACAGACATGGTCATGCTACGAGAACAACTCAATGAGCTTGCTCATACTGACGATCTAACCCAACTCTACAATCGACGGAAAATGTGGCGGACGTTTTCTGCCGAATTTGATATTTCCAAAACCAACCAATATCCCCTTTGCTGTATTTCAATCGATATCGATAATTTTAAGCGGGTTAACGACACCTATGGTCACGATAATGGAGACAGGGTGATAAAAGCACTTGCTGATTTAGCAAAACAGCATATTCGTCAGCGAGACGCTTGTGGGCGGATTGGCGGCGAAGAATTTCTTGTCGTACTCCATCACACCACATTAGATCACGCTTTTAAAGTTGCCGAACGTCTACGTATTGCATTTAATTCTATTTCTTTTTTTGCCGACGAAGCACGTTTTAGCATCAGTTGCGGAATTACTGAGATTTACGATACAGATACTGACTTTTTTGACGTTTATCGACGCTCAGACCGTGCATTGTACAAGGCGAAACGTGCAGGTCGAAATAAAAGCATCTCTATTCCTGAAATTGCATAACCTGACCAAATATATGATTTTATTTGCTATTTCTTTGAGTATTCTGATATAAGTGCCGTATGTCACACGGCCATTATCACGAATGAAAGAAATCCTCCGACTTATTGAAGAGCATAAAGTGGTCAATACTGCTGAAGAACTAGAGACGGTTCTGAGCAAACTGAACCATATTCTGGAAAACGAGTTTTTCCTACTCGGGTTATCTCTTGATCCAATGCTCAAAGAAGGCCGGACGATTATCATAGATAACTACCCAAACGAATGGCGCAAACAATATGACGAAGCTGGGTTCATGTATATTGACCCTATCGTCAAATACAGCATGAATAATGCCCTTCCTGTGTTCTGGGATAGCATTCGCGAAAGAGACAATTCTGGAAAAGTGTTGTTCGAAGAAGCTCGAATTAGCGGTTTGAAAGCCGGAATAAGCATTCCAATCCACGGTTTAAAAGGTGAATTTGGAATGCTTAGTTTTGCCACCTCAGACACTAAGTCATTTACTGCCAATAATGATAACCTAGTGCTCTCCCAACTTGTGGTTCCCTTGATCACCCAAAATATAGAACGTATTACTCAAACCATTGACCATCTCAAGCCCAGCGTTGCATTAACAAACCGTGAGATTCAATGCTTATCATGGGCCGCAGAAGGCAAAAGTGCCTGGGAAATCGCAACAATTTTGGGTTGCTCAGAACGTACAGCTAAATTCCACATCAGCAATGCCTGCCAAAAACTAGGCGCTACCAATCGCTATCAAGCCATCACAAAAGCGATTCTTGGTGGTTACATCGATCCTCAGCTTTAACTCTGTAAACCAACACTGTCTCGGTATGTACGATTCATTGGGATATGAAGCGCTACTGAGCGTGTATCACCAAGAACATGGACTTGTTGATCACCTATACGTTGGTTCGGAATCCCCATTCGCGTGATCAGTTTTTCAATCGCCACTGAGGTCACTGTTACATACGACTCAATATCGTTTTGCTTGGCGTAACGATAAAGAGCTTGGAACATAGTCATTGTCACATTACTAACGCCTCCAAGTTGTTTCGAATGATCTTTATCAACGGCGAAGCGACTCAACTCAAATATACGTTTACCTTTTGGGGCTTGCTGCTCCCCAAGCAATACAGAAAACGTATTTTTTAGCATGTACCGGGTCGTTGTAGGCAAAACGCGCCAACAGCCGATCACCTGTCCCCCATCACCTTTGATATAGATGTAGCTTGCTTTATCGACATCGTATTCATCACGCTCTAACTCGGACTCCGTTTCTACATCCCAATTTAATCGTTGGGCAAAGACTTTGTACCGAAGTGACAACAAAGCGTGAAAATCTGACTGTGAGATATTGATAAAGTTATTTGCATGTACAGAAATAGACATATTGACTTCTCCTATTGGTTAAAAGGAGAAGTAACTTATTGTATCAAGCCTGAGATAAAAAACCTGTTCGATCGGACAGTTATATGTGACTACTGTTTGGTTTATCATTAACACCTGACGTATAACTAACCGTCAGTTGGCCCGGCATAACCACTCAAAAGCAAATAATACAAATGCCACATGTAAAGCCTTCACGCTAATGCGGAAGGCTTTATTTTTGGAAAAATAAAAGGCCCGTCATTGACGAGCCTTATAAAAAACCGCTGCCGTTTATTCAACTAGTCACATCAATATCTGTTTCAGGTACACAACAACAAGCCAATGCAACACCACTGTTACGCTCGTGATCTTGCAATGCAGGAACATCTGGCTGGTGAACTTTTCCCGACTCAACAACGACTTTACACACCCCACATAAGCCTGCGCGGCAACTGTTAGCAATGGCAACCCCATTCAGCTCTGCCTGTTCGAGCAGCGACGTCTGATTATTACCAATAAATGTAGCGCCATTAATACTAATGCTCACCTCTTTTAAAGGTTGGACTGTTACTTGCCCCACTCCGAACGCTTCTTGATGGTATTGCTCTTCTGGCAAACCTTTTTTAAGCAGTAATTTTTTTGCTTTCTGCATAAAACCATCTGGGCCACAAACAAATACTTGTCTCTTCTCTAACCCTTTAATTTGTTTGATGTGTGATAGGCTCAAACGGCCCTTTAATCCGAACCAGTCGATTGGAGCCTGTGTTAACGAGATAAAAAGTTTCAGTCCGGGATGCTGTTGTTGAAGCGATTCTAGTTCATTTCGACAAGGAATATCTTCAACTGAACGACACTGATGATAGAAGACAACATCATCGATTTGGTTATGATCAGCTAAGTAACGTAGCATCGACATCATCGGTGTCACACCACTTCCCGCAGATAACAATAGTAAAGGTTGATTATGAGATTCAGTGAGATGGAAGCTACCATCCGGTGTTTCAGTCGTCAGTACGTCACCCACAGCTAAATGATCATTGATCCAATTCGAAACACGTCCACCATCAACTCGTTTAACTGATATAGCAAGTCGTCCTGGCCGAGAAGGACTGGAAGACAAAGTATAACGGCGAGCAACCGTTTGACCATCAATAACAACTTCAATAGGTAGATGTTGTCCCGGAAGATAATGAGGCATTTCATCATGTTCAGGTTCAAGCCAAAACGTATTGAAATCCCGCGCAATTTCCTCACGTTCAACACAAGTCATTGTGAGCTTCTTAGGCGAAGTATCGGGATAATATTCCTTTTCTTTAAACTCTATCACTTCTACGCTGTCACCGGCCTTGATCATGCCTTCATTTAGTGCCACAAGGTTTTGTCCAAAAAAGACGCCCCCTCTATCATTCGCACGGAACTGAGAAAGTGTGCTTAATGGTTCTTTGCTCTCTCTGAATTTACCTGTTTCAACATCCACTGTGGTTAAAATGCATCGTTCACACGGTTTAACAGACTCAAACTCGACCTCACCAATGCGTATGCGTTTCCAACTGTCTTCTTCAAATGCCCCCGTCCCCTTAACGACCAGGTTGGTTCTAAATTGATCCATAGTATGTTTTTCTGTACTACGTCGATTCAACTCTTCTAAGGAAGCTTCTGAGATCACCAACACAGGGTAACCATCGGCAAAAGTGACGTTGTGACCTAATTTGTCTCGATGACGATTTGACTGTTCTCCGCAAAACAGCAGTTCGACTCTTTGTCCTATGATTCGACTAAACCAATCATCCGCTTCATCTGTGGTGGTATAAGCAGTGAAGTTATCATTCCACACCTGCGCTGGTGCTTCCTGCATTTTTAAATCTTGGTATCGCACATGAAGGGAGGGATGATTTTGAGCTGTAAACCTCAACCCGTCTGCAACTAGGCATGAGTTTACCGTCACCATTTGCGGATATTTACGTGCGGTCACCATTGATCCGTCCGCAAGCGCTAACATAAAGCGGCGATCAAAAGCCAAACCTTGCTTTTCTACCCATGATGACGAAACAGAAAGCCCTCCAACGGATTTAACCGGAAAGACATTGATTTGGGAAAGTGCTGGTGCCGACATTTTTCTTCCTAATTATTGTTATCGTTGCGTGATGATACTGGCATCATTGTTACATAAGCAACCTTACATAAACGAATGTAATCCATTCATAATCCTAAGAATTGACAATTTGTTTACTTTATAAGTTTGAATATATGTGATGAAAAGCCCATACTGTGCGTCAAAATAATGACAACAAACTATTGACTCGATTATTGAGGTAAATCTAATGAATAAACTAATCATGATCATTCTATGTGTGCTTCTTCCACCTTTAGCAGTGTTCATCGACAAAGGTCTTGGTAAAGACTTCATCATCAACTTAGTTTTAACACTGTTCTTCTTTGTTCCAGGTATGATCCACGCACTGTGGCTAACGCTTAACAAGTAGATTCTTAAATGCTCCTGATTGATTAATCAGAAAAAAGGGATGAAATATAAAAGCGTTTGCTCTATCATCCTGTCGCCTAAGCGTAAGCGTTTGCGTTAACAGTTTTCGCTCTGCTTAGGCTCCAATCAGCAAATTACTCATGGTGGGAGCATTTAATGACACAACTTACGATTACTCGTCCTGACGACTGGCACGTTCACCTACGCGATGGCGATGTACTGACAGACACTGTTCGCGACATCAGCCGATATAATGGCCGCGCGCTTATCATGCCAAACACCGTCCCACCTGTTACCACCACAGAAATGGCCCTTGCCTACCGCGAACGTATTATGGCCGAGAAGCCGTCGACTCAGTTTGAACCTTTAATGGCGCTTTACCTGACCGATAACACATCTCCAGATGAAATTCGCAAAGCAAAAGCTTCCGGGAGAGTAGTGGCTGCGAAACTCTACCCAGCGGGAGCAACAACGAACTCTGATTCAGGTGTGACCTCCGCAAAAAACATCTATCACGTATTAGAAGCAATGCAGGAAGTCGGTATGCTTCTGCTGGTTCATGGTGAAGTGACCACACACGATGTTGATATCTTTGACCGTGAGAAAGCTTTCTTAGATAACGTACTTGCCCCTATCGTAAACGATTTTCCTAATCTTAAAATCGTACTTGAACACATCACCACAGCCGACGCTGCAGAATTCGTAAAGAATGCAAATGAGAATATAGCAGCAACCATTACTGCTCACCACCTGATGTACAACCGTAACCATATGCTCGTGGGCGGGATCAAACCTCATTTTTACTGCTTACCAATTTTGAAGCGCAACACGCATCAAAAAGCTCTGGTTGAAGCCGCGACAAGTGGAAGCAAAAAATTCTTCTTAGGGACAGATTCAGCACCACACGCAAAAGGAATGAAAGAAGCAGCATGTGGGTGCGCGGGGTCATATACTGCTCATGCGGCACTAGAGCTTTATGCAGAAGTATTTGAGCAAGAAGGTAAACTTGAGCACCTAGAAGCGTTTGCTAGCCATAATGGACCTGATTTTTATGGCGTACCAAGAAACTCAGACACTGTAACATTGACCAAAGAGACTTGGTCAGTTCCTGAAACCATGCCTTTTGGTCAAGATATCGTTGTTCCAATCCGAGCTGGTGAAACTATCAGCTGGACAGTCAGCTGATCTGTTTCCTAAGAATACACAAGCCGCCTTTATTTGGCGGCTTTTTAAAACCTTAGTTCTGCGCTCTATTAATTCTACAAGCCAAGTTCACAACGGTCCGCTTTTTTCAGTTTACTGGCTACTAGCTTATAAGATCGCTCACACAATTCATAAACAAGGCTATCTTCAACGTCACCACCAAAATAAATCGTGATCCAGTGTCGTTTATTGGTATGGTACCCAGGAGTGATATCAGCGAACTGAGAAGCCATGATTTCATTGTCTTCTGGTTGGCCTTTAACCGTGACGTATTGCCGCCCTTCTCTTTCCGCCAATATGGCAAACATCTTATCTTTTACTTTAAAGACCAGCGCTTCTGGACCAAATGGATAACTTCCTTCAGCAGCTGTATAGGTATTTAGATGTGACTCTAGTTGGGCTATATCCATACTTATGTACCTTATCCTTCAAATTGAGCTAACCAATATTTTAACAGCTTGTTGAGTTCCGTTCGCTGAACTCCATTCAAACTTCTGACCAATTCTTGTTGCTTTGCCACATGTTCACAAATTAAAGAATCGACTAATGTAAAGCCCTTTTCAGTTAGAGCAACAGTGACGCTTCTGCGGTCTTCTTGGCTATGTTGTCTTGCGATCAAACCCTTAGCTTCTAACTTGTCGAGTCGATTAGTCATCGCTCCTGATGTAAGCATTAAAGAAGACAATAATTCAGAAGGCGTCAGCGCATAAGGTTCACCACTTCTCCTTAATGTCGCTAATACATCAAATTCCCCCATTTTGAGGTCATATTGACGATGAAGCTCTGAAACCTCTCCTTCAAGATGCTTTGCTAACCGCATCATCCTACCCATGATTGCCATGGGTTCAGTCTCTAACTCAGGCTTTTCTAATGCCCACTGATTTGTCACTTTTTCTATCGCATCCATTTCGTTCTCTAAATACAATCAGCAATATATTTTGACGTAAAGATACTTTACACCGAACAACATAGCAATTACATTACAGCTATTATCTCAATATAAAGATACTTTATATGAATATACTTTTAGCCATGATTCCCGCTTTCTTCTGGGGTAGTACATACGCTGTTACGAAGTTCACACTTCCAGAGTGGCCTCCTATACTACTTGGCGCGTTGCGTGCACTTCCTGCTGGCTTGTTATTACTCATGTTAAAGCCGACGTTACCAAAAAAATCGGAACTCAAGATCTTGTTTGTCCTTGGGGCCGTAAACATTGCACTATTTTTCAGTTTGATATTTGTTATGGCCATGACTCTACCTTCTGCCGTCTCGGGTGTTGGTATGGTTTCTGTCCCCGTATTTGCGATGCTATTTCACTGGTTATACAGCAAGCAGACACCAAATCTGATCCAAGGGTTGAGCGGCCTAGCCCTTATCGCTCTTGCTTATACATTATTTAATCCAGCATCCATGACATTAAGTGTGTTTGGGTTGATCGCTATGCTTGCAGCAATCATGTGCATTATCGTGGGGAGCACAATCACTAAATCTTTAGGAAGCAAGTTGCATTGGTGGAAGGTTCTAACATGGCAATTGATCTTTGGTGGAGCAATACTCGCCTGCGTTAGCACAGTGCAAGCCTTTATTTCACCAGAACAGTACATCAATACATGGCACAGTTTTAACCAATTGAATGCACTTGGCCTTGGGTGGGTCATTCTTCTTAACACAGCGTTAGGTTATGGCTTGTACGTATGGTTATTACAACGAATGTCTGTGGTCGATTTTACATTTGGCGGTATTGCTAATCCAATCGCCGGAATTGTGTTTGGTCTGGTGTTATTAAACGAGTCATACAGCAGCCACCAATATGCGTTAATGCTGGCCATGATTTTGATGTCTTTAACACCTCAGCTTATTGCGGTCATCAAAATGCGCAAAACTACTACGGCTTAATACACATTTTTCTGAAATATCATTATTGTCTAACTCCTTAATAAATATAGAAAGATTATTTATTAGCCAATAGTGACTAAGATATGTGCGCTCAGTTTAAAAAATTAATACATTAGTTAAGAAATTCGACTTTTTATGGAGCAACAAAAGCCAATATCCGCTAATCTTAAAGATAATTAACGTTGACTGAGCTTTAAAAACGAACTTCATGACAGACGACGACTTTAAAAAATCGACAGCTAACCTAAAGAAAGCCGTCCCACTAATGATGAAAAACCACGTAGCAGCCACGCCCGCAAACTACGCGCTTTGGTATACCTACGTGGACAACGTCATTCCTAAACTAAATAAAGAGATGGACGCCGTTATCGAAGATTACGGTCTTTGCCCTCCTGCGACCTCCAAACAACTCTACCTTAACCACATCGCTAGCCGCTCAGAAACTGACATCAGCGATCTTAGAGCAAACTTAGAAATCCTACTTGGCGAAGTTTCAAGCTCTATGAATGATACCCTCACGGATACATGCCAATTTTCTGAAATGATCGATAAGAGTTTCACCAGCTTAGAGCGGGTTGAAGACGAAGGGATGTCGATCGACGAAGTCATGGCGGTGGTTCGCCAGCTTGTCTCAGAGTCACGCGATATTCGACACTCAACTCGTTTTCTCAACAATCAACTGACGACGGCAAGTGATGAGATATCACGCCTAAAAGAGCAGTTAGCAGAAGTCCAAAAAGATGCGTTATTCGACAGCTTGTCTAGCTTATATAATCGAAGAGCTTTTGATGACGACTTATTCACCCTCTGCGCAGCAGAACGAAAGGTCAGCCTGATTCTTCTCGATATAGACCATTTCAAGTCATATAACGATAATTATGGTCACTTATTTGGCGATGCGGTGATCAAGGGAATAGCGAAGCGGTTACAACTTAGCTGTCGCGAAGGCGCCACTGCTTATCGTTATGGTGGTGAAGAGTTCGCAATCATAGTTCCAAATAAATCCCTGCGTATTGCCCGCCAGTTTGCAGACTCTCTTCGTCGAACCATTGAGAAGCTATCGATAAAAGATCGTAGAACCGGACAACAGGTCGGCAATATCACGGCCAGTTTTGGCGTTTCTGAGCTCCAACCGGGAGACTCTGCCAACGACCTTGTGGATAGAGCAGATAAACTCCTCTACGAAGCCAAAGAGCTTGGACGAAACCGTGTGATGCCACTATAAAAAGAGCCCCTGAGACCAGGGGCTCTTTTTTCATATATGGTTAGTTTCTTCCGGAATCTTGTTAACCATCAGAATTAATTTGTGAAATTAGCGCCGCAAGCACTTCATCTGCATTATCTGTTGCGATTTGGCAGGTTCCTGCTGCTTTGTGACCTCCTCCGCCAAATTTCAACATCAGTTCGCCAACATTGGTCCGAGAACTACGGTCAAAAATTGATTTCCCTGTAGCGAAGACAATATTCTGCTTTTGAAAGCCCCAGATCTTATGAATGGAAATATTACACTGAGGAAATAAGGCATAAATAATAAAGCGATTGCCTGCAAAAATAACCTCTTCCCCGGTAAGATCCAGTACCACCAAGTTATCGTAAACTGTACCGCAGCGCAGAATTTGATCTTTAAATTTGTTCTCGTGCTCGCGATACAATTCGATCCGCTCTTTGACATCGGGCAGTTGCAGAATTTCCTCAATGGTATGGTTTTTACAATAATCAATTAAATCCATCATCAAGCTGTAATTAGAAATACGGAATTCACGAAAACGTCCTAAGCCTGTTCTGGCATCCATTAAGAAATTGAGTAAATTCCATCCCGTTGAATCGAGCACTTCATCACGGTTGAACTGTGCGGAATCTCCCTTATCAACCGCTTCCATCATTTCATGCCAATCGGCAGGGAATGTGTCAGTACCACCATAGTATTCCCATACAACACGCGCAGCAGAAGGCGCGTCAGGATCGATAATATGGTTTTTATGGCCCTCTTTATTACGAAGTAATTCTGATAAGTGGTGATCAAAAACCATATAGGCCTGAGGAACGTATGGGAGATTGGTGACAATGTCATTTGAGGTGATTTCTATTTTTCCATCTTGCATATCCTTGGGGTGTACAAACTTGATATCCTCTATCAAATCAAGTTGCTTCAACAATACTGCGCAAACGAGACCGTCAAAATCGCTGCGAGTAACCAGACGAAATTTCTTTTCTGACATGCTATACACCCTTTGCTGTTCGCCATTCAACTCTAATGGCAGATGGCTCATCTCATCTTTTTGTTTAAGATTTTTCTGCGCTTTCAATCAATAGCACTAACCCTTAGTTCTAATTTTAGTCAGCATCGATCTTTTAACAAACTTAAGACAATGTTTTTTCACCATTCTTCTATAATTCTTATGCTACTAATTGAGCTAAGTCGGAGATTTAAAATGAAAAAAGCTTTTCTGTTTGCAGCAGTAGGGGCAGTAACAGTTTTGGCAGGTTGCGCAAATGAACCAGATGAGTACGAAGTAAAAGATTACACCTCGATGGCTAACCCTGCCGCGGTTTACTGTGTGCAGCAAGGCGGTGAACTTGAGACCGTAACAGAAAACAATGAACGTACAACGTATTGTGTATTTTCTGAAGACGACAAAATCGAACAGTGGGAATATTATCGTAATAACCACAAGCAAGAAGAACAAACTGAGCAATAATCACACATTAGGTTTTTGCTACGACAAAGGGGCAACGCCCCTTTTGTTTTATCTCCTGACACTCACCTGACATAAATATTACATTTCTCGTAAATAATGTGGCGTAGATCTCATTTGTTGGCTTAACGGATTAACCAACTTGGAAACAACTACACTGGGTCAAACGCTATGAAATCTAACATTCAGTCCCTGAGTGACAAGCAATGTGACGACCTTACCGTCACCTCCGAGTCGGTAACCGCTACGAGCAAAAAAACACTCTACAAATTCTCCCTGAACGCACTCATCATTGTTGCGATCAGTATCTTGGTAAATATAGCCATTCGAGCTGATTATCTTTACTTTCAGTTATCTCACGGACAAATTTCCGTCACTGAAACCATTCAGTTGATTATGCTTGGTATTACAGCCGTGACATTTGTGAATATAGCCCGTACTCAAAAAGCAGTATCACATGCAGCCTTACTCATCGCAGGTTTTTTTGCTGTTCTTATGATCAGAGAAATGGATGAATGGCTAGATCACGTTTACCATGGCTTTTGGGTCGTTCCCGCTCTAATTACAGCCAGTGCGGCAATTTACTATGCCTACACCGGTGGTCAGCGAACCATCAATGAAATGGCAGCAATTCTTAGAGCTCCATTTATGAACATGCTTGTTGGTGGCGTTGTTTTATTACTGGTCTTTTCACGGTTATACGGCATGGGAAGTTTTTGGAGTGGCGTAATGCAAGATCATTACATCCGCGACGTTAAAAATATCTCAGAAGAAGGTATCGAACTGCTTTGTTACTGCCTCATCGCCCTTAGCGCTATGAAAGCCCGTCGTGCAATCAAGAAGTGCTAACTGATTCCAACCTTCTGCTTTCAGGATCTAATCTCCGATTTAACGTAGTCAAAGTGTGGTGAAAAAGCTTCAATCCACCTTTGACTTCGCTTAAAGGTGTTTTCGACCCTGTGTTATCGAAAACCATTAACAGAGCTTGGAATTCTGATCCATATTCACTCTCATACTTCTTTTCCCTCAATAAACCAATACTGCTATCGACGGCTTGTCGCACGTTATTTTCAATATCTGGTCCCTTGTGGCCATGCGAAGAATGGATAAGCCCTTCTAAAAAGACTCGGTAAGTCGTCAACTTTTCTATGTGAAGAAACAGGCCACTCTCTTCGATACTATACGGATAATTCGCCAAGATATGATTTCTTACATCCGGTGAGACATTCACACTTATCGATTTCTTACTACACATCTCAGCAAACACACTAAGCAAACCTTGTTGCTTCATTAGAGACTGAATCTCTAAGATACGTTCAACATGATAGTCACTTGAAGCTAACTTGACTTCAATCATACGTGAGGGAGAAACGTCTATTTGAGTAATGAGTAGGTTTGCCGCATTGCGAAAGTTTTGAATGGTATTGGTCGATCGCTCTTCAACCCAGAGCTTATTACTCGGAAAACTTAGCTTGTTTAACCTACATAGCGTGTCGAAGTAGTCTTTCATTGCAAGGGCTTCACTGACAACCTGCCCATTCCATTGACCACCGCAAAAAATAATCAGTGGTTGGTTTGCTAGGTGCCCATGTATATGTTCAAAAACGGACTCCACACGAGCTTTTCCTTCCCTAGTCAATTTATTATTCACCAGACGCTTCCCTAATACCAAAACGACGTGATCAAATTCCATAAAAGTGCTTACCTTCACTCTTTAAATCAACCAGCTGCTAGCGTATTGAACAAGAAAAGCTGGTTAAAAGGTTAATTATTTGTTAAATACAGAAATTCCACTAAGGTTTATACTTTTTATTGGAAGTGGTTTTATTTTGTAAGAATGATGCCAGTTGCTAAATCTCAACTAAATCAGGGCAAATGATCAGATAAAAGGATGTAGTTATGCTCTCTATTTTCGACATTTTCAAAATTGGTGTAGGCCCTTCGAGCTCACACACAAATGGCCCTATGCTTGCTGGCTATCAGTTTACGCAATTATTAAGTGAAACCCTCTCAAAAGTCTATCGCATTCAAGTCGATTTATACGGCTCTCTTTCCTTAACAGGTAAAGGGCACCATACAGACAGAGCGGTTATTCTTGGCTTATTGGGCAACAAACCCGACTCAATAAAAATGACAAGCGCCAAACAAGCACTACATTCTGTAATTACGGACAAAAAACTGCCTCTCGCTGGCGCGCACACCGTCGACTTTGTTGAAGAAAGCGATCTGCTATTTCACAGTGATAATCTTCCATTACATGAAAATGGCATGACCATCACTGCCTATGACCACCTTGGTAGCCAACTCGCATTTGAAACCTACTATTCTGTAGGCGGTGGCTTTATCGCAACAGCGAAAGAACTTGAAAATGATGTGTCTGGCACCACTGTCGACGTCCCCTATCCTTTTCGCTCAGCAGAACAAATGTTACAGCAAGCTGAAGAGCATGGCTTTAGCCTTGGTGGCATGATTTTGCAAAACGAGGCGGTATTCCAACATCAAGATGAAATCGACAGAAAAGCCGATAAAATTTGGAGAGTGATGTCTCTGTGCATGCAGAGAGGGTTTGAGACCGAAGGTATTCTTGAAGGTGGACTTAATGTGACAAGGCGTGCCCCTAATTTACTTAAAAAACTGGAAGCAAACGCCGCCATCGAAAACGATCCGATGGAAATTATGGATTGGATAAACCTATTTGCCTTTGCCGTAAGTGAAGAAAACGCGGCTGGTGGACAGGTGGTGACATCGCCGACCAACGGCGCAGCTGGCGTGATCCCTGCCGTATTGATGTATTACCATAGGTTTATTAAAGAACTCGATACAAAACAACTGAAGGATTTCCTTGCTGTCGCTGGTGCGATTGGCATTTTATACAAAACCAATGCATCAATCTCTGGTGCTGAAGTGGGTTGCCAAGGTGAAGTTGGTGTCTCGTCATCCATGGCTGCCGCTGGCCTTACTGCGCTTCGAGGAGGGAGCAATGAACAAGTTTGCATCGCAGCAGAAATTGCAATGGAGCACTCTCTAGGCATGACATGCGACCCAATCGGGGGGCTCGTTCAAGTGCCATGTATAGAGCGAAATGCCATGGGAGCAATGAAAGCAATTAACGCTTCTAGGATGGCATTAAAACGAACAAGTAAATGTCTAATATCGTTGGATAAGGTGATTGAAACCATGTACCAAACAGGGAAAGACATGAACAAAAAGTACCGCGAGACGTCATTAGGCGGACTTGCTGTTATCCACCAGGGTCCTCCTTGCGAGTAGGATCAACTCACCAGACTTAAGGAGGCGTTTGCCTCCTTTTTTATTCTCTTCTACTCGTTGCAAACGGTTTCGATCAATCCCATTAGAAAAATAAAGCTTCAGATTAGAATAAATCGTGCATCAAAATCGAATTCTGCGATAATCACGCCAAAATATTACATACCAATAATTATATTATTTTTAGTATGTATAACTAAATCAAAACAAATTGAGAGATATTTATGTGGAATAAACTCAATAAATCTATGATGTTCTGTCAGGCCATGTTTGGACTTTCCTTCTACGGTGTGATGGTCATATTAACTCGCTTTTTTCTGGAAGATCTTGGCTACACGGAAGCTGATACCATGATGGTTGTCGGAGCTTTCTCTTCGATTGGTCCCTTATTCGCAATCGCTGGAGGCTTTATCGCCGATAAATTTTTGGGTGCTTATCGCTCTTTGACTATTGCTTACGGTACCTTTGCTACAGGCTATACACTCTTAGTGTTGGGCGCTTCATCAACAAACGTCCCAATGAGCTTGGTTGGTATCGCATTAGCGAGCTACGCCCGCGGATTAATGTCCCCTTCCTACCCAAGTTTGTACAAGCGCACTTTTAAGACCGAAGAGGACTTTGAAAATGGCTATCCAGTTAACTATTCGGTTAACAACATTGGTGCGCTGCTAGGCCAATACTTGTTCCCGATGTTTGTACTAGCTATCGGATTTAATGGTAGTTTCGGCTTATCAGCAATCATGGCAGGACTGGCATTTTTCACTCTTGTCTTCTTTAACAAACCACTAGTAAACATCGGTGCTGATATTGATAAGCAGCCTGTTGGTGCCAAAAATTGGGCTTCATTCCTTGTTCTATCCGCCGCAATGATCGGTCTGGTGTTCTTTATGTTCTCGAACATGAATATCGGAAAAAATATCGTCTACGCCATTGGTGCAGCCGCTATTCTTTACTTCATCTCCCTGATGCTTAAGTCCGAAAAAGCTCAAGCACTAAAGATGGGTACGATTTTAATCATGACAGTGCTAACAACGTGTTTCTTTGTGTATTACGGCCAGATGATGACTTCGATGACCATGGTGACCATCAACACAATGCGTGGTGATCTGTTCGGGATCATTCCAATTGCACCAGAAGCATCGATGGCGATGAACCCGCTTTGGTGCATCGTTGCCGGTCCTGTAATTGCGTTTGTATTTTCATCTTTAGAAAAGCGCGGTATTAACTTTTCAACTGCAACAAAAATCGGCTTCGCATTTATCTTTACCGCCATCGCTTTCGGCATACTAACCATGGCAGTAACCAATGTCGGCGAAGAAGCTATCATTTTGCCTGAAGTTTTCTTATTGATTCACTTCTTCCAAGCCTTCGCTGAAGTCATTGTTGGTAGTTTGGTGGTTGCATTTATCTTATCTGTTGCACCAAAGCACATTGAGAACTTTTCAGTAAGCCTGTTCTCTGTGGCTATGGCATTGAGCGGCATTGTTGGCGCGGTATTCTCTACGTCTATCGCTTTAGAAAAAGGCCAACAAGTTACTCAGGAAGTCGTTCAAACAGTTTATGGCGACTATTTCCAATTACTCACTGTACTGGCAGTTGTTATGGTCGCCATCGCATTGGTTTGCTCCTTCATCATTCGTAAAATGCTTGAAAGCGCAAAACATCACGAGCAGCCAGAATTAAAAGAAGCCAACGTTTAATTAAGTAATATAGATAACAAAAGCGCCTATTTAGGCGCTTTTTTATTGCTAGCAAAAACTCATTTAATTTCTTTCTCTTGCTCTGTACTCATAATTAACACTGATGACAGGCTGATAAGCAATTTCACCTTCACTAGTTACAATTTCTTTAACTGAAACTGTAGAATTTCTTACTTCAAATGAATTTGGATCAACTTTATCATTTGCTGAGTAATTCACCGCTTTACTAAGCTCATAAGGTGACTTGTTGTTAATATCCATCAACATGTCACGACCCGCTTCCAATGCAGCATCTTTAGACGCCACGACCTGACCATTCACGCTGTCTGTATTTACTATTTTAGAATAATGTCCACTTAATCCTGCTACTGTCATGGAGCTAAATAGTAATGCAGAGAACAAACTTATTGCCTTAATCATAACTGACTCCTTGCTTACCCAAAAGTCGAACTTCCTAAGCTCAACATAATAATGGTACGTAATAAAAGACCAGTTCGTATTAAAAATAATTGCACCACACTGTCTATTATTTTGAAGTAAGAGAAGAATGAAAAACTATAACAATAGTGTGTGTATCATGGCTTATATTATGCAGTTTAAAATAACATGATGAATACCAACAAGTTAGTTTTAATAATTTATGTAATTAAAATTGTATTCAAAATATTCTTTAGAGTCATTTGTTATATACAATTGAACATATTTTATATTAACAAATGAAATAATGAGGATGTTAAGAGACAAGCACACCATGTACTGTCTCACACAGCAAAGTTGGCATGAGTTATTCATGCGAAAGTACCAGCCTTGCTTAATATTCACCTTAGAGAGCATCAAAGGGAGTATGAGAGAAATAGATTTTCAAAAACAATAAGTTACTCAGATATAACCACTTCAGCTTCGATACAAATCGCATCATGGCGCCACTGCATGATTTCACAGTCTATAATATTTCCATTTTTGTCTTTGTTAACCCGCTCGATCACCATAGAAGGCGTTCCTAGCGTTGCTCTAAGTGAACTAGCCTCATCGCCCAATAACGAGCTCGTTGCAATTCGATATTGGCTTTTTACTAGCTCAATACCAAATTGTTCCCGATAAAGAGTGTGGAACGAAGATGTTAAGTCTTGATCGAGTAAATTTGGCAATCCATCACTTCGGATATAGCGCGTTACATAGGCAACCGGTCTATCATTTAACAAATGCAGACTATCAATACGATAAACATCAGAAAACGGAGGTAGTTGAAGTAATCTGGCCGCCGTTTTATCCGCAATGATACTCTTGGCAACCACAATTTGATTAGAAGGCGTTCGTCCCTGTTGTTTGGCAATATCGACAAAACTAGCCGCATTTAAAGGGTTATATTTAAGCGGTGGCGGTGAGATAAACCAACCTCGACGATCTTCTCTATACAATCGCCCTTCAGCTTCAAGAAGTGAAAGCGCTTCCCTCAAAGTCACTCGTGTGGTGTCAAACGACTCAGCTAGTTTGCGCTCGGACGGCAATTTTTGCCCTGCCGCTAGCATCCCCGCCTCTATTTGCTCTACGATTGATTCTTTGATTTTTATGTATTGCACGAATCGTCCTTTACCGTAACCCATCACACTAAACAGCCTGATACTAGCGCATAAGAGCCTCTAAAACATCATGTTATTATACGAGACCTTTTAATTTCGCTAAGCCATAAGCTGCAACGGTAACAACATCTTTAATTTCACCATCGATCATCATTTGTTCAAATTCGTCGAGTGTGAATGATTGGGTAATTAAGTCTTCTTCTTCAGAATCCAGTTGGTTGCCTACACCATGAAGCTGAGTTGCAAAATAGACGTGACATGTTTGGTTGAGGAAACCATAAGCAATAAACTGTGGACCAACATATTCCATGACTTGTGCTTCTAACCCAGTCTCCTCTCTCAATTCACCTTTGGCTAATGCTAAGTGATCCGCATTAGGGTTTGACTCCCATCCACCTTGAGGTAGCTCCCAACAACGCTGGCCTACGGTGTACCGATATTGCTGCACTAAATGAACGCTTCCCTTGTCGACGGCTAAAATCGCTGCACAATCTGACTTATCAACAACACCATAAATTCCTTCTGCGCCGCTGGGTCTCCGTATTCTATCCTCTCTAACGGTCATCCATTTGTTTTGATAAACGACTTTACTGTCTAGTTGCTTAATTTTCATGCTTTTGGTTTCGAGTAATACATTAGCAATAAGGATATAAATTTTACTCTGTTAGATCTAAGACATTTTGAGGCATAAAAAGAAAGCCACTTAACGTGACTTTCTTTTATTTAGCTTGCGGTTTACTTAAGAGGAAGTGGATAAAAACGAATTTGCACGTTATAAGCGTCGTTGTTGATGTCATAAAGTACATTGACAAAGTCTTCGATGTTGAAAATCCAAGTTTCAACATACTCTCGACAATGTAGTGTTTCTAAAGTGGCAAAATCCGTGGTACACATACCGAATTCATTGGTGTTTTCTTCTGTTGCAAGATTGCAGTTATAGATGGTTCCATTGTATTCAATATCGCCTAAGTCATATTCATCATCAGTAACATCAACACAGCAGAAATCAGTATCTGTACATACATTTACTGCACCATCTAAACAAGAGTCATCGTTTGCCCAATAACAAACTTCGCCTGTAAATGAGAACAACCCGGTCAAATCTGTCGCTTTCTGAGCCCCTTTCCCTTTGGTTGTTGATTCCCATCGGTTTAGAGTACAACCACCATCATCACAGGTTCCTGGTATCAAAACTCCTTCATTGTCTATCACACCAATCAACCACACATCATCAGATCCGTTATCGCCATCGCCGATTATCGGTATTGACCTTCCTTCGACAGTAAAATCAGGCCCACCATCATCCGTTGGTTTTCCTAACACGCGAGCATAAACAGCATAGCCATCCTTATCCGCCGGTATTCTTACAACCGCTGGGTCATTGCCAGTATAACCCGTACAAGCATCGGTGACCTGCAACGTTGTTTCGTCGAGATCGGAGTCGCTACCTGACTTTTTGGCTGGCCCTTTACCACCTGATTCCATTAAGATTTGGCTCGTATCACTGCCTCTAGGCATATTAATTACGTTGCCATAAGCACATCGGTATTCAATCCCTACTTCTTCAGGACAGGCACCCGGTAAGAATTCATCACCCACGGCATAGGATGGCGTGATCAAATCAAACTCATCTAGGTCGGTAACCTCCACCACTTCAATATACGTTTCACATACATGATCGTCTTTTTTGCCATGCAAAAGTAAATTGAAATGCTCTCCACTTGGGAAACCATTCCCTAAATACATCCCATCACTGTTCGTTGGCTTACCTGCGTGCACAGCAGAGATCATCAATAACGACAACGGAGCCACTGTTAACCATTGCTTAGTCCACATAACAATTCATCCTTTCCTCACCCACCTCTGTGAGTATAGGGAGACTAACACTAAAGCATTAGATTGTTTTTTCTATCACAGCCCTTGCTTAGATTACTTTCTTACAAGGCTAAAAAGTGGAATGCGTTATGCTAAAAAGCAACTAATGGCACATCCACTTATCACTTATTTGCATATAGTATCTACTGACATGTTCTGACAAAGCCGTGATTTATTCTCTACCTCGAATTCATCAGTGATGTCATTAATATAAGGAACAGACTCATGGAAAACGTCATCGAAATTGTTAGCTTCAAATTGTTAAGTGAAGCTTCTGAAAGTGCGTTATTAGAGGCAACACATGAAAGCCAGATCTTTGTGGAACAACTGCAGGGGTTTCAATATCGCTCACTAAGTTACAATAATGATACGCTTACATGGAATGATGTAGTCTACTGGGATTCTATGTCCGATGCGCTGAGTGCCGGAGAGAAATTTATGGATAGTCCGCAATGCCAGCCTTTAATGGCGCTTATAGACATAGAAACTGTGAATATTCAGCGCCAAGTTATTAAGATGTGTAAATTGGCAGACAAATACGCAACACCAGCGTAATGTTGCACCAAGGAGCTCTTTAACCGAGCTCCTTTTATCATTCCAACGGCCACTTCATTATCGGGAAAAGACATGAGTAAATCAGAACGTCTGTTCGAACTTCTTACCTTGCTGCGCTCTAAGCGTTATGCGGTAACGGCAGCGGAACTGGCAGAAAAAATGGAAGTGAGTGAACGAACAATTTACCGTGATATTCAATCTTTAATATGTTCTGGTGTACCCATTCAAGGTGAAGCGGGTGTTGGTTACATGCTTCAGGCTGGCTCTCACCTCCCTCCACTTATGTTTAACGAACAAGAAATGATGGCTCTTGAACTTGGCATGAGAATGGTCAGAGCTTGGTCTGATAGTGAACTAGCCAAAGCCTCTGAAACTGCCTCTGCTAAGGTACTTTCGGTACTTCCAGATAAACTCAAACAACAAGTGGAAAACTTCCCGCTTATTGTGCCAGACCTATACACTCATTCGGTCTCTGCGCACCATTGCCAAATGTTGAGACACGCCACAGATGCGAAATTAAAAATCGAAATTAATTATCAAGCTGAAGATGGGCAGAAAACTCACCGTACGTTACAACCACTTGGCCAAATCTTTTGGGGTAAGGTCTGGACACTAGTCGCTTGGTGTGAGCTACGAAACGACTACCGTCATTTCCGCTTAGACAGAATAGAAAAGCTGATAGTTCTCGATGAGTTATTTGAAACCAATAAACACAAATCTCTCGAACACTATATTGCCATGTACGCTCCTCGAGATTGAGGAGCGTACCGTCATCCAAGTAACCAACGAATGCTTGGTATCACACAAGCATCCATCGATACAAATTGACTAAAACGATTAAGCATTAAGAATGGCTTTCAATTCGTGTAAAGAATTCACAATATAATTCGGTACGATCCCTTCTGCCAAAACTTGTTCTGCATGATTTAGCCAACACGTTTCAATACCAAAATTAATGCCACCTAAAATGTCAGAATGTTGATTGTCACCGACCATCAATACTCGACTCTTGCAAGGATTCCCCATTGCGTTCAATGCATGCGTAAAGATACCTGTATCTGGCTTTGCGATCCCGACTTCTTCGGAAATAATAACGTGCTCAAAATAATCAGACATCCCCGTCCTTTCAAGTCTGATCGCTTGCAGTTCAGTAAAACCATTTGTGATAATACCGAGCTTCGCTTTTCCTTGTAACGAGGTGATCAGCTCTTTTGCACCAGGTAGCAAAGTACAAATGTCAGCCATCGCTTCTAAAAACGCGCTATTGAGTTCTGAGGTCGTGGTTTCCAGTTTATTTGCCCACGATTCAAATCGAGTGTGCTTTAGCTCATCTGCAGTGATGGTTCCATCTTGATAGTCAACCCACAATGGCTTATTAACGGTCTGATATAACTGAAAATCGTCTTTAGTAAACTCAACACCTTTACGCTCAAACATAAGCTGCATGCCTTTAAAGGCATCAAAGTGGAACAGCGTCTCGTCGGCATCAAATAAAACCCAATCGTACTTCATTACTTTATCCCTGTTATTTATTGCGATTAGTTTAAACGCTTCTCACCGCTCATAGCTACCTAAAAAAGAGTTCAGTGATCTATCACCCAAATCCCAAAGCTCACCACTCTAAGCGAAAGGCAATATGACCTGAAGCACATCGTTTATTTGGCATATCGCTAGGATAACCAGTACTACGTACTAAACAGGAGCTGTTATGAAACATTTTCTCCCATCTAGCGTTATGCTGACTCCTTTTGTTGTTAAATACTATCCAGAGCCGGATGAAGAAATTGCCGACACCGATGAAGTAAACGAGGTAAAATCTGAACATAGAGAAGACGATAAATCAGAGTAAGTTAATTCCACTCTCTGGGGTTTGTTCTATCTTTTACAGACTAACGCTTGTTGACCTAACGGGATAAGGAAACTCGAATGAAGAAAATCGCCGTAATTTTAAGTGGCTCCGGTGTTTTTGATGGTGCAGAAATTCACGAAGCCGTTTTAACGTTGCACGCTATCGAAAAGCAAGGTGCGAGTTGGCATTGCTTTGCCCCCAATATTGAACAGCTTCATGTGATCAACCACATTACTGGTGAAGAAATGGCAGGGCCACGCAATGTGCTTGAAGAGTCGGCCAGAATTGCACGAGGTAACATTGAAGACGTCGCTAAGCTACACATTGATGATTTTGATGCACTCGTATTACCCGGTGGTTTTGGTGCTGCGAAAAACCTGACTGATTTTGCGGTAAGCGGTGCAGAATGTAGCATTAATACACATGTTGCTAGTGCCTGTCGCGCCTTCGCTCACGCTAAAAAGCCAGTGGGCTATCTTTGTATTGCACCTACGATAATCCCTATGATTTATCCAAACGGAGTGAAAGGCACTATTGGTAATGACGAAGCCACGGCAGCTGCGTTTAATCAAATGGGGGGACAACATGTAAATTGTCCTGTTGATGAGTATATTTACGACGAACAACATAATGTACTTTCGACACCTGCTTATATGCTTGCAGGTAACATTGCTCAGGCAGCAAGTGGCATTGAAAAATTGATCGAAAAGCTCGTCACATTGGCTTAGCATTACTCCAAATAAAGTGACAAAAAAGCACCACACCAGTGGTGCTTTTTTATTTCTAATAAATCAGAAAAATCAATATATGTTGGGAAAACGATTGCGTTAACTTACTAATTTATAATGATTTTAACTTTTCAATATATGCAACAAGACCAAGTTCACATTTTATTAGTCGCACATCATTTTCCCGAAAATCGCTTGTCACAGATCAAAGTTGAATATCCACTTTATGCCACTCTGGCTAGCAGTAATCTATAACCAAAATACGGAGCAATCCTATGACAAGTGCTTTTTTCATCCCTACCGTTAACCTAATGGGTGCAGGCTGCCTTAAAGACGCTGCGGACAACATTCAATCTCAAGGTTTTAAGAAAGGTTTAATCGTTACGGACAAGATCCTTAACCAGATCGGTGTGGTGAAACAGGTTCAGGATTTACTAACTGAACGTGATATAGAAACAGTAGTATTTGATGGCACACAACCAAACCCTACTATCGGTAACGTGAATGCTGGCTTAGAACTTCTTACTGATAACGACTGTGATTTCGTAATTTCACTTGGTGGTGGCTCGCCTCACGATTGCGCTAAAGGTATCGCATTAGTCGCTTCAAACGGCGGTAAAATTGCTGACTATGAGGGTGTTGACCAGTCTGCAAAACCTATGCTACCACTAATCGCAATCAACACGACTGCCGGTACGGCATCAGAAATGACTCGCTTCTGCATCATTACGGATGAAGAGCGTCATATTAAGATGGCTATTGTTGATAAGCACACCACGCCACTGGTTTCTGTTAACGATCCTGAGCTTATGCTTGCTAAACCAGCATCATTAACTGCTGCAACGGGTATGGACGCGCTAACTCATGCGATTGAAGCGTATGTTTCAATTGCCGCAACACCAATTACTGACGCTGTAGCGATAAAAGCGATTGAGCTGATCCAAGCACACCTACGTACTGCGGTTAAAAATGGCGAAGACATTGAAGCTCGCGAGCAAATGGCTTACGCGCAGTTTATGGCAGGCATGGCATTTAACAACGCATCTCTTGGCTATGTTCACGCGATGGCACACCAGCTTGGCGGTTTCTACGATCTTCCACACGGTGTTTGTAACGCAATTCTATTGCCACACGTACAACGCTACAACGCACAAGTTTGCCCAGAGCGTCTGCGCGATGTCGCCAAAGCCATGGGTGTTAACGTTGAAGGCCTAAACGCAGAACAAGGCGCAAATGCCGCTATTGATGCAATTGTTGAGTTGGCTAAGGACGTCGGTATCCCTGCGGGCATTAAAGAGCTAGGCGCTAAGCTAGAAGATATTCCAACACTAGCAGACAACGCGTTAAAAGATGCTTGTGGCTTTACTAACCCTAAACAAGCGACACACGAAGAGATCTCTGCAATTTTTGAATCTGCGATGTAATCAATTTCGCAACGGATAAAGCCTCACAATGTGAGGCTTTTTTATTTGGATGTTACTTTAAAACAAGTGATACGCTTTAACTGAAAACGAATATGTTCTATGCCCTCATTAAACTGGCATAGTAAAATTTACATTGTAAATCCCCGTTATAACAGGGGTTAAAGCAGATAATGCTTATCTAGCGTACCGTTCTAGTCACTATGAAGCTCTTGCCTACGAAAGGCAGCACCACTTATGCAACTTTCAAGCAGTTACAAAGCTGACTAATAGGTATTACTCAATACTTGTTCACATACTATCAATAAAAAAGGGTTAGAAATTACTTTCTAACCCTTTTGCACTTTACACCTTACCTAAACGTTAAGGAGCTGCATCCACTTCCACAGGAAGGTAATGCTTAGGCTCCAGTTTTAACCATTCAGGTAAAACCGTACCGATCGAAATGGAAGACCAAGTACCAGACAAAATACCGATGAACATCGCAGTAGCGAAGCCTTCAAGTGCATTTCCGCCTAATAGCCATAGCGCAGCAACGGTAATCAACGTGGTACCCGATGTGACCATAGTGCGTGAAAAAGTTGCAATCACAGCCTGATCGTTGATTTCTTCCACAGGCTCACTTTGTTTTGCCACCAGCAATTCGCGAATACGGTCCGCGATAATGATTGAGTCATTCAATGAATAACCAAGAATTGCGAGAATGGCAGCAAATACCGTCAAGTTAAACTCCATCTGAGTTGCGGCAAAGAACCCAAGTACCAGCACAACGTCATGAAGTAGAGCAAGTAACGAACCACTGGCTAAGCGCCATTCAAAACGGAAGCACAAGTAACCCAATATACACAACATAGAGATCAGTAATGCAAGACCACCTTGATCGACCAAATCTTGCCCTACCTGTGAGCCCACCATGCTATTACTTACCACATCAACATTGTGCGAAATGCCGCTTAGAAGCTGACCTACATCTGGAGCTTCTTGTCCTTGTTCAGGGACTGGGTAGCGAATAATCCAACGCCCTTCTTCATTTGAATGCGTTACAGAGGTAAATTCACCCAGCTCAGGCTTAAGCACTTTTAGCATGTCAGCGCTTGTTAAGGCTTTATCTAACTGAACTTCAGTAACCATGCCCCCTGTAAAATCAAGCCCCATATTGAGCCCTCTCAAACCAAGAGCGACTAATGAAACGATCATGAGCGCGACTGAAATAAAGCCAGTAACGTAACGAATACGACGGATATGTTGTTTTAAAAATTCCACCATGACTTACACCCTTACATCACGACGAGCATCGCGACCCCAAATTAAATTGATGATAGCGCGTGAAGCAAATACGCCGCTGAACATACTGGTTAGCAAGCCCAAGCCTAGTGTTAAGGCAAAACCTTGGATAGGGCCATTACCAATCGAGAAAAGAATTACCGCGGTGATCATCGTGGTAATGTTGGCATCAAGGATGGTGCTAAGTGCACTACCAAATCCTTGATCAATGGCTTGAGCAAATGTGCGCCCTTCTGCCATCTTGTCTCTTATACGTTCAAAAATAAGCACGTTTGTATCAACGGCCATACCGACAGTTAGAACCAAACCGGCGATTCCCGGAAGGGTCAATACCGCACCCGGCAGCAGCGCAATCAGACCAAGCAAACAAACCATGTTTATGATCAGCGCAACGTTGGCAACCCAACCCAATCGGCGATACCACAAAGCCATAAAGGTCAGTGTTAATCCCATGCCTAAAGCAAGTGCCGCAAAACCATTTTGAATGTTCTCTGCACCTAATGACGCCCCAATAGTACGCTCTTCCACGATGGTCACTGGCGCTGTTAATGAACCTGCACGAAGTAGTAGAGCTAAGTTTTGCGCCTCTTCCATTGAACCCGCTCCCGTAATGCGGAACTGGCTACCAAGTTGAGATTGAATGGTTGCAACGCTAATAACGCGTTCACTACGTTCAGTTTCGCCACGCGCATTCGTGGTATATTCACGGTATACCGTCGCCATTGGCTTACCGATGTGTTTACCGGAAAAGTCACTCATCACTTTACCACCCGCGTGATCAAGTGAAATATTAACTTCAGAGAAGCCCATTTTGTCGACACCAGCGCGTGCATTCACAATGTGCTCACCTGTTAAGACTGGACGTTTCGCCAGAATTACATCTCGGCCATCGTTATCTTTCAACACGACATCAGACGCCGTAATACCACGAGATGCCTCTTTTGCTTCATGAAAGGCAAGTGTTGCCGTAGCGCCGATAACATTCTTCGCTTGAGATGGATCTTGTACACCTGGTAACTCGATGCGAATGCTGTGTTCACCTTGTCTCTGAACCAGAGCTTCGGTAATACCTAGCTCTTCAATACGATCACGCATGATTTTTAAGTTTTGCTTGATGGTGACCGTCTGAAACTCCGCTTTGTTTTGTTGTGTTGGCTGTACACTGACATAATCTGAGTGGCGTTTTACATCCCAACCTGGGTAGTTTTGTTTGACGTAATTTGCAGCGGTGTTTAACGCATCGTCACTTTTTACCTTAACTTCGAATCCATCAACACCAGTATCAGCAAACTTAACACCGCGAATGCGTTCTTGACGTAGCATGTCACGCATTTCATCCACCATGGTATTACGTTGCTCTTCAAACGCTTTGTCTACATCAACATTTAGTAAGAATTGAACACCACCACGTAGATCGAGACCAAGTTTGATTGGGTTGAATCCCATCTCACCTAACCATTTTGGTGCGACTGACACATAAGAGAAAGTGATGCTGTCGCCTTCGCCAAGCAATTTATCAATTGCCTGACGAGCATGGGTCTGCTCAGTTTCGTTGTCGAACACAAGCGTTGTAACATCACCTTTCTGTGTGATTTCATCGACATTGATGTTTCTTTGATCCAAATATCGATCGAGTTCAACTACCGAACGAAGTGGACCAGCCGCATGTGACGTTGTCACCTGAATTGAAGGTTGTTCGCCAAACCATGTCGGAATAGCGCTAAGTGCTAACATCACTACAGTGACGATTAACACAACGTATTTCCATGCAGAATAATGATTCATCAGGCGAACATTCTTCGCCTGTCTTAGTTGTTTTTTCTTCATACCGTTATCCCTCGGAAAAGTCCGAGTTAATAAGTTATTTGTTTGATTACGAGAATCGCGGGATAACAAGCTACTGATCACAAGTGACGTAATTTGCTGTTTGCAAACCACCTCCGTTTACCTCAGTTAGCTCGGATTGAAGAAAATTAGTATTGGCTGTTTAACGCAACATAGAGCGCGTTCGTCTCTTTCCAACCGGACAGACGATGATTGTGATAGAAGTAGGCTCCTGTCCATGCTTTAAAGTCATGAACTGGGTAATAATATTGCCGATAAAGTGGTAATGAATCGAATGGATTGTCAGCATCCGAATTCAAAGAGTCATCGTGATCATCAAGGCTTCGCGGAGGCTCTCCCCAACGATTACTGTTAATGATCGCAACCGCTTTTTCTTTTGGCTCTGAATGTGTTTGAGGTTTGGATTTTGTTGACGCAGTTGTCGTTGGCGACTCATTGGACTGCTCTTTAGCTTTCAGCGCTAAATAAGAGAGCCGATAACTTACATCCGCTTCGCTTTTCTGAAGGTACGACAAAGCCTGTGCGGGCAAAGCCATCACAAGCAAAATCAACCAGAAAAATCTAACGAATGTACGTGCCATTCACATCATCAATAAGGTAAGAACCCGGCCATAGTAAGTAGGAAAGTTCATGACAGCAACAAAAAAAATCTAAAACTTATCTTTTCAATTTTGAGTGGTTATAAACGCTTAGAATGTGTACAACATCCGCATTGGAACGAAGTTATTTGTAAAAAATTTCTCCACTATGAATGTCTAAATAAATTTTGTTTGCCTGTTTCAGTCCCCCACAATAAATAAAGTACACATCTCTTTCTTTATAACGAACTGAACGTACCCACCCTCCTAGTTCTTCGAAATCTTCGGGAGTACATGTTTTTTCAGTCAGCAGGTCTTCAGTTTTCTTGATAAACATTTCAAAGTGCTGTTTAAAATCGTCGGATTTCTCAATGTATGCAGTGACGGTTTCTTTACGCTCTTTTTCTGTAATGATAGGGGCGACTTCAAGTAAAGCCTTCATAGGAACCCACTCAGCGACTTCCGCTCCGCCTTCCTCATACACATAGTAAGGGGAAATTCGGCCCCAACCGTCTTTCTTTTCGAGAATATGCAGTTTGTCACCACGATACACCACACTCTCAATAAAGGCTTCATGGTCGGGGAACTCACGCACACCCAGTTTAGGTGGGCTGACGTAATAGTCTGTAACCTCAGGCTTTGGTGGTTCTTGTTCCTCTTCTTCTTCGATGATTGGCGTGATCTCTTCTTCCTCGACAGTTTCAAGCGCTTGGTCTTGCTGTGGCTTGAGGTAAAACACATAGTAGCCGCCTCCGGCACACGCAATGCCAACAAGCAACAATACAATCATCATTACTTTTTTCATTTAAACTCTGTCCTAGCCCACTTCCTATCACTCTATATAACTATAACGGCAGCAATCACTTTTGCTTTACCCACCAGCACATTTTCATTTCGGGTTTAACGCTAAAACGCCAAGACCGGAATAAAATTAAAAAATTTCATCAATATTTTCGAACAACTTGTATAAAAATTAGTGATAGAACGTGACTTAAATCACACCTAATATACCTCTCAAGCGCTAACCAAGCGCAGAAATAAAAAACATATAACTTTATTCAAAAGGAAATAAACTATGAAAAACGTAATCTCAACACTAACGCTTGCCGCTCTATCTTCAGCATTTGCTTTTTCTGCATCAGCTAGTGATTTAGAGTTAAAAATCAACACATTTGATTCTTCTGCTCGTGCGACAGTATTGAAAGACGGTCAACCAGTTTCAGGAGTACCTGTAAAAGTGACTGGCTCAGGTACACAAACCTATACCACTTCAGAATCCGGCTATGTTAACGTTTACAATCTTCGTAACAACGGTCGCACCTTTACATTCGAAATTACTGATGGTGAAGGAAACACAATCACTGAACGTCGTTTTGTCCGTGGAGATAGCTAAGTCTAGGTACGCCTAATGTATATCCTTAGTTTCCCCAAAGTCAGTAGAGGGATTTACTGACCAGAAAACGACTCAGAGAATAATGTCTATGCGATATAGTTCTAAAGCCTGCTTTCAGTCAATGGATGGCGAAGCAGGCTTACGCTTTTTATTCCCTCTCATGCCTTCTTGACACCCCTTTATCTTTGACTCGGTTTATACTCTTACTATCTTAGTTATTGATTACTTATTATGAACCGATTAGAACTAGTACTTGTTGGCTCAGTTTTATTGTTCTATTCACCTAACATTCTCTTTGCTAAACATTGCTCGCAGCGAGACTGGAACCAGTTGCTACATGAGCAACAGTACATCGATCGTCTGTATAACCAACAAGCCATCAGTTTCAATCAATCTCTAAATGAACAACGTAACCAAATTCTGATCCATAAAACGTTTTCACCGAAAGAAATTGACGCATTACTTTCTGTCGAAAATTCAAACAAAAGAGAAATGTTGCTTAAACAAGCTGAATCAGCATTAGTTATGGCCGCCGATTTATTGCATCAACACGAGAAAATGTCTGAACAGCTTCCTTCATTCATCCGACAAGCCAAACAATGGCAAACAATGAGTACACACTGCCAAAGCGCCGATAAACAACTCAACTCAATTGCCGCTCAAAAATACGTACTACACAATCAAGAACTCATAAATGACGTGCAGGTATTAATGCAAAAATATGAGCGGTTAAGAGAGATCTACCTCACCGAATACCAAGCATTGCGGAAAGCAAAGAATCGCAATAACTAGTCTGAGGAAGCAACAAACAACTCATCACACTTAGCTGCACATATAAAGTCGTTTTTATGCAAGCCTTTAATGGAATGACTCCACCACGTGACTGTCACTTTGCCCCACTCAAGAAGGATCGCGGGATGATGAAATTCATCTTCAGCTAACTGAGCGATTTGGTCAGCAAAAACCCACGCTTTTTTAAAATTTTTGAACTTATATACCTTCTCTAACTGAGGGATCTCATTTCTCTCAATAACAGACCAATTATCGAGTTCATTCAAAAGGCTGTTGCGTTCATTCTGTGTTAACGCAATCGCATCAATACTGCATGCCTCACAACGCAGTTCATTTAACATTTATTTCTTCCTTAGCTTCAAATAATGGAGGGAGTAAACCGACAGACATGGCTTGGTGGACTTGTTGCAGCAAGTCGACTTGGCTAAGTTCATACAACGCTTCAATATCATTCAGCACATAGTAAACAGGCTGCATGATGTCGATTCGATAAGGCGTTCTCAATACGCGTTGAATGTCGAAAGTCTGTCTTTGTGCTGTTTGGCTATCCAGTGAATACACCGTTTCTCCCGGTGACGAGATAATCCCACCGCCATAAATTTTTGTTTCACCGTTTTCACGCACTAAACCAAACTCAACCGTAAACCAATACAGCCTCGCCAAATAAACACGTTCTTTAGCGGTTGCTTCTTTGCCAATTTTTCCATAGGTATGGGTAAACTGAGCAAAATCTGGATGCGTTAACATTGCGCAATGGCCAAATACTTCATGGAAAAAATCAGGCTCTTGTAAATAGTCAAACTCTTTCCTGCTTCTTAAAAACGTTGCGACGGGGAATTTTTTCTCCGCAAGCAAACCAAAAAAGCGGTCAAAGTTAATCAGCGCAGGCACTGGCTCAACTCGCCATCCTGTTTGCTCAACCAGCACTTGATTGATATCTCGCAGTTGCGGAACCCTATCCGTTGGCAAATCCAACATCGCAAGCCCATCAAGATAAGGCTTACATACTCTGTCACCAATCAATGAAATCTGCCGCTTCATTAAGTCGTGCCAAATGTGATTTTCACTGTCACTCCAGTTAATGAAGCCGTTATCATTCATAGGCTTAGATTGATACTTAGTCATCACGCAAACCTTTTACAACCCGTTTACAATTAAGCCTATCCACTGGTGTTTCACCTGCCAATAGCCAAGGTAATATCAAGTCCAAATTAAATGTAACATTTATTTTACATTTGGCGTTTTTCTTTATATTTTTCAGCCATATGTTTCCTTGCTCCAAGTTTGACTTTGAGTAAAAAAGCATCAAAACTTAGAAGGATTTCGCGGAATTTTGACGAGGAATGTCATGCCTAACACACAACCTTTGTGGACACCTAGCCGCTCACGCATAGAAACCTCCAACCTTTATCAGTTCATCCAGCATATCAACATGCAAGGGGAAGCTATTTCTGACTTTAACGAACTGCACCAATGGTCTATAGATTCAAAAAAAGAGTTTTGGTTAGAAATTTGGCAATATTGCGATGTGATTGGTTTTAAAGGCGATTGCATCCATGGAGAAGGCATTGCTAAATGGGGTCAATTTTATTCAAGCCGCGATACCATTTGGTTTCCACAAGCCCAGCTCAACTACGCGGAAAACCTACTTTCATATGCCTTTCAAGAGCCTGAACGAACAGCTATCTGGTTTAAAAACGAACGGGGACAAAGCCGAAAGCTGACATGGCAACAGTTGTGTGATCAGGTCTCGATTCTTCAACAATGGCTAAAGCAAAATGGGGTTGAAAAAGGTGATGTCGTCGCGGGTTACCTCCCCTACTTACCAGAAACGGTTGTCGCGATGCTCGCCACGACAAGCCTTGGTGCGATTTGGACATCAACATCTCCTGATTTTGGTGTCGAGAGCGTCATCGAGCGTTTTGGCCAAGTTCAGCCAAAAATCCTCTTCTGTTGTAATGGTTACTCTTTCAATGGGAAGTCATTTGATATGGTGGAAAAAAATCGTCAGCTTGCTGATGCCCTTTCCAGTATCCAAAACACCTGTCAAATCGACTACCTACAGGCCACACCACAAGATGCATTTTACAATGAAACATTTTCAGACTGGGAAGCCATACTGGCTAGCTATATCCCACGCGGATTAAGGTACGAACGTGTTGGGTTTAATGATCCTCTGTTTGTACTTTACTCCTCTGGAACAACGGGTAAACCCAAATGCATCGTTCATTCTGTTGGAGGAATCATCCTTAATCACTTGAAAGAACATCAACTTCATTGTGATATTCAACCCTCAGACTCCGTGTTTTATTACACAACATGTGGCTGGATGATGTGGAACTGGCATGTCTCGGCTCTTGCCAGCGGAGCGACACTTATTATTTATGACGGAAGCCCTATGTATCCAATGCCCGGCGTATTGTGGGAACTGGCGCAAGAAGCTAATGTCAGCTTGTTTGGCACATCAGCGAAATATCTCGAGACGCTACAAAAAGTCAATTATTCACCCAGCCAGTATTATGCCTTACCGCACTTAAAAACGTTATGCTCTACCGGCTCAGTACTTTATCCAGAACAATTTGATTTTGTGTACGCCAATATCAAAGCGGATCTCCACTTAGCCTCTATTTCTGGCGGTACAGACATTTGCGGCTGCTTTGTCCTCGGTAATCCAATCTCTCCGGTATTTCGCGGGGAATGCCAAGGCCTTGGACTGGGTATGGATGTGCAAGTATTTG
The DNA here is from genome assembly GCF_050113675.1 of Vibrio sp. TRT 21S02. Taxonomy (NCBI): domain Bacteria; kingdom Pseudomonadati; phylum Pseudomonadota; class Gammaproteobacteria; order Vibrionales; family Vibrionaceae; genus Vibrio; species Vibrio sp. TRT 21S02. The sequence continues at coordinate 284,474 of NZ_JBNJOI010000002.1, forward strand.
ACGAGAGTGGTCATTCTATTCGAGAAAAACGAGGAGAGCTCGTTTGTACCAATAGTTTTCCTAATCAACCTATCGGGTTTTGGCATGATGATGGTGAACGCTATCATCAAGCGTATTGGGATAAGTTTGAAAATGCATGGCATCACGGAGACGATGTCGAACTTTCACCGAACTCAGGGATGATTTTCTATGGGCGAAGTGATACCACTTTGAATCCTGGTGGTGTACGAATCGGAACATCAGAAATCTACCAACAGGTAAATCAATTCGACGCTGTGCGAGATTCAATCGCGGTTGGACAAGCGTATCAAGGGGATGAGCGTATTGTGTTGTTTGTTGCTTTGAACAACCAACAAAAGCTAACCACAGAACTCTCTGCTCAAATAAAAGCACAACTTAAAGCGCATTGTTCACCTCGGCATGTTCCTGCTGAAATATACGCCGTTAGTGATATCCCTAAAACAAAATCCGGCAAATTGGTTGAACTGGCGGTAAAGCAAGTGATCCATGGAAAAGAGGTACAGAACAAAGGCGCGATTGCCAACCCGGAAATATTGGATGAAATTGCTCAACTGTTTATATGACAACAATGATATAGCAACAAAGCCCTGAAACACGTTCAGGGCTTTGTATTGTAATCTAAGTCAAATGATGCGGATGCTTTATTTGGTACCAACACCCATCACTACTTTTAGTTTGCCTTCCGGAGTTTCAATTTCAAACGGAGTTGAAATAGTCACCTCGTTGAAACCCACACTTGAAAGCACACGCTCAATCTTATTTGCTGTCAGTCCTTCGCTGTCATTTTCAGCTAACCAATCCCACTGAACAAACTGGCCGCCTTCATCGAGCAAAGAATAAACGATATCCATAACATCAGAGTAATTGGGTAAAAAACCACAAACGGACGAAGCAACAATTAGGTCAAATTGTTTACGAAACGCAGGATGAAATGCAACTAACCCACGAGAAAGCACATCAACAACAGGTTCGACATTTTCTAACTGCTTGTCGTCTAACTTCTCAATCATTGCTTCAGAGCTATCAAGAGCCACAATATCTTTGGCAAACGGAGCCAATTTCTGACTCATTAGACCCGTACCACAACCAAAATCTAGAACGTGTTTACCTTCAATACTGACTGCTTTAGTTAACGAATCGAATGCACTCTCAGCATATGTGTGCGTCGCTTGATTCGCTTCCCATTCCGCAGCGTATTCGTCCCAGTTTGTCGCCATTATGATCTCCCTATTACTTCTTGTATCAGGCACCCACCAAGAGTAAACCAAAACCTATGTGTCTTCATAGTCTTATACCAACATTTCTTGGTGTTTTGGTATAAGATACACTCGTTAATGCAGTGAAACTAATGAAGTTACTATGAACCTTTCTCAAATCGAAGCGTTTTGTCACGTTGCAGATACTGGCTCAGTGTCAGAAGCAGCACGCCAACTTGAATGTAACCGTACCAAGCTCAGCATGGCAATTAAAGCACTGGAAAAAGAGCTAGGTATTGAACTTTTTGTTCGCTCTGGGAACCATCTAGTACTTTCAGAGGCAGGAAAAGCCATTTACAAAGATTGCGAAAGTTTATTGGTAACCTCATCAAGAATTCGACAAACTTGTGCGCAAGCTTCTGGAGAGTTCAACGCCGAGCTATGGATAGCACGTGATGACTCATTACCTGATGGTATGTGGCTAGATTTAGCGCACCGCCTTAACGATCAATTTCCCGCTACATCCGTCAACATTGTTCTGGCATCAAGTGGTGATTTAGCCAACCTAGTGGCCACTCACCAAGTCGATTATGCATTTGGTGTTGACTACGAAAGAATTGACGACCCTCAACTCACCTATCACCCATTAGGCAAGATCCGAATGATGTCGGTGTGCAAATCAGGGCACCCGCTTACTCAGTTAAGACGAGTCTCTGATGAAGATTTACGCAAGCAATTACAAGCTGTGATGGTTTATCTGAACGAAAAAGACAATCCTGAACTTCAACCGATGTCCCTGAGACACATCGGTTTTTCAAGCTTCGATTACATGTTGAATACCATTCTTGCGGAAGATGCGTGGGGAGTATTGCCTGAGCCCCTTATTCGTCATTACCTTCGCCAGCAGGAACTCGCTGTAATTAAACACACTTATGGTTTGACTCAAGAGGACTACTGCATGTTCACGGCATCAGGGCGTGCGGAACACCCAGGCGTCTCTTGGTTAGCGGATCGTTTAAACGAATATCTGTTTGATTTTTAAAATCAAAGCCATATGCCATACGCAATCAATCACTGAGCGTCAATAATAATGACACCACAATATCTCCTTAACTAGTTGTTTTAATTAAACTTAGTCATACGCACTCATTTCTCAGGTTATTTTTAACACAGATCATATTTGTCAATTTCGCACTAAAAGAGAACAATATAGATATGTTCAACAGCGAGTATTTAATATGTGTGCCAGGACAAGCTTAAATGAAAAACGAATCCTTACCGTCTCAGCCCTTTTAGCTTCTGGGTTTGCGGTTGGAGGGCTTGTGCTCGGTCTACTCGTTGGTTCTCTGGTTATTGTTTTCGACGGCGCTTATTCGCTCGTCAGTTTACTGTTAACTTTATTGTCGCTCGCAGTTTCTCGTTATATCCAAAAGCCTAGCCAACATCATTTCCCTTTCGGTAAGGCTGTACTTCAGCCTGTCGTTATTGCGATTAAAGGGGCGGTGATTCTCTCAGTGGTTGGTTATTCGCTTTACTCAGCGGTTTTAGCCATGTTTAGCGGTGGTCGTGAGGTCGATGCGTCTATCGCGACATTGTTTGGCATCATTAATGTTATCGGTTGTGGTTACGCGTGGTGGTACATTGCCAAAACCTCTAAACGCTTTTCTTCAGGATTAATTGTTGCTGAATCAAAACAGTGGCAAATGGATACGCTATTAAGTGTTTCTGTGACACTTGGCTTTATTGCCGCTTGGTTGGTCACGTTATCACCATGGGCTCACTATTCTGTTTATGCCGACCCAATGATGATGATTCTAATGTCGTTTTACTTTATTAAAGTACCTTTCGACATGCTAAAAGGCGCAGTGCGTGAGCTCTTGATGATGGCGCCAAGCAAAGAAATTCGCCGTACAGTTAAGCAAGAGGTATCGGCTTTGGATAGTCAGGTATCTCAACATATTGAGCTTGCGGGCGTAACGAAAGTTGGTCAAGAGCTAAGAGTTAACTTGGATGTATACACTAAAGATGACAACGTTGAGGTCGCTGAGTTAGATAAAGCGCGTCGAGTGTTAAAAGACAAGCTATCGAAACTCTCACTTGATTTGCATCTAACGATGAACATTGCTAATTAGTCAGATTGAAAGATAAAAAAACACCGACATAACTGTCGGTGTTTTTGTTTTAATGGTTATTTACGCAATGCATTGAGCTTCGCTTGAGCAATACCAAAGATGGTATCAATTGGGTAGCTGCCCTCATCACTCGGCTCTCCCGCCGCCTTTCCTGTAAACAGCTCAATGGCCTCGGTCACATGGTCAATCGCCCAAATATGGAATTCACCACGTTCAACAGCTTTCACGATATCCGGCCGTAGCATCAAATTGTGAATATTCGAACGAGGAATAATAACCCCTTGCTCATTAGTACGCCCTTTGATTTCGCATACATCAAAGAATCCTTCAATCTTTTCGTTCACACCACCAATAGGTTGTGCTTCACCAAATTGGTTCATAGACCCCGTAATTGCGATATCTTGACGGTTGGGTTGTTTAGAAAACGCAGACACCACGGCACAGAACTCCGCCATACTCGCACTATCACCATCAACCCCACCATAGGATTGCTCAAAGGTAATCGTCGTGGTTAATGGCACACGAGCGGTACGGCCAAACACGGAAGATAGATACGCAGTTAAGATCATCACGCCTTTCGAGTGAATACTGCCACCTAAATCAACGCTTCGTTCGATGTCGATTACATCACCTTCACCATAGCAAGTTGTTGCCGTAATCCGGTTTGGCGCACCAAACATATACTCGCTGGTGCTTAAAACAGAAAGCGCGTTCACTTGCCCAATCGCATGTCCGTCAGTGCGAATCAAAGTGGTTCCGTTGATAAACCCTTCCATAACACTGTCTTTCAAGCGGCTAACTCGCATTTCCTGATTACTCAATGCTTCTTCGACATGACTCGAGCGGATCATATTCGAGTTTGCTTGGCGCGCAACGTAATTAGACTCACGAAGCAAATTCGCAATGTGAGCCGAATGGAGTGACAATTTATTCTGATCACCAGCTAAACGAGCGCTGTGTTCAATGATCCGTGCCATCGCCTTTTTATCGCAATGCAACATGCCATTGTCATGCACCACACTGGAAATAAAGCGTGCGTAATGCAATTCAGAGTCAACAGTGCGCTTCATTTCATCTTCAAAATCAGCGGTTACACGGAAAAGCTCGCTAAATTCTGGATCGTAGTGTTGCAGTAGCTGATAAGTACGATAATCACCAAACAAGATGATTTTCACATCGAGTGGAATCGGCTCCGGATCCAATGAAACCGCACCGGTGAGTGTGACTTCTTTTTCTAAGGAAGTGAAACTCAGTTGGCGAGCACGCAATGCACGTTTTAGCCCATCCCAGACATATGGCTGTTCAAGTACTTTCTGTGCATCCATCAATAGCACACCGCCATTTGCTTTGTGCAAACTGCCCGGACGGATTAATGAGAAGTCAGTAAAAACCGTGCCTTTAAAGGTCGCTGTTTCAATATATCCAAATAGAGAATGGTAGTTTGGCGTTTCTTCCACGACAATCGGAAAACTGTCATCTTTACGGCTTACTAAAACGTTAACTTTGTATCTTCTTGGTAGTTTCTTGTCTAGAGAGGCGTTTGCGATTTCCGCTTGCTCACTGCCTTGCTCCAAGAAAATATCTGCATTTTCGACGATGTCTTTTTGCAGATCCGTTAAATAACCTTTGATTGCCGGATACTGGCTGTAATCCGTTTTGAGTTGTTTGATAAAGTGGGCAATCACATCTAATGTGACATCATCATTCAACTTTTTAATTTTTTCGCTGTAGCTTTCTTCCCACTCCGTCAGCTGGCGCGCCATATTGCGTAACTGTACTTCGAGCTCATCAATAGCGGCACCAAATTGCTCTTGCTCTTTTTTCGTCAGTTCTTCAAAGGATTCTTCGGTATGTTGGTCTTCCCCATTCATTGCAACAAACTGATAGTCACCTTGAGGTGTGATCGTCAAACTGATGCTTTTCGATTTTGCATCGCGACTGATTAATTCAAGCTCGGCTTCTTGTTTTTGGGCTAACTGGTTTTTCAGCTTGTCAGCGCGACTAAAATACAGTTCGTTATCGAACGCTAGAGGCATCGCATTGACCAATTTAGACACCAGCTTTTCAATGTCTTGTTTTAGTTTAGCGCCAACGCCACGCGGCAGCTTAAGCACTTTCGGTGTACGTGTATCATCAAAGTTTGAGACGTAACACCAATCAAATAGAGAGTCCGCTTCATGCTGGTGGCGATTAAGGTAACGAAGGATCATGGTACGTTTACCTAACCCATTCTGCCCAATCGCATAGATGTTGTAGCCTTTCTCTTTGATCGACATTGCGAACTCTACCGCTTTCTGAGCTCGCTCCTGACCGACAATCTCGTCAATGGGAGCCAATTCTTTGGTCGACTTACTTGGCAGAGTTTCTAAATCCGTATCCAGATATAGCTGGTCTGCCATCAATCTTTGTATCGCCATCACTCCCTCCTTATTTTAATTATGGGTTGTGGTTCCTATTCATTGAGTCTAGATGACTTTCATTTAAATTTTAGTGACTTACAGCCAAATCATGTTTAAGTGCTCAAATAACCATCAAATCTAACTTAATTGAACAATTAAATGATAATTATTTGCATTAGTTAATAAATTGCATTTAAATATCCATGTTTCTTGTTGGCGGAGTCAATTCATGGATTTACATCAGTGCTGGGCACATTACCTCAAAGCAGAGCAACTTTTAGAGCAAGGCCATTGGCCGGAAGCCAACTATTTGTTTGAACAAGTTCTCAACTATATGCCCGGACACATCCAAACTGCCCTACACAGTGAAGAGACCAAACCATGTCAGTTTGTCTGTTTACTCACAGGGTTGAGAGACGCAGCCATTTCCCAATCAGAAATTCTTAACCGAATGGGGCAACAACAACACGCGTTTGATGTGCTCAATCACGCTTACGCTTTGCTCCAATTCATTTCAATTGAGACGCTGCCTCTGGTTGAATCCGCTGCCAACATTCTTCATAAGCATAGTGAAGATCTCATGAAGCATTTAGGTGCATTTTGTAGTGCACAGAGAAATGCTGAATGGATGCTGGAATTTGAACATGTTCAGAAAGCTCATCACCATTTCAGTGCCCTAAAGAGCTACCAACCCGAGTCTTGCTATTCCCATGTTGTCAATTGATAAGGACGTACAATGTCACAACACACTATTCTCAATGTTCGGAACCTTTCCGTTAGTTTTACAACCAATGACGGTATCGTCGATGCGGTAAAAGACATTAGCTTTGATCTTTTTACCGGTGAAACGCTGGCGATTGTTGGTGAGTCCGGAAGCGGTAAATCAGTCTCGACAAACGCACTTATGCGCTTGTTACCAAATAACGCCATCGTGAATCCAGACGCAAGTATTGTTTTTGAAGGTGAAGAGTTGCTTCAGAAAAGCGAAAAGGAGATGCAAGCAATTCGTGGTGATCGTATTGGGATGATTTTCCAAGAGCCGATGACTTCACTCAATCCTTACATGCGCGTGGGTATTCAGGTTGCTGAAGCCATCATGTGTCACCGTTCAGTGAGTCGGTCAGAAGCAAAGAAAAAAGTCTTAGAGCTGTTTGATTTAGTCCATTTACCAAATCCTGAAACCGCATACAGCAAATATCCGCACGAGTTTTCCGGTGGCCAATTGCAGCGGATCATGATCGCAATGGCACTCATCAATGAGCCCGACATTTTGATAGCTGACGAACCAACAACAGCACTTGATGTAACGGTTCAAGCAGAGGTTCTCAACCTTATTAAAGAGATACAAGGCAAGATGGGAATGGCGATTTTGTTCATCACCCATGACCTTGGTGTTGTAAAGCACCTTGCTGACCGTGTTATTGTGATGTGTAAGGGCGACGTAGTTGAAACTGGAGATTGCGGACCAATATTTGCTTCGCCTCAGCATGACTACACCAAAATGTTAATTAACTCTGTCCCTCGCGGGCAGAAAGAACCGATCGCAGAGAGCGCAACGCCACTGCTAAAAGCAGAAGATATTCGTGTTAAGTTTCTAATCAAACCTCATTTTATTGCCAGTAAAAGCCAATACTTTGAAGCTGTTAAAGGGATTTCCCTCGAACTTAAACAAGGTGAAACTTTAGGTATTGTCGGTGAATCGGGATCTGGGAAGTCAACACTGGGCCGCGCGCTAATCGGTTTGTTACCATGCACCGGAGACATTCATTATAAAGGGCAAGATATTGGCCAGCTATCTGCAAAAGCAAAGTTTGAATTAAAGAAAGACATTCAAATGGTGTTTCAGGACCCTTACGGCTCACTTTCTCCACGTATGACCGTCGGTGATATCATCACAGAGGGGTTAACTGTCCATCAACCCCATCTAAGCAAAGCTGAACGTATGCAACGTGCACGAAAAGCGCTGGAAGAAGTAAGACTCGAGCCCCACTCTATTAACCGATATCCGCACGAGTTTTCAGGTGGACAACGTCAGCGTATTGCAATTGCACGTGCGTTGATACTTGAGCCCTCCTTCATCTTGCTTGATGAGCCGACTTCTGCGTTGGACCGCTCAGTACAACTTACCGTCATTGATCTTTTGAAAGATATTCAGAAGAAACACAACATCGGCTTCTTGTTCATTAGTCATGATTTAAGCGTTGTCAAAGCGCTATCTGACCGCGTACTAGTGATGCAAAAAGGAGAAGTGATGGAACACGGCACTGCCGAAGAAATTTTCCATCAACCAAAGCATGACTACACGCGAAAGCTCATCAATGCTTCATTTGATATTGATGATGAAGAAAGCGTGGCTGCTTAGTTAATACCATAACAACGTCAAAGAAAACTTCGGTTTGGCCGCCGAATCAAAAATGCCGCATGGATGCGGCATTTTTCTCGTGAAAGATTACAAAGTAAACTGTTTGTCTAAAGCCATATCCTCTAGCTTGAGCTCTATTTTTCTTCGCGTCTCCGCTTTTTTCTTCTCTTTCAGTTGAACGTCTTTTTTTCTCTTTTTATTGGCTGCGTCCTGATAATTTCTATATGAAAAAATATCGCAATTACTCATAATGAGGTTCCACTATCCCTAGAATGCGTCTTTCAATCATCTGACCATATAGCTGGATAAGTTATTGACCAAATACCCAATTAAACCATATCAACATAGCAATAAAGTTCAATTTAAAAGCCATTAACTATCATTAGCAGTCGTTAGTTTGCTTTACGCAGTTTAATATTCTAAAAATAGTGTGAGATGGCCAAGTACCTCGTCTTAATATGCTCGATTAATAATTTCACTTTTTGCGGTGGTTGTCGGGTAAATGGATAGACAGCATAAACCCCAAGCTTTTTACCCACTTGCTCTGGAAATATATCCACCAATTGGCCATTTCGAATATCATGATAAACCAAGCAACGAGGAACATAAGCGATACCATGGCCCCCCAATGCCGCTTTACGCAGCGCAGTAGCATTATCTGTTGAAAAACTGCCATCGACTCTAACAATGTAGTTCCCGCTACTGCGTTTAAACTCCCATTCTGACGCCCCAGTCGTTTGATATGCGTATTGCAAACAATTGTGATTAGAAAGATCCTGCGGTTGCAACGGTTTACCATTTTTAGCAATGTAAGATGGCGATGCACAAACCACCCATTGCGAATCGAGTATGTGGCGGGCAATCAAGCTTGAGTCTTCTAAATATCCAGTACGAATAACCAGATCGTAACCACCAGCGATTAAGTCAACAAAGCGATTGTCTAACGACATGTCCACTGACAAACCCGGATGCATGTTACAGAATTCAGCTACCGCATCAGCGAGAATTAAGTCTCCTGAGATTGTAGGGACGGACATCTTAATGTGTCCACTCAAGCGTTCACCAAAACCGGAGACGGCATCCATGGCTTCTTGAGCGGCTTGCTTCACATTTTTTGCGCCAGCCAATAATGCCTTGCCAGCTTCAGTTAGCGTCAATTTACGCGTAGTTCGATATAATAACTGAACACCAATATCTTCTTCTAATCTTGCAATTCTTTTGCTAACTACTGAATTTGTAAGGTTATTTATCTCAGCCACCTTGCTAAAGCTGCCCATTTCCACCACCTGTGAAAATAAGATTAAGTCGTCGGCTCGCATCTTATTATGTCATTTTTGGAATTAATCATTTTCATTATTTCTCTATATCGAAAAAAAAGGAAGAAGTAAATTTACTCCGTATTAACAAAAACATCACAACTATAAAAATTAAGTGAACTTAGCTTCCGGAAGAAGGAAGGATCAGCCCGTACGAGGATGTACCGATGAACGAAACCCTATTAGCCTTGATGGCCTTCTCACCCATTGTGATCGCCGCCATATTATTAGTTGGCCTTAATTGGCCTGCTAAAAAAGCCATGCCAGTGGCATTTGTAATAACTGTTGTCATTGCTTCTGTATTTTGGGACATGTCAACCAGCCGTATTCTTGCTTCAATCTTTCAAGGTTTAGGCATTACCGCTTCTGTGTTGTGGATTGTGTTTGGTGCTATCTTTTTGCTTAACACCTTAAAACATACTGGCGCCATCACTACCATTCGCAACGGTTTCACCAATATTTCTGCCGATAGACGAGTTCAAGCCATCATCATTGCTTGGTGCTTTGGGTCTTTCATAGAAGGCGCTTCCGGTTTTGGTACCCCGGCAGCCATTGCCGCCCCGCTACTGGTTGCGATTGGCTTTCCCGCTTTAGCCGCCGTGCTCATGGGAATGATGATCCAATCTACACCTGTATCATTTGGTGCAGTGGGTACGCCAATCATAGTTGGTGTAAACAAAGGTCTGGACACTCATAATATCAGTGAGACCTTAGCTACAAACGGCTCAAGCTGGGAAGTCTACCTGCAACAAATCACATCGAATGTCGCACTGTTCCATGCTTGTGTTGGTACGTTAATACCCGTACTGATGGCCATGATGTTAACCCGATTTTTCGGCAAAAATCGAAGCTGGACAGAAGGCTTAGACATTTTACCCTTTGCCGTTTTTGCTGGCCTTTCATTTACAATTCCATATGCATTAACCGGTGTATTCCTTGGCGCTGAATTTCCTTCTTTGATTGGCGGTTTAGTTGGCCTTGCCATTGTCGTATCGGCTGCCAAAAGGGGGTTTCTTGTTCCAAAATCAACATGGGATTTTGAGAAAGAAGCACTATGGCCCAAAGAATGGTTGGGTTCACTCAAAATCAACTTGGATGAGCACAAAACCAAACCAATGAACATGGTCGTAGCTTGGTTACCTTACGTGTTACTTGCCGTAATTCTGGTGGCCAGTCGCGTCAGTGCTGATTTCAAAAATCTGCTTAAAAGTGTCAGCCTTTCTTTCAGTAACATTCTTGGTGAAGCAGGAGTAAGTACCGCCATTCAACCGCTGTATTTACCAGGAGGCATTCTGGTTTTTGTCGCCTTGCTTGCTGTCATGATCCAGTCTCGCAGCCTAGCGCATCTGGGCAAAGCATTTGGTGAATCGAGCAAAACCTTAATCGGCGCAGGCTTTGTATTGATTTTTACTATCCCGATGGTGCGTATTTTCATTAACTCAGGTGTCAACGGCGCAGAACTCGCCAGCATGCCAGTCACCACTGCTAATTTTGCGGCAGGATTGGTTGGCGAGGCCTTCCCTGCCCTTAGTGCAACCGTTGGAGCTTTAGGGGCTTTCATTGCTGGTTCAAACACCGTTTCCAATATGATGTTTAGCCAATTTCAATTTGAAGTTGCACAAACCCTCAGTATTTCTAGTGCCGTCGTGATTGCACTTCAGGCGGTGGGAGCCGCAGCAGGCAATATGATTGCCATACACAACGTTGTTGCCGCTTCAGCCACTGTTGGATTACTCGGACGTGAAGGCGCAACGCTGCGCAAGACTGTTATTCCAACCTTCTACTATTTAGTTGTAACAGGGGTGATTGGCCTATTGGTTATTTACAGCTTCGGCGCCACCGACGCGCTTATGTGATAGCGACATTGGTGCTGATATCCAATCCCCGACAAGTACCAACATTCCCAGTTAATTGAGAATGTATAACCGCGGGTATCAGCACTACCTCTTTTTGTATATGTGACCTAATTTCCAACTCTGTGGCGTATTTGGTTATTTTGATATTTCAGGACTGAATTTATGATTATTTCTGCTTCAACTGACTACCGTGCGGCGGCAAAAGCAAAGCTCCCCCCGTTTTTGTTCCATTACATTGATGGCGGGTCTTATAACGAGCATACCTTAAAACGAAATACCGGCGACTTAGCCGATATTGCACTGCGTCAACGTGTTCTCAATGACATGTCCGAATTAAACCTAGAAACAGAACTGTTTGGCGAAAACCTGTCGATGCCCATTGCATTAGCCCCTGTAGGTCTGACCGGAATGTACGCGCGCCGCGGAGAGGTTCAAGCAGCAAAAGCCGCAGATAACAAGGGGATTCCCTTTACCATGTCAACGGTTTCGGTGTGCCCTATTGAAGAAGTCGCGCCCACTATCGCTCGTCCAATGTGGTTTCAACTCTACGTTCTTAAAGACAGAGGCTTTATGAAAAACGTATTGGAGCGCGCAAAAGCCGCTGGGGTCACAACGCTGGTTTTCACTGTCGATATGCCGGTCCCCGGTGCACGTTACCGCGATATGCATTCTGGCATGAGCGGCCCAAATGCAGCGATGAGACGTGTTTTCCAAGCAATGCGCCATCCACGCTGGGCGGTCAATGTTGGGCTACTCGGTAAACCTCATGAGCTCGGAAATATATCCACTTATCGTGGTGAGCCAACCAAATTAGAAGACTACATCGGATGGCTAGGCGCTAACTTCGACCCATCAATTAGCTGGAAAGACTTAGAATGGATTCGTGATTTTTGGGATGGTCCAATGGTCATCAAAGGCATCCTAGATACTGAAGATGCGAAAGATGCCGTGCGTTTTGGAGCTGATGGCATTGTGGTTTCTAATCATGGAGGAAGACAATTAGATGGCGTTATGTCTTCTGTAAAAGCGCTTCCGGCAATCGCTGATACCGTCAAAGGTGATTTAAAAATCTTAGTCGATTCGGGAATACGAACCGGGCTCGATGTGGTTCGTATGCTTGCCCTCGGTGCCGATTGCACCTTACTCGGACGTTCATTTGTTTATGCGTTAGCCACCCATGGTCAAGCCGGTGTTGAAAACCTGCTTGAGCTCTATGATAAGGAAATGCGAGTTGCCATGACTTTAACCGGAGCCAAGCAGATTTCTGATCTTTCTCAAGATTCATTGGTGCAAATGAAGTAAACCTTTTGGGTGTCACAGCAAATCGTTTCTATCTGTGACACCTTTTACTTGCTGATTTAAAACAAAAAATAACAATACACCTGAGCGCTTTAAGGCGATTTGGGCAAAGCAAGAATCAATACACAAGGAAGCAAAGCATGGCAGACATACAAGACCTCGCTAAATACAAACAATTAGAGGAAACACTTGCGCTGCAGATAGACAAACAACGTATTATCACGCAGGAGGCTAAGCGCCTCGCTTATGGCACTGACGCAAGCTTTTATCGTCTGATACCTAAGGTCGTTTTACGGCTTAAGAATTTAGAAGAGGTCATTTATACCATCCAATGCTGCCAAAAGCTGAGTATCCCTTTCACCTTCCGTGCCGCTGGTACCAGCTTATCAGGACAAGCGGTATCGGACTCTGTCCTAATCACATTAACCGACGACTGGCGCGATCATAAAATCCTTGATGATGGGAACAAAATTCTATTGCAACCCGGTGTGATTGGCGCTGACGCCAACAAATACCTAGCACCCTACCAGAGAAAAATTGGGCCGGACCCGGCTTCTATCAATACCTGCAAAATTGGCGGTATTGCTGCAAATAATGCCAGTGGTATGTGCTGTGGTACAGCGCAGAATTCCTATCGCACCATTGATAGTATGAGAGTTGTGTTTTGTGACGGAACAGTGCTAGACACCGCCTGCTCAGAAAGTGTGACTGCATTTAAAACCGCCCGACCTGATCTTATTGAAGGCATCACGCAGCTTTGCCAAGAAACGACCAGCAACACTGAACTGGCTGAGCGTATCCGCCATAAATATCGGCTTAAAAATACCACCGGTTATGCCCTCAATGCGTTGGTCGACTATCAAGACCCAATCGATGTATTACAACACCTTATGATTGGCTCAGAAGGTACGTTAGGGTTCATCGCTGAAATTACCTACAACACCGTTGTTGAACATGCGTATAAAGCCTCTGCTTTGCTCGTTTTCTCAAATATCGAAGAAGCGAGCCGCGCTGTAACAACTTTATCGAAAACGCCTGTTGCTGCCGTCGAGCTCATGGATGGTCGCGCAATGCGTTCAGTAGCAGACAAAGCTGGAATGCCTGACTTTATGCAAGCGTTAGACTTAGAAGCTGCTGCGCTGCTCGTTGAGTCTCATGCAAAAAACCAAGATGAATTGGATACTCAATGCCAATCCATTATGGCTTCACTTGCCAGTTACAACATCATTCAGTCTGTCTCCTTTACATCTGAAGCAAAAACCGTCGCCACGCTTTGGGGTATCCGCAAAGGTATGTTCCCCGCAGTAGGTGCTGTGCGAGAAGTGGGTACAACGGTGATCATTGAAGATGTCGCCTTTCCTGTCGATAACTTGGCCAATGGAGTTCGTGATTTACAAGCGTTATTCGATAAATACCAATACAATGAAGCCATCATTTTTGGTCATGCGCTTGAAGGTAACCTTCACTTTGTGTTTACCCAAGGGTTCGACTCACAAACCGAAATCCAACGCTATGGCGGATTTATGGATGATGTGGCCGATTTAGTCGCCGTCAAATATCAAGGATCCTTAAAAGCGGAACATGGAACAGGCCGAAATATGGCCCCGTATGTGGAGCTTGAATGGGGAAAAGATGGCTATGCGCTGATGCAAAAAATCAAAGCCTTATTCGATCCTGAAGGCTTGCTAAACCCTGGTGTAATCATCAATACCAACCCGAACTCACATATCGAAAACCTAAAACCGATGCCTGCGGCTGACCCGATAGTCGACCGTTGTATCGAATGTGGTTTCTGTGAACCTGTTTGCCCTTCTCGAACCCTTACACTCTCACCACGACAACGTATTGTGCTTTATCGCGAGCTTCAGCGTAGGCAAGCGGCCGGAGAGCAAACAGAAGCATCTGAACTGGCTAAAATATTCGAATATCAGGGACTTGATACCTGCGCAGCCACAGGTTTATGTGCTGATCGTTGCCCTGTTGGGATCAACACAGGCGATTTGGTAAAACAACTCCGTACAATAAAGTATGAGAAGTTCACACCAATTGCGCGTTGGACCGCTAACCATTTCTCCACTACGACCACCCTTGCCCGCGCCGGCTTAAAATCCAATCAACTGGCCGTTAAAGTCTTGGGGGAAAACAACGTCGGCAAACTCACTAATGGGTTACGAACCTTAACCAAAGGTGCAACCCCTTTCTGGCTAGCAGAGATGCCACAAGCCAATACTCATAAACCAGAAATCATCACAAACCACACTCAAGAAAAACGTGTTGTTTACCTTCCTTCTTGCGCTAGCCGGAATATGGGACAACAAGTGAGTGCCGCCGATCAACGGCCATTGACTGAAGTGACTCTTTCGTTACTGGAGAAAGCCGGATACCACGTTATTATTCCTAATCAACTCACAGAACAATGTTGTGGAATGCCCTACGACAGCAAAGGTATGAACGACATTGCAAAGCGCAAATCCCAGCAACTCGAAGAACTGCTCTGGCATGCGACTTTGCAAGGCCAACTTCCTGTATTGATGGACACCAGCCCATGTGCGAAACGCAGTATTGAGCAATTTAGTAAACCAATCGAAATTTATGAGCCGACAGGTTTTGTCAGCCAATTTTTGCTCGAACATTTGGAGATCACACCACAACAAGAAACCGTCATGCTTCATGTCACGTGTAGCTCACGAAGAATGGGGTTGGAAAACGACATGCTGAAGTTGGCACAAGCGTGTGTGTCTGAGGTAATTGTTCCAGAACACATCCAATGTTGTGGCTGGGCTGGTGACAAAGGGTTTACCACACCAGAATTAAATGAAGCGGCAGTGCATCCATTGAAATCTCAAGTCCCGTCACACTGTAAGCGTGGTTTTAGTAACAGTCGCACGTGTGAAATTGGCTTATCTCACCACAGTGGTGTGCCTTACCAATCAATATTGTATTTGGTTGATGAAGTATCCAATGCAAAATAGCCCATTCTTTAAAATTCAGGCTCTATGCTTTAGGGCCTGAATTTACTTAAGTCCTCTTTCATCGTCAGTTTGGGCAACATGCTTCGCATCGTTACATTTTATCACTTATAAAATGCATAAAAACTCATATGTTTGTGGCATCACAACTCAAAGGAGCTGAAATGGAACTAGAAATATTTGTGTGCGACGCATTCACCAACCAGAAGTTTTCAGGAAACTCAGCAGCAGTCATTCTCGTAGCGGACTGGTTAAGCGATGAATTAATGCAAAATATTGCGGCTGAAAATAACCTCTCTGAAACCGCTTTTGTAAAGCAATTAGGTCATGATGAATATCAGATTCGTTGGTTTTCACCATTAACCGAAGTCGATTTCTGCGGTCATGCAACTTTGGCTGCTGCGTTTGTTTTGTTTAAGCACTTTGATGCCAGCCAGCAAATCACCTTTGACACTGCTTCTGTTGGTGTATTGACGGTAGAACAGACACCGGACAGCCGTATACATATGAGCTTTCCTAACCGTAAGCCTGAACATGTGGCACAACCACCAGTCGAACTTCTGGAAGGACTTTCCATCGCTCCGGTAAAGGTACTAAAAAGCTCGCAAGCTTATTTCGCTATTTATGAAAATGAGCAGCAGGTGAAGAGCATCCAAACCAACAGTGAACAGCTAAAAAAACTGGCTCCCTATGATGTAGTCGTGAGTGCTCCTTCTGAAACTGGCTTTGATTTTGTTTCTCGTTATTTTTGGCCTGCCAATGGTGGAGATGAAGATCCTGTAACGGGCTCAATTCATGCCGGACTTGCCCCTTACTGGGGAGAGCAGCTCAACAAATCCAACCTGAAAGCCTTCCAAGCGTCAAAGCGTGGCGGCGTCTTATACTGTCATTTACTTGAAGAGCGAGTTTTAATCTCAGGTGATGCGGTGCTCTACTCTCACGGTAAAATATTTATTTAACCCGCAATATAAAACTCAGTCTAAGCAATGGAATCAGGGCAAAATTTGACACTTTTTCCATTGCTCTTTTTCTGCATTTTCAATACGGTATTTGTATCCAAAAACACTTTAACAAAGCTTAACGTGTTCCTTGGAGAAGCGCTCACTTATTTGGGAAGGAGGCAGTAATGAAAATCATCATTCTCCATGGCCTATATATGCACGGGCTAGTGATGCACCCACTCAGCCAAAAACTTCGCAAGCTAGGTTACCAAACCAAAGTACTCACCTATAACACCCTCGCTATTAATGAACATAAAGTTTTTGATGCCATAGACGCAGCGTTAAGCCAAATTGAAACTAACGTGTTGGTAGGCCACAGTCTTGGTGGATTAATGATTAAGCATTATCTTGCTGCACGGAAGCCAACAGCTAAGCAAATTTCTCATGTTATTGCATTGGGCTCCCCGCTTCAGGGGGCTTCCATTGTTAAACGAATACAAGATCTGGGGTTTGGTGCCATGCTTGGAAACTCCCCAGAACATGGTTTAACAACACATGAAGACAAATGGATTTATCCACAAAAGCTTGGCAGCATTGCTGGAACGGTACCATTTGGGGCAAGAGCCTTACTCATGATGGATGGCAATGACCTTTCTGATGGTACTGTAACCATTGAAGAAACAAAAATTGATGGCATGACAGATCACTTAGAAATCCCACAAACTCATACCAGCATTATCTACAGCTCCTTTGTACCAAAGCAAATAGAATACTTTATTCGCAACGATGAGTTTCGACATTCGCAGCATCATTAATTCACCGCAACGATGCAGGTGAGACATTCAAATATTTGCTTAGATAATGGTTGAGAAATCGAAGAATTGTTGTACTTTAACGGAGTATGACTGCAGCACAACGCACCTGTCACAATTCAACATAATAAAATAAGTATCTATTTCATGTCACAGCCCAATATAAAATTTATCGCCGCCGATATGGACGGAACCCTACTCGATGAAAACAGCCAGTTAAACCCTGAGTTTTTTGACCTCCACCAACAATTAGAGCAAAACAACGTTATCTTTGCCGCTGCTTCTGGTCGACAGTATTACAGCCTCATCGACACCTTTGAACCAATAAAAGATCGCATGATGTTTATTGCCGAAAATGGCACATTGGTAATGCATAAAGGCGAGGAGCTTTACAGTTGTTCGATTAGTAAAGAAGAAATTATAAACATCGTTGAACAAGCCAGAGCTATCCCTGATGCGTACATTGTGCTTTGCGGAAAAAACTCAGCCTATATTGAAACACAAGATCCTAAAGCGTTGACTGAATTCAATAAATATTACAAACGCTGTCAATACGTTGAAGATTTACTTTCTGTTGAAGACACTTTCATCAAAGTCGCGATTTGTCATTTTGGTGGAACTGAAGCGTTAGTTTACCCTTCGTTCAACCAACAGTTTGGCAACAGTCATCAAGTGGTTGTCAGCGCAAAAATTTGGCTTGATGTCATGAACGCTAAAGCGTCAAAAGGCGCAGCCATAGCACATTTGCAAAATACGTTAGGCTTTTCCTATGAAGAAACCATGAGCTTTGGTGACTATTTGAATGACTTAGAGATGTTACAAGCTAGCTATCATTCATATGCGATGGAAAACGCACACCCAAAAGTCAAAGAGATCGCTCGATTTGAAGCGCCAAGCAATATCGATGCGGGCGTTTTAACTGTGATAAAACAGCAAGTACTCTGATCAAGTTGTAGAAACCTATAAAGCCAACGTTAAACGCTGGCTGTATAGGTTTCCTCATAAGGAGATCCAGTAGCGAACGATGGGCGCTCGAATAACTTCTCCCTGAATCACCTTATTAAACTTGCCTCCATTAGCCTCAATCACCCTTCGTGAACCAATATTAAACTCATTTGCGGTTAATAAAGCGGATTGGATCCCCAGCTTCTGAGCCTCTAACAAAGCCAGTTTTAACATCAAAGTTCCAAGCCCTTTACGACGAAAAGCAGGCGCAACACAATAACCAATGTGCCCTGCTTCCCGGGCAAGAAAATCGGTATCGATATTATGTCGAACACGGACAATACCTATGATTGTTTGTGACTCATCCACCAACCAGAAGTGACTACAAGGTACGTACCCTTCACGTAAATTCAGACCAAGCGATTCATCTATTAAACGCTGGACATAATGGTCAAAATCCACGGCACTATCTTGGTAATATTCTGCGTTTTCATTATCATTGAGCAACAAGTCATGATAAAACGCACTAAACTCTGCTTCTAATTCAAACGAAGGGGTTATCAGTTTCATCCATATACTCCCGTGACCACACACTACGGAAAGTCACTGCGACTAAATCCTTGAATCCTATATAATAAGCCACTGTTAGCATAAAACAGTGCGCTATCACTTAGTCTCACAATCTTTCATTGCGCCGTTAAACTCCGCTCTGACTATCACTTCCATTCATTAACACAAACATTTACCATCAGCCCTTTAGTCCTGATGAGCTTCCTTATGACTCAACGTATCTTCAGTGCCTATCAAGGCGAAGTCTATGGCATTGCTTTTTTCACGCACTTTGTTAATCACTACCAACACGCATCTCCTTCATTGTTTTGGCAGCACTTAGTTGATGTTGAGATACGAACAGCAGATCTACTAGAAATCGAGTTAGAAAAACATCACATCAGCTACAACCGTCATGATGCAGACATGATAAACAAAGGCATTGCTGATGCAGCTAAATGGATAGAGCTCCCGTATAACGCGTTAATTGACACATTAACCAGCTGGGTTGAACCTTACGAAAACAAATACCGTTTATGGTCACAAGAAGCATCAGATGATGAAGCACTTGTTCTGATCGCAGCTCATGAAACCGCGATATATCACTGCTTAAAAGCAGAACAAAATGGTATATCTGGCCTACCAATATTGAAGCAGTTTCTCAAAGATTATTCAGCTTAAAGCAATAAGCAAAAAGCCCTCCATTCGTAGGAGGGCTTTTGGGATTTAGTGACGCTCGATAATGCTATTCAGGACTCAATACATACTTTACAAACATCGCATCCTGACCAAATGCCTCATTAAGCCGCTGCTTCACTTCGTCCAAAGTGATGCTGTATGAAGATGCCTCAACATTTTGAAGTATATCAATACCATAACCGTGGATCAGGTAACGGCTATAAAACCAACCTCGATCTGCCGTTTCGTTTTCTAAACTTCTAAGAGCGATTGCCAATTGCTTAGCAACGATATTCAGTTCTTCCTGAGTTATGTTATCACCCAACGTATGCACTACTTTGTCGATGGCAGTTTCAATTTTCACGACATCGCTTGGATCAACCTGAGCTTCAATAAACCAGTCCGTGCTTGGTTCGCTATCTTGACTAGCTGAAAAAGCAGTGGGAGCATAATCAAGCCCAAGCTCTTCTCGCACATAACTATCAAGTCTTTTTACCAATAAACGTTGGATCAAATCATCGACGAATGCCAGCCTTGCATTACCCGGCGTGGCACTACGGTTGGTTACTCGCAATAAATAGTTAGTGCTTTGTTCGTTGTTTACTGCCATCTGAATACGTGATTGCGGTGACTCTATATAAGCAACATTAAAGCTCGGAATATCAGCAGGTTCAAAGCTGATTGCCGCAGCATAGGTGCGTAATACGTGAATCAGTTGAGAGGGCTCTAAATCCGCGATGATCACCAACTTATTGTTACGTAACTTTCCAAACAATTGAGTGTGTACGTCTTGGATTTGCTTATCAGTAACCAAGGCAAGATCAGGATTGGTCAATGCATGGTGCCGACTTAGTGGTTGATAAGTATTGGCGTTTATCTGTCTATTCCACTGCCCTACTGGCGAGTTGTAATAACGGTCAAGATCTTGATAGAACTCCTTTTTAACCGTTTCTATTTGTTTAGGTTCTACCTTAATATCCGTATGAATATTATAAAGTACCTTTAATGCCTCACCGATCTTGTCTTTTGGGGTGACAATTTCAATACCATGACGAGTGAAACCAATAAACGGGTGCACGCTGATGTTGTTGGTTCTCAGGTAAGAATCAAACTGCGCACCTGAATAGTTTGCAATACCACTGCGTGTCACTACAGGGATCGCCAGCTCAGCAGCGGCAAATAAATCAGGCTCCAGAGCCGCCTTACCACCGATACTGGTCAAGAATACATTTGCAGTATCACCCGCTGTTTGGTCCTGTTGAAACCAAACTTCGATGCCATTCGACAATTTCCAAATCACAAAATTGTCCGTTTCATCATTTCTTGAAACAATAACACCCATATTTTCTGGCTCTTTCAAACCAGATTCTTTGACCGCCATGGCAAGCGGCATGACACCTGCAAGGGCAAACTCTGCTTTCAAATCAGGCAATGAGCTTTGTAGTTCAACCATGGATTCACTTTCATCCAGCCCTAATTCAAAGCTCTTTTCTCCACTCAATAAACTCTGTATTTGCTGGTTTAGTCGCTCCAAACTTGCTTCATTAAGTAGCTGTTTTAGGCTTTGACGATAATCATCTTCAGACTGGTTCAGTTGGCCGACAGACAAGAAGATTAATCGCTCTTCTGCAAAATCCACTGCGGTGAGTTTGCTCCAGTCAAACGCAACCTGCTTGAGTAACTCATGGTAGTACGACAAAATTGCATCCGCTTCACTTTGAAATACACCATGATCTCTTAGTGATGCCAATTCCCTGATAAATAACCCTTGAGCCGCTGCTCTATCGGCTGCTGGAAATGATGTACCAGTGACACTATAACGCTCGCCATGTGAATAGTAGGTTTCAGAATATATGCTTTGCGCTGGAATGGCTGCGTCTGTGAATGCATTATTTAAACGTTGAGCAATCAACTGTTGGGCGATGTCATCTAACCAATATTCGATCAAAGATGAACGGGTGTTAGTAACCCCATCACCACGGTGAATATTGATACTTAAGCTTGGCGATTCAAATTCGCTGACAACATCGACAAAATCTTGTGTTTTTAGCTTCAGCTTTGGTTTTTTCGGCAGTGGTTCATCGTGCGTTGCTTGCCAATCTTTAAATTTCTCCGCAATCATTGCCCTTGCTTGCTCAGCAGAAATGTCACCCGTTAGAACAATTTCTGCATACTGGGGTTGGTACCACTGTTGGTAAAACGCACTTAACGAGTCAGACGTGGCCGCTTCAACAATCTCTTTGGTTCCTATCGGATCTCTATGCTCATAGCCACTACCTGCGATCATTTTTTCATAGACTTTTTCCGCAAGTGACTTGTTTTCCGGGTGATGACGGCGGAATTCGCCAAGAATAACGCCTTTTTCTTTCTCTACTTCATCAGCGGGAAACGTTAAACCGTCAGCGATATCTCTAAACCAAAGTAAAGCTGTATCTAGATCCGTTTTATCAGGAAGATCGAGCTTGTAAACGGTTTCGTGATAATCAGTATGAGCGTTGATGTCCGCACCAAATGTCGCACCAGATTTCTCAAATAAGGTGATGACGTCATTTGCGGTAAAATGTTTGCTACCGTTAAAAGCCATGTGTTCCACAAAGTGGGCGTAGCCTAGTTGCTGCTCTGTTTCTTCAAAAGAACCGATATGGAAAAAAAGTCTTAATGAAACAGGCGCATCATCAACAGAGCGAATGTGATATTTCAAACCGTTATCTAGCTCACCTTGAGCCCACAACGGGTCCGCCTCTATCGGCGTAGATGTGTTGGACTGCGAGCACCCCAACATAAATAAGGACATCAAAAGAAATAGTTTTTTCATAGCCATACTGCTTGTTATTGGTATCGCGACAATATAACCCACACTTATGTATCATTTATAAAACTAAACGTTGATATTATATAATTAATAAATATCTATTTTAGGCGATCTTTTCCTTGTTATTCATGTGGAATCAGGTCAGAATAAATCGCCTTTCGACGATTAACTATCTATTATGACAAAATGTAACACAACGAATAACTCTGCACTGAGCACAAGCGAATCAGATTTGTTTGATGAACAAACACTTGCTCTTCAGTCAAAAGCGCTCTCGCACCCTGCCCGTATCCGCATCCTTAAGATTCTCTACACCTTAGACAAAGTCGATGGTTGCTTAAATAGCGACTTGGTCTCTGAGTTGGGTTTAGCACAATCTACCGTATCGGAGCACCTTCGCATTTTAAAATCGGCTGGCTTTATTACGACAGAACCGATGCCACCAAAGACCTGTTACCGAATCAACCAAGGTCAGTTATCTCAATACCTAACGCTATTTAACGGTATTTTCTCTTAACAGTTGATGCCCTATCTAACCATAGGTGGTTAATCTCTTTTAAATAATCGTTAAACGACGATTGACGATTACTAGTTAGCAATTGAACATTTTTAAGGATTCCTTATGAATCACAACGCAAAGCCAAATATGAGCTTCCTTGATAGATACCTCACATTGTGGATTTTCCTCGCAATGGCAATCGGTGTTGCAATCGGAGCCCTATTCCCTGAAGTGAGTGAATGGAACGAAGCCATGAGTGTTGGCTCAACAAACATCCCTTTAGCCATTGGGTTAATTCTTATGATGTACCCACCTTTAGCTAAAGTGAATTATGGTTTGTTAGGTGAAGTATCTAAAGATCGCAAAGCCATCACGCTTTCTTTGATTATGAACTGGATCGTCGGCCCAATTCTGATGTTTGTCTTAGCCATTACTTTCCTTGCCGACAAGCCGGGTTACATGGTCGGTATTATCTTGATAGGGCTTGCTCGATGCATTGCCATGGTATTGGTCTGGAACGATATTGGTGGCGGAAATAAAGAATACGGCGCTGCTCTCGTCGCATTAAATAGTGCTTTTCAAATTGTAACTTATAGCTTTATGGCTTGGTTATTTATTACGGTATTGCCACCGCTACTTGGCTATCAAGGATTTACCGTTGATATCTCTATGTTAGACATTGCTGAAAGCGTTGCAATTTATCTAGGTATTCCATTCCTAGCTGGCTATTTAAGTCGTAAATGGTTGGTCAAGATAAAAGGCGAATACTGGTACAACACGGTTTTTATTCCTGCTATCTCACCAATCACTCTGATCGCCCTACTTGCGACGATTGTATTGATGTTTAGCCTTAAGGGCGAGATGATCCTGCAATTGCCGATGGACGTTGTTCGAGTGGCTATCCCTCTCGCGCTTTATTTTGTGTTGATGTTCTTCACCAGCTTCTTTATTGGCAAAAAAATGGGCATTGCTTACGATAAAAATGCGTCTATCGCTTACACTGCTACTGGTAATAACTTTGAGCTGGCAATAGCAGTTTCCATCGCTGTGTTCGGACTCAACTCAGACCAAGCATTCGCTGGCGTTATCGGACCATTGATTGAAGTACCCGTGTTAATCGCACTGGTTAACGTTGCACTTAAAATGAAGCAACGCTATCCACATAAAATGGGGATCACCCAACAGCCATGATTTCACTTTATTAACTGCACAGAGCCCACCCAAAGGTGGGCTCAATACTACATCGTGTAGTGTTCGTATTCTGTATCCTCTTCAGAGCAGCAAAAATTCAAATTTGCCACGACGTCTTCAAATGGCATGGGCTTGTAAAAGTAGTAACCTTGGATAAGTTTAATTCCTTGCTCAAGGATAAACTCCACTTCCTCTCGTGTTTCAACCCCTTCTACAACAATGTCTGCGCCCGTTAACTTAACCAGCTTGCTGGTTAAGCGGAACATTTCTCTGCCATTTTTGCGTTTCAGATTGAGAACCAAAGAGCGGTCAATTTTCACTTTATCAAATTCAAATTTGCTCAAGTAACCAATGGAGGAATAACCTGATCCAAAATCATCTAACGCAATTTTTATCCCATAACTTCGCAGTTCTTGAAATACCGCCCACGTTGTTATTTCATCTTGAATGAGCAACTCTTCGGTGATTTCAAACTCCACTTGATTAAACGACAGAGCGCTCCTTTTAATCAGCTTGATCACCATTTGTGCAAAATCGGGAACCAGAAAGGTCTCTGGCGATATATTTATCGATATCCGGAAGACTGGATTTTTAGCAAGTGGTGCCACTTCTTCCAAGGCTGTCTTAAGCACCCACATATCCATTTCACTATTTAACCCAAGCTTGGCAAAACTGGTGAGGAAAGATGGAGGGCTAATGACTCCATCGTTGCTTCGGTGACGAATCAACACCTCCAATGATGCAATGCAGTCTTTGCCGCAATCGTATTGTGGCTGATAAAACAAGATAAAGTCCCCGTTTTTCTGTAAATCGCTCACATGACGCTGCGCCGCCAAGTTGCTGCTCATTTGCGGTAGCAGCCCCATCACATTTCGGCTACTGCCCAATTCTTGATAGTTAAAAAAGTTATCCGACATGCCCTTAGAAAACACGGTATGACTTCCAACCACCTTATCCATCTGCTTAAAAAATGGGTAATAGATCAAGATTCCTATCACCAAGATAATGATTTGTAACCCAACCGCAGACCAATCATGACCCGTTGCAATATAACCGCTTGCAAGCGGAGGCGTCATCCAACTGATGATTTCTGACACCGGATGTACCCAGCCCTGTTGCGTTGCAAAATACGCCACTGTCAGGCTCACTAACGGAACCGTTAAAAATGGGATGACTAACACCGGGTTAAAAATCACAGGTAAGCCAAATAAAATGGGCTCATTGATATTAAAAATGCTGAGGACGAGCACTGCGGCAGCTAAAGTTCGGTAACCTCTATTACGCGTGAAGAACAACATGCAAAGCACTAAGCTCATGCAATTACCTGCCCCACCCATACCTGCATAAATGTCATAAAAATTACTGGTGAGGATCGGTAATGGAGCCCCCATCGTTTCATGTAATTCATAGCTTTGACGCGTAAACTCATACAACTCTGATTTATATGGTGAAAAAATGATGTGACCATTGATACCCATTGACCAAAACAAGTTACGCAAAAATTCATAAATCAGCGCATCAGACAAAGCGTACGAATTCAAGTCAGGGATCAACCGGCTAATACCACCTAGCACATCAACCAACTCTTTCACGGCATAACCAACCAAAGAGTAGAAAATTACTAACAAAATCGTCGCACCAACAAGATTCAGCGACTGATCGACAACGTTAGGTAATTCTGACTCTAGGAACACTTTATGACGGTGCATAAACCTTACAGAGAAACACACCAAAAGCGGCACTATGATGGCTAACGGATAGTTCGTTGGACTCACCGTTCCCGGATGTAACCATCCCCACTCAGAGCACAAGATAACGTAGATCAGCAAAGCTGGAGTGATAATCGTTGCCCGCGAAAACTTATGATACGTCGACAGAAAGTTCGAGAAGTAAACAACTAGCAAAAATGGAAATAGTTTCCAGGTCAGCCCACTAGTGTTAATCAGAAACGCTGAGACACCCTCAAGCCCCAGCAGCATTGCACCGTTGCCAAGCAGCATAGTAAATACCGACATTAAAGAGACCGGCAAAAGCATTACGAAAACGTTACATAGACCATTTAGGTACGCGTTCTCAGATACTTTCGTAAGAAAGAAGTAAACAGGTTTTATGTTCATTTATGACTTAATAATCCAACAACATTCAGGCAAAGCCTAATCGGAAACCGTCGCAAACTAAGTCCATGAGTTTCAATGCTTGTTGCATAGGTTGATCATTCAACAGCGCCAACTGGTGCTCCCTGAGAATCCTTCAGTGACACTCTTTGGTGAATTCTTAATAATACTGACTCCCTGCTACTCTTTGTCGAACGACAAGCATGTTTGAGTAATTAAGGAAAAATGGTCTCTCAGGTTACGCGCGCGCACATTATCTGTTTGCACTCATTTCGTCCATTCAAATAATTTATCGTATCGATAAATTAATTATCGGCCTATAAGTTTTTTTTACTTTCTAATATGAATGGCATCTTTTAAAATAAGTAATATATTTTAATATTCGTTAAAATATCAATTATTAGAAAACCAATTTAATACAAATTCCTAACAAAACTCTGAATTTAATTAAGTTTTTTATAATATTTTATTTAAGTAAAATGAAATAAAACTAGCAGTGATGTTATGTCAAAAAGAAATCACCCATTTGATAAAGTACTTATTCAGTTGCTTCAATCTCAAGGCCTCATCAAAAGCGAAGCACAGCAGAAACTCCAAAAAGAAGTGTATCGCCTGTCTCCACCAGATATTGAACGTATCCAATATCACGCAACACATTTTGGTGAATCGGCTAAACAAGAAATAATTAAAGAAATATTAAGCTATAAACGAGAAGAATATTTCAATCGACTACACGACCAATGCAATCATCCCTTTTCTCTCTCTTCATCATATTAAATATCAGATAAAACAAAGGCATGCTTAATTAAACATGCCTTTAACAAATGAATTATATATTTGAATCGCTTCAAGTCGTTGGATTTAATATTTCCTCAGGAAATGCCACCGCGTAAAGCGTCATAAAATCTTCCCGTATCAATTGCTCTAAGTGTACAGCTTTATCCGTAGGGCAGAAAATCATAAAGTGCACCTGCTGCTCCCCTGTTGAAGCGCTGGTAATATGAATATGAGGCTCTGAACCCGGCAAATCGACCCCTGCGTGCTTCTCTATCATTGTGTTGTAACGTCTTGCGACATCGATAAAATAACTGCAATGCTCTTCAATCTTGTTCGTGATCTCTGGAACAAGTGGGTAAAGGTTGACGAATTTTGGCACCACAATCGAGAAATTGTGGTAAACATAGCGTTTCATAAAATTGAGGTTTTTCACCGGGTAGGTAAAAAACATGCTATTGGGTAATGTCGCGGTCTTTCCGGTGTAATGATATTGCCCATGATGCAGATCGATTTCCTGTATGACCGTTGCCATCATATTGTGCTCAATCACCTCACCACATAATTTCCCTACCTCAATCCAATCTCCGATACGAAATGAACGCGAACTTGCTCGTTGAATTGACCCGGTAAAACAAAGAATGATTTCTTTCGATGCCACAACGATCGCTACCGCAATCGCAGTCACCGACAGTGCAAATTCATTTATTTCTGACTGCCATAGAATAAACAGTATTAAAATCGTGATAGTGAATGCACCGTTTTTGGTCCGAGACATCCACATGCGCTGCTCTTCTGAAACGAAAGCCGCCTCGCCTCGAATCTTGGAAAGCGTAATGCGCTTAATTCCCCAAATGAGGAAAATAATCAACGCAGTAAAGACCAATTTATGAGTGAGAAGAAAATCGATTACGGCCTGAAACTTCTCCATACCCAACTCCTGTTATGATTAAGGGGCTCATTGGCCCCTTTGATTCTTATTTTGATGTAGTTACGTCAATTGGCAGCTTACCTTCCTTAAACACCACAAAAGCACGTCGATTTAGCGCATTCGCATCCTCACTCTGCTCCTGTGTCAAAGGATCAAGCTCGCCAAAAGCCTTAACTTCCCATACATATTGACTAGGGTCTAGCTTTGACTGCAAATAATGCAACACAGATTCGGCTCTTTGCTCTGCAAGCTTTTCATTGTAACTAATCGAACCCTGTAAATCGGTGTGCCCAGCAATGAGTATTCTGCCTTGCAAACCTTTTAAATTATCAGCAAATTCATTTAATGACGCGAGATCAGCTTGGGGCAACACATATTTGTCGAAATCAAAATGCGACGTCATCACCATCAGTACTTTCCTTTCTGGTTCCGGAGGATCACAGAACGGATTTTCTTGTTGGGTTTGCGTCTGTTCAAACAGTACATACGCTCTTCGGTTTTGAGCATTCGCTTCTAATGAATCACCAGATGCAACCGGGCGCGATTCACCATAATATTTCACTTCCCAATCATATCGAGTCGCGTCAAGCTTACTTTGCATATAGGCTTTAACCGCCTCTGCCCTGCGTAACGATAGCTTCTCGTTATAGGCATCACTCCCTTGATAGTCGGTATGCCCTACGATTGAAATTTGCCCATGAAGCTTTTGAATACCTTCAATGAGTTTATCGATCGACGCTCTGTCTTCTCGCTTGAGTTCTGCTTTGTCAAAATCAAAGTGTGATGCCATTGCGATACGGATATCGCGCTCTGGCACAATACATTCTCTGATTAAGAATTTTTCAACTTTAGGATCGCCAAACTTATCAATATTTTCTTTACTTACGTAAGTATCGGTTGAGCATCCAAACAACACTAAACTGGCAAACGCCAACAAGATATTTTGGATCAGTTTACTGAAATTCATACGAAGCCCTTATAACTTACCAACCAAGTTAATAAATACACCTTTTGCATCATAATCATCGTCATTAACGAGATTGCCATCAAAGCCAGAGAAGTTGTAACCCACTCCCACTTTAAAGTTGTCTGAAAGATGCTTGTTGAACGACACAAGAGCACCATGTTCTAGCTCATCATTGAGTGTGTCAGTTTTCCAATGATATTCACCGGTGACTTCCCAATCTTTCATTACATGGTAGGAGGTGCTCACGCCATAAAGATTGATGTTGCTTTCAACCACTTCTACATTGCCAGAGGCGCGCTCGAAATCTTCTTTCTTGTCTTTATGAGCATATTTCGCTCCCACATCAACTTTGGCATTGACTGAATAGATCCCCTCAATTTCAACGATATGGCTCTCTTCATCGGTATAATCTACCTCTCGGTCAAGGTTATCTTGATCGGCAATGTAGGTGTATCGACTTAATAGGTTGAGGCGGTCATTATAAATGGGGCGATAAGCCAAGCCACCCGTGGCCTCTACAAATCGCTCTAAAGTTTCATCAGTGTCTTTGCTCACTGATTTCGAGTAATTGTATTTACCAAACAGGGTGTATTCTTCGGTTAGATAGTGTGTGTATCGGTTGGTGGTAACAAACTGATCAATTCGTCGGCGGCTTGGGTCAACATTGTCATTTCCTTTATCGACTCGATATTCGGCCTTATGTTTGAGGTTAACATCGTTAATATCGATGTTGGCGGTAAAGGTAACGGCCCGTCGTTCTGTCACTTCCATCTGACCCAGCTCATTTGTTTTCTCAATCTCACCTTGTTGATAACCAATACCAAAATCAACATCATCGGTCATGTCGTAACCAAATCCGAATGAGTCAATACGCCCTTTACCGTTATTCTCATCAACAAATTGATTTTCTTGGTAAAAATCCACATTAGATGTGAGATCTGCTCGTTGACCAACAATAACATTATTCTTCCCTTCATAGTTATCGTCCTGATAAGTCAGATAAGTAGAATAATCATCGGTCACATCATATGTCAGTGTTGCTTCAGCGGCATCACCTCTGTCGCCAGTGGTGTATTCCCCGCCGAGTTTAACGTCTTCAAACAGTCGCGCTTCAGCACCAATTGACAGGCTGTCATTATCTTCATAGCCACCGTTTTTATCGACTGTGGTTTGACCTTTTACATAGACATTCGTGTCACTGTCCCATATGTAATCAGCCCGTAGCCCCGCCAATGTACCTTTACCTTTGATACTGTCGCGATTTAGCTCTTCGACCTGTTTGCCTGCAGCGGAGATTTTGATGTGTTCAGTGACTTTAAGTTGGCCTTCTAATTCAACTTGTTCAGTATCGGTTTTAAGCGTGCCATCAAGTTCTTTTTCTTCCATCGATGTATAACGAGTCGCAATACTAATGCGATCCGTCGCTTGTAGACGCAGCTCAGTACCAAATGATTCCTGAGCTAGGTTGTCACTCTGGCTTGCATAACTATAACCGGCATCTTTGGATTTATACCAAGCTTTTACATCGTTACCAACGGCGGAGAAAATTGTTGGCGCTATATCATAGAGGTTCGCGACACCTTTCACCTGAATTAGGTCACCTTCGCGCTGCTCTAAATCCGTCGCAATTGGTGTAAAGGTTAAACCGCCATCAAACGACACGTAATTCGAATCGGTTTGGCGCCCTTTGCTATGGGCAAATTCCGCTCTCAAATACGTCCCTTCTGTTGCTCTTAAGGTAAAATCCGTACCATAAGACTCATAATCCTGAGCATCACGCTCTTCCGTTGCATAAGAACCACCGAGCCCGATGTAATCGTTCAACCAACCTTTAACACGGCCACCATAGGCTAGAGCGTCTTTGCTATCTTTACCTTGCGGCACATATTCGTAATCAACAGCCAGATAGTTTTCATACCCGTCACTTGGATCGTCATTGATAACACTCCCAAAACTATCTGAAATAATGTTATTGAGTGGACGAGTCAGAATAATTCGACCTTGGTACGCATCAATTTCGTAATCTTTCCCTTCTTGCAAAGGCACTTCACGTTCCGAGATCCCGCTGTCTTTATTAATGACTTTGACATAAACCTTGTCACTGCCGGGAATAACTTCACCATGACGTAGGAAATATAAAGAGCCACCCGTACCTAAAAACTCGTCATGAGCAAATAGTGAGTCAGACGATGCAGTGAAGCCCACAATGTTCAAACGATCTTCACCAAACTTGGTGGTCGAGCGGGTACGATAGTCACCTTTGAAACCATATAAGCTACGGTTATAATCGTTGTTATCCGTCCCAGTTAAACCTGTGTTGTAATTCCCCCAAAGCGCCTGCGATTTATCGTATTCTAAGTCGAGATACACCTTGCCTTTAGTGTTCACTACCTTGTGAATATTGGCACCATCACCATAATCACCGTAATACAGCTCGTCGTCATCTTCTAGAATATCAAACACGCTCGAATCATCAGCGGCAAACGGGTGCTTAAACATATCTCTAATATCGCTGTCTTTAGTATCAAAATGGGTGGTTACCCTTAACTTGTCACCAAATTTACCTTGTCCAAAATACGCCAAACGACCTTGGTTGTAGACATCATCTTGATATTGTTCGTTAACTCCTAACGCCCCAGTATTGCCCGTAACTTTATTCTTTCCGATGTAAAAGTCTGCAAGACCAGCCTGCGAGTAGTAGGTATCGGGGATACGAACATACAATTGATAACGACGTTCATCGCCATTATCAAAGGTCACTTTGGTTGGGAATAGATAAGCGTCCGCGGGTAGGAACTGTTCTGCATATAGTTCACCATCTTCAACTTCAAACTCATCCTCACCAATTTGTACTTTATCCACGCCTTTTAACCCTGTTCCCATGAACTTTGCTAAGCCAGCATTGGTTGGAATGTTGTGACGCATCAATTTGGCTTTACCAAAACTACGCCCAATGGGTTCTTCTCCTTCGTTACGCTCAAGCTCCACTTCGGAGTCTGGACGCACTAGATCCATCACACCAATGGTCGTCACGTCCATATTTCCGTCTTTATCCCAAGCCTTGAAGCGAAACTGTAGCTGGTTACCCGAAATAAAACGATAGTCGACATCACTACTACCATCCCAACTGATGTCATAATCGTTTGCGAGCTTCTCACCCGTAATGATCGTTAATGGTTGAGAAAGGCTGCGATCTTCACCTCGAAAAATTTCAAGCTGATAGCGGGTAATGTAGTAACTGTAGTTTGTGGTAATGGTAAAGCTAACTTCATCATTCAACTTTCCATCGGCCACTTCCAACTCATCGCCAACGCTCACATCCATAACCGGATTAAAACGGGTAATATCACGACTGGCCCATATCGCCCCTTCTTCGAGATAAATGCGCGAGCTTTCCTCTTGCTTATGAGGCGTCACTTCGATGTTCGTTGAATCGGTATCGAGCTTTTCAAGTTTACTCGTATCTTTAGCCAGCGCCGCCACAGGTAACGCTGCAAATACACACACTGCTAGTTGAGTCTTTTTAAACGTTTTCATAAATACTTACCGAGTTTAGGCTCATGTTTCATGAGCCCTTGTCATTGTTATTATTACGGTTGTTCGATTTCTTCGACCGAAACGCTAAAGTTAAATTTGGTTAACTGGTTTGGCGAAATGCGCTGCACTTTCGGGTTTTCGCTGATCACTTTCATACCGGTTGGCAAAGAGTCCGTATCCACTTTGATTAGGAACTGTTTGCCTTTCTTATCAAGCACCCACTGATCCGGAACGTGGTAACGGCCATATTGATCCGTCTCAATCACAATGCCTTCAACGGTCAATAAACGAACTCCAGGAATACCATCTTCATAGATCCCCTTGTTCTCAATGACGATTTCCCAAAGGAACTGATCGCCATCTTTATATAGATTACGCGTGATATTTAAGTTCTCAGCAGAGAGTCCTGATGCACGATCACCACTGTGGTTTGTTTTAATATGTCCCTCAGCATCGAATTCGATGCGTGTACCCGAATCTGTGGTCACGACCACATCAAAACCATGACGAGAGCGCGTCTTAAGTTGGAACGCTACTTGGTTGCTTTCAGGTAAAGTTCGATTCGACGAAATTCCCATCAACTCGTCTACTTCCACGCCAGCTACCAGAGGTGAGTCCATTCGCCGCACCGTTTTATTTTTTCCATGCAGATAGCTAAACGCTTGCTGTTCTAACTTTTGCTCTAAGCCATAGACATGACCAACATGATATTTAGCTTTAAAGGCTAAATCCTTGATAGTGCGTTCTTTGCCATCTTTAACTATCACGGTTGAGTTCGGTACGTAGTCAGCTTGTGCAACATACGCTTGCACGTTGATATTAGATGCGGTGGCGTCGGCTTGGAATCCATCTTTATTGTGGTCTTCAAAGACTTTGCCAATGATCGAGGCTGTATCAAACACCTTATCAGGGACCACTTCCACCGTTGCTGATGCAGTTTTAGATTTTGGCTCTAATGCGCCCGAGCTTTGACCTTCTGGTGGCGCCATTGCAACAGCAGTGTTTACATACTTGCCAAACGTCGCACCCACGCTAACACGCAGCAGATAACGCACACGGACTTGTTCCGTGATGGTTTTTTCCGGTGTTCCGTAGGCTTGCATGTCACCAATGTTGAACGTAAGTGAGTTGGTCACTGCGGGTTCTTCAGTACTCACAACATCATCGCCCGTATCAAAAGCACCGTCTGGGCCACTGTTGGTTATCTCCGTCGAACCTGAGACATACTCGAAGCCCGCAGGATAACGGTCGACGAGCTTGACGTTTTTAAACTCTGAGTCATTATTATTTTGGATGATCACTTCATACTCAATCACGTCCCCAACTTGAGCATCTGTTTTCAGCGCTTCTTTGGTTACTGATAATTCACCTTCGTTGTCAGCAAACTTTTTGACATGAATGGTGACATCATCCGACGCTGTACTTCCCGTCGCTGGGTCAGTAACACTAAACGTATTCGTAATATCGTCATCCAACCCTTTGTTGAGCTCACCCGTGACTTCAATGACATAACCATTACCCATATAAGGCAAGAGATCGAGTGATACGCCGCCCTCTGGCAAGTTTAAGTCCTTGTCAGTGAACTCAGCTTTAATCTGGTTTGAAGGCCACTCTTTGATGCTAACTTTCCAAGACGTGAATAGTGGGTTGCCGTTTGAACCAGTAAGCTTACTGATCTCATCCACCATTTGCACCCCCGTCACTTGGGTAGAACCTTGGTTGCTGACACGCAATAGGTAAGTTAGCCCTGAATCATCATTGGTGTATTCAGCGTTTTCACCTTTGGATGTCGTTTTATCAACAACAAGCTGAACCGCTCTTGGCGTGATCATCGCGCTCACACTTTCAATACTGGCTTGTTGCTTGGTAGCCGCATTTGCTCGTCGACTTGAGATCGCACTTGTCGCTGTCGCCGACTCATCAATTTTATGTGCGGTGTTAACGATTTCACCCATTGCTCGCGGGTCTATCGTCCCAGTAATAATAAACTCGACGGTATCACCCGGTGCTATATCCATAGCAGCATTGATATCACTGTTTGCGCCCAAGGAACCGGCATCAACCACCGTTCTTGGATCACTGCTTTTTACTTCAACATTCCACTGAGTAAACGCATTCACCACCTCACGATTACCCGTAGATAAATCCGGTTGAGTTTGAACTTTAATACGGGACATGGCATCACGCAGCAGTACATCATTTGCAAATCCTTTACTGTCATTCAACAGCTTGATGCGGAATACCGCTTGTTCACCAGCCACATAGATAGGGTCATCCGCCTCTTTAGTGATCACCACATGATCTGGCTCTGGCAATAAGCTTGCTTCAGCAGTAAAGCGCTGAGCACGGGTCGCATTCACGGACATGGTTGCTTTGTTATCAATTCGGCCAATCGCATATCCGTTGACGATACCTTGGATGACAAACTCCACAGTGTCATTCGGTGCTAAATCGATGGTTGCATTGATGTCCTTACCGCTTCCTGAGGGATCCGGTGAGACAGTTGTTAGCGCATCGCCTTTATTGACCTTTATCGACCACGTTGAAAAAATCGGCTCAGACGTCCCATTGACTGTATCGACTTTGAGCGATGAGATTAGGTCTTTTAAATGAATACCAGCAACAAATGCTTCATTTTGGTTGGCTAAGACAACACGGAATGTTGCAGACTTTCCTGGCTCATAAGTCATCTCAGTTTCTGTGCCAGTTTCACCCACATACTTATTAAGAGTCAGGGATATTGGGCGATGTTTGATCACCGCGTGTGCCGTCTGTTCAGGCTCGCTTGCGTACTGAGCTTTTGCTTGGTTAATGATATCCGTCGTTGCATAACGGTTAACCGTGCCAAGGATAGTGAACTCGATGTAACTATTTGGCGCAATATCTGCCAATGTATCAATATTCGGGTTCTTACCATCAGGCATTGTCGCAACCGTTGTTTGCGGATGGCTGACATACGTATCAATATCCCATGATTCAAAGGCAGTCCCTGTTGAGCCGTCGACCAAGCTGACTGTGACGTCATTCATCAAATCCTGAATGGCCACATTGTCAGCAAAACCATCCCCTTCATTCGCAATACGAACCTTGAATTGTGCTAATTGACCCGCTTGATAGAACTCGCGATCAGCAGACTTACTGATTGTAATTACCGCAGGTTTTGGTTTTAGCTGTGCAGCACTTGTTTGGGCTTTGCCGTCAAAGGTTACTTTGGCTTCATTATCAATAATACCGATGGCTTTCTTGTTAACTTCACCACGCACGGTAAATTCAATCGTATCGTTTGGTGCTAAATCGATAGTATGGCGAATATCTTGATTCCAAGAATACGTCGATACGTCAACTTCTGTCGCCGGATCACCCGCTTTATAAGTTACTAACCAGTTGGAGAAAGCTGGTTGTGGGCTGCCTTCTGTTGTATCGACATTCAAATTGGTAATGATGTCTTCCAATCGAATATCGTTCGCAAATGCCGCATCTTTATTTTCAATAAGGATCTTGAATCCATTCACTGTTCTCGGCGAATAATACTCGTCGATTGGTGTTTTAGTTATCGTAATATTTGGTACCAACAAAGAACTTACAGCTTCATCAGTCAACGTATTACCATTAAATTCGACGCTCACGTTATTGGTAACGTCACCAACGATTTCTTGCTTGAGCTTGCCACTAATGGTGACCGTGATGGTGTCAGATGGAGCAATATCTATGGTTTCATCGATAAAATCATCCACCGACGTTGGAAGCAAAGTGCCCTTATCAGATCGCCCTGTAATTTGAATGCTTCCAGACTCAAAGGCTGAAATTGTATCGCCATGAATCGATTCGGCGGTGATGCGATTAACAAAGTCTTGGACTTGAACACCAGACGCCCAAGCTCGTGTTGTATTCGTAATAACAATGGTATAAGTCAGTGTGTCACCACTCAGATAGACAGGCTTGTCTACGACTTTCGACACACTCAGCACCGCATCAACGGGTTGGTATATTGCATCATCACTCGCCGCATCGATATCATCTGCTGTTACATCAACTTGGTTTCGAATCTCGCCAACAATGTTATAGGCCACGGTTCCAACTAGATGCAGTTCAACTTTACTTCCCGGAGCCAAATTGTAGACACCAGTGAAAGCGTCAGTCGCGTCCATTGAGGTTTCAGAAATAACATGGGTTTTGCTGCTACCTGCATCCACAACCTTGACAGTGCTCTTCGATGGGTCCCATTTATCAAACACGCGAGCAGAGATTAAGCTGCCAACCGCATCTGCACGTACACTTGTGACAAGATCTTCGATGCGTACATTTTTTGCGTAGCCTGCTCCAGTATTCTCAACGACAATATCAAAACCAATCTCATCACCAGGTGCATACACGGCTGGAGAAATAGACGCTTCTTTGTCCACAGAAATCGCACCGGGAACCGGATAAATGAAGTGTTGTTGTAGGTTATATTGCTTGCCGTCCACGTATAACGTATTGCCAAACTTACCTACCGCATCAGCTCGCACTTTACCAACAACATCGATTTTAACCACCGTTGGCTCGGTGGTTGCCGCACCCAGTTTGACCAGAGCA
This sequence comes from Vibrio sp. TRT 21S02, assembly GCF_050113675.1. Taxonomy (NCBI): domain Bacteria; kingdom Pseudomonadati; phylum Pseudomonadota; class Gammaproteobacteria; order Vibrionales; family Vibrionaceae; genus Vibrio; species Vibrio sp. TRT 21S02. Next base: position 321,349 of record NZ_JBNJOI010000002.1, read on the forward strand.
TTAATGTCGCCGCTAGTTGGAATTGCAGATATATCATTGTGAGCAGCACCTACGTTGCTGATGACATTGGCACTGATGGTCCAACTTTCGAGGGCAGTTTGCATGCTTCCATCTGCAGTTTCTACTTGGAATTTGGAAATCTCATCCAACACTTGTACATCTGCGTTTGTATCGGCTTTATTTGCGATATACATGGTGTAGCGCACTTCACCACCTGGGGTATAGGTTGGTGTATCCGTCATTTTCATCGCGAGGACTTCAGCATCGCCCTGCGCCAACACCACCTCATTGGAATCGAGATTATTCACTTTTGCAATGTTGGCGATGGTTCCTGTTGCGTCATCATCAACGGTACCAGATAGTGCGAAGACCACCTTATCACCCGGCATGAGATCAAAGGTTGCATCAAGCGGCTTGTCGCCGTGATAGTTGCCGGTAATGGAAAAACGATCCGCTGGTGGCTGTTCAATAATCGTAGTGGAAATACTATTGAATGCCTTAGCACCAGTTGAGGTCATAATTGCGTTCAGTTTATCAACAACATGGACGTCATTTGCAATGCCCTCACCGTTATTTTCAATCGTAACTTGATACTCGACCTGACCACTTGGATTATACTCACATCCGGTTCCGGTTGATGACGGGAACGTACAGTGGTTACCGTCAGCAGTGGTGTTCGTGACGACCTTATTAAAGGTAAGATTAGGAGCAACTGGCGGTATCTCGTCGGTATCAACACTATGCTGCCCACCAGTCGCACGGTTTGCTGCAATTACACCAAGGGCATCATCTCGTATCGTCCCTTTAATGGTGAAAGTAATGGTTTCACCCGGCGCAATATCTGAAACAATATCTAAATCACCGTTAGTGTCATAACGAGGGAGATAAGTATCTACATCACTATCAATACCTTGCGAGATCGTATGCGTAATTTCCGTATGAGAAAATGCAGGTTCAACACCACCACCTAACACTTCCACCGTTACAGCAGAAAGTAGATCTTTCAAGACGCTATTGTCTTTCCAAACTGGTTCTGTATTTGCCACCGTAAATCGATAAACAACTTCTTCACCCGGTTTATATGTCGCACCAGAGGAATACGGTCGCCCCCCAATGGAAATAATCTCTTTAGCAACGTCTAGCTTTGACTTATCTGGGTTAATCTGAGATTTACCAAATCTGGTGCCATTGTATTTAGGTTGGATGGTGATAGCGGTCATTGCGTCATCGCGAATTTGCGATTCGACCTTAAAGTCAATCCAACCACCAGCAGCAATAGAGAGCCTTGGAATATCAATATCTAAATTTGCACCACCTACAAATGTGCCGATATTTGTGGTGATTTCATCAGACTTAGTAACGCTGACCTGCCAAGTTGCTGGTTCATAAACAACCCCATGTTGATTATCCACTTCACCCGCTGCGTCTTGTGCAATTTTGGCTTTCAGCTTAGTAAATTCTTCCAGTAAGTTAGCGTTGTATTCTGTCCCTTTACCTTGGTTATCAATTCTTAGGTGATAAACGACTTTTTGCTCTTCAGGAAGATGATTGTAGTTTTTCTTTAACGTACCAAACGCCGCATCAGTATAAGCTGCGTGCTTTTTCTTTAACTCTGCAGGCAACATGCTTGAGCGCTCAGAATTTAGCGTGTGCCTACCATCCACAACGGCACTATTTCGGAACTCGCCTACCGCTTTATCAGACACCTTCGCTGTAATGACGTAACGCACATAAGTGCCATCGGGTACAAATGAGGCACCTGCAAGGTTAAAGTGGGTATCGATGTTACTGTTGTCACTAACGGTGCCAGCAGAGCTGTATGAACTAGAGTCAACCTCTGACTTTATTGTCCAGTTGGTAAATGCAGGGCCTGTCGTGCCGTCAAAGTAATCGGTCGTGATCCCCGAGATATCATCTTTAATCGAGATGTCTTTTAAGTGGACGTTGTTTTTATTTTTAAGATCAATCTGATAGACCACATAACCGCCCGGCGTGTAGCCACCTGAAAGTTCTGTCACACCATCTTTATCAAGGTACTTAGCGACATGCTTTTCGAAATCAAACTTCTGTGTATTCGGTTTGGTTTCAGCACTAACCGTATCTCCATCAACAGAAAGCAGGTTAACAATACTACCTACAGCTTGTGAATTTACTTTGGCGGTGATTTTGTAATCGATGGTTTCACCAGCCGGAACAGAAATATGTGTATCAATATCTTTGTTGTTCTCAATAGTGCCATCGAGATCGACTTGAGCCCATTTACTACCACCAACGACTGTCGGCTCAATCGTCCAACCAGAATTAAAAGCAAAGCCCGTAGAACCATCCAGCAACTCTGTCTTTATGTTTGAAATTCTGTCTACGAGCGCAATCTGATAGGCATTTCCTTTCCCATCATTACTTACGGTCAGGTGATATACCAAATTCTGACCCGGCTCATAGTTCTTTTGATCAACCGTTTTACTAAATTTCAGATGATACTCATATGGGTTAACCGTAATACCACCAATGGTGATATCTCCGGTAGCATCTTCACGTACAATGCCTTCAACCGTGTACAACACATAGTCTTTTCCAGCTACGTCAATAGTAGTGTCAATGTTCGTATTGTTAGCAACCGTTCCATCGAGCTTGCCATCCGTTGTTCCATCGCCACCATTGTCATTTTCTCGCTCCACTGCAACGGTGAAAATATCGTTAAATGGATTCGCTTTGCTGCCATCCAGAAGCTGAACTTGAACGCCTTTGATGTCTTCTGTCACGCGATGATTATTTTCATACCCCGTTTGCGAAGACACTTTGACGGTATATTTCAAAGTATCACCCGGTGCGTAATAACGGCTTTCTTTACCATTAACATAGAGTTTTCTAACCACATCAGCGCCATTTTGGGCTTTTTCCATTTCATGATGGGAAACGTGTGACTTTTGACTCACATAGCCAAACTCTCTATAGACATACGCATCATTGGCAATCTTTTGCTCGAGAATGCCACCCGCATTACGCGAACCAATGACGTTGTCCTTGATTTTTGCCCTAATTTTTAGGACTCGCTGCGCTCCCCCTGCTAGAGAGAATGTTTGCGTTTTATCACCTTCAGGATAAATCAGATCTTCATTTGTTTTGCCATGCCACCCAGCACCATCACCGTAGTCAAATTGCCAATATTCGAATGGCGACTGATCTTCAAAGTCTGCGAAATGGTTATCCTTTTTATTGGCCAAAACAGACTTAATCGCGGTAAGCGGGTCAACAACTTTTAACTTGTCCGCCACACTTGGGCTGTTGTTTAGCAAGATAATGCTGTATTCGACAAACTGACCCGGGACAAAATGGTTCACATCTGCTGTTTTAAGAATAGAGACATTCAATGAATCTAGACCAGAACCGCCAATCTCAGCCGATGCAGATTGATCAAGGTTATTCACTGGGTCATGTATTTCTACCGTGTTTGCGATCTCAGGCTTGGCATAATCGTTTTTCACCAAGCCGTATACGGTATAGCTAACAAAACCCATGCCTTCGGGGGTTTTGGGGTCAATATCAATTTTGGTATTGATGTTACCGTTATCAGGATAATTCGACTTCGAACCTGCATAACTGCCTGTTTTATAGGGCGTATTGTTGTCATCCGTATTAGATGTGATTGTCCACTTTGAAAAAGCATCCAATCCAATAATGTCATCATTAACAGACACTTCATTCGCATAACCGGCACCACGGTTATACACGGTGATATCAAACGTCACCCATTGGCCCGGAATCAACGCTTCATCCGGTGTTGTTTTAATAACAACTACGTTGGGTTCTTTTGGATAGACGACAACACGATCTGACGTCTCACTTTGTGAATCTGAATCCGGTGTTTCTACTGTTGCCGTGTTCTCAATCTTCTTGTAGATGATTTCATCTTCATTGCTACGATCAATTTGACCATTAATGGTGTAGACAACCTCTACGTTTGGTGGAATTTGAGCGACGGTATCTAAATCTGCGTTATCCGAAAACGTACCAACATCCGTGTATGTTGCATTACCATTTAGCAACGGATTGTCTGAAATAATTTCCGCAGAAATCGTCCAAGACTTGAAGACGGGCTTACTTTGACTATCCGGCTCCAATATGCCTGCTTGAATCGATGAAATAGGATCTTTGACCTTTACATTGGTAGCAAAACCATTCCCTTTCTCATTCTTCACATGTAGCTGGTACGAAATCTCATTCTCTAATTTTGAGTAGCTGGTTTTGTCACCATGAAAACCAGTGTCAGTGTTGGTTTTCACTGTTTTATTGAGAGCAATAGAAAAGTCTTTGGGATCGGAACCGCGGTCAGCATAAACCGTATCATCCACCGTCACACTATTTTGAATGTGTCCGTTAGCTAATGGCTCTGTTTGTGCCTGAATGGTGTAAACAATGTAACTATGAGGTTCAATGGTTGCTTCTACATCAAGAATGTCTGGGCTCGTGATCGAACCCGAAACACCAGTATCCGTTGACGTAGCAACAGTACCGTCTGCATGGAACGCTTGTGCTGTAATCGTCCAGCTACGAAATGCATTGATGGATGATCCATGAATATCGACCGTTTCAACCTTAGAAACGTCATCAACAACTCGAACTTGGTTCGCGTAGCCATCCCCATCATTGTCAATGCGGATAGTGTAAGTAAGGGTATCTCCAGAAGAATAGTAGCGCGTGTCGACGTCCTTACTTGCACGTAAGTTATCTTCTGGCATTTGGATACCAGAGCCATCTTCAGTAATGTTGTCAGAACACGCTGGATTATTATCTAAAATCAGTCCAACACTGGTATCACTTACTTTGGCGGTGAGTTTGTAGTGGATTTCTTTACCCGGAGCAATATCGGGTGACACTGTCACTGGAGAGGTTAACCAAGTCCCATAGTTATACGTTCCGGGATCAGAGCCCAAAGCATCTTCACCAGACACCACGTCCAGTTTCCACTCAGAGAAAGCTTGCCCCGGACCAGCTCCACCCGCTTGCTCTGTCTGAATACAGGTCATGTCATCAATCACTGCCAAGTTATTGGCAAAGTACTTTGAAGAGCTATTCGAAACATAGATATCGTAGATGACTTCATTCCCTGGAGTATATTGGGAAGCACTTGTCGTTTTCTTCAGTTTGATCTCTGGGTCTTCGACATTCAGTACTTTTTCAGCGGGAATACTGTCTGAGATCTGAGCATCTTCAATAAACTTACCGTTGTTATCAAATAACGCGGCATTGGCACCTTGAATATTGCCAATCGCGACTTGAGAGAGAGTTGCTAGAATTTCATAAGTAATCGACTCGCCCGGATAAATCGATACTGTGTCATCAAAATCTATATTGCTTTGCTCACCTGCAGTTAAATAGGCAGACGTCGTATTGGCTCCTGAGTCAATGACTTTGATTTTCCAACTGACAAATAAATTGCCTGAAACATCCTCATGATTAAATGCCGGTTGTAAGTTGTTGCCTAAACCTAAACGAGACTCTAAAGAGGCAATATTGTGTTTAACATGATAATCATGGGCAATTCCCAACCCCGTGTTTTCAACTTTCACCGTAAACACTCGTTCACCATTAATAAGGTATGGCTGCGAATGATTTATCTGTTGTGAAATTGAAACTGAAGCATCAATAGGAGGCGTCGTGATCACATTAGAACTCACATCACCATCTTTTGTATGCGCACTTGCCGAAGTAATAATATCCCCAACTAACCCATCACTCACTTTCGCCGTAATGGTATAAGTTAACGTTCTGCCAAGACCTATCGTGGCATCTGTTACCAACAGATCTCCCGCGGCACTATAGTTACCAAGTTCACTTTCAGAGCCCGTTTTGCTACCAACAATGGCAACATCACTAAATGTTGCAATGTTTACCCCGTCACTGTTTTCTGCAACAAGGGAAGCAAATGGCTGGGAAATATCAAGGCCACGTACAGCATAACTGCCAGTATTAGAGACTCTAAGCGTATAAACTAGCGTTTGATTAATCTGATACTGAGCTTTATCAACAGATAGGTCGACTGAGTAGGAGTAAGGTACAGGAGTAAAAGTGGCAAACGTAGAAGGAACAAACAACTCCCCTACTCCATCTCCATCAGTATCTGCATTCACCTTTGTCGTATTAAGCTCAAATGATCCCGTGATTTCATCAGAAACTTTTCCAACAAAGGTGTAGGTCACCTTTCCAAGAGGTGCTAACGTCACTCCCGTTGCTTTTAAGTTGGTGTTATTGTCTGAGTAAGAACCTTCATCCGATCCCCAACTGTGACTAGAAGTGATCGTGAGTTCAGAAAACGTTTTAGCAGATCCAGATTCCGTCGTGGCAGTCGAATCCCAGAGTAAATCCTGAACAGAAATATCGGTATATCGTGATGTGGTTGTATTTTGGATGGTCACCGTGTAGGTGATCTCCTTACCACTTTCGTACTGCATTGTCCGAGGTGATACTTCAACCACCAATTCTCCCGCTGCCTGTGCCGCAGAAGCTAAAAAGATCAGACAAACGAACATAAGAGACAATACACGGTTTACTGTTTTGCTTAGACTCACTACTGTTTCCTGCTTGATAACGCTTTGATTTTTTAAGGTTAATTTTTTGCTCTGAATTGTCAGGGGGAGATGACAAATATGGATCAATGTCGCATTATCTATGCAACAGCCATATTATTGTCACTGCTGTGTCAAAAATGTAGCACTATTAAGAAGCACCATTTTTTACTATGGATAATGTTGAACTTAATGCTTTATTTGTAACGAGCCGAAGAAATAAACTCACCAAATGTCTCACACCAAATGACAATGGTGTTGTAATTGGATACATTCACCTCTTCATCTACTGGCAGTGTAAAACGGTCAAACGTTTTCACGTCGCCAATGCGTACCATTTGATCTTTATTTGCAGCAAACGACTGCTCTGTTTCAATAAATACAGGGGATAAATAGAGTTTGTAGTCCGGGCCAGGTGCTAATTCACCGACAAACGCAATATTGTTCTTGCTTATCGCAACAGAACCGACTCCCCAATGGAGGAAATCACTATCGGTTCGATCTCGTTGAAATGATCCTGTGTATAAAGCTTCGTGGTTGACCCGCTCTATGATTGCCATAGAGGGTGAGGTTGGTTGAGTAAGAATGGGCAATGCGTATATTCCTAACGCAAAGCCCAAGGCACCAAAAATAAGGTGTGAAAGGATTAAGAAAACAGTCTTCACGCTGATGCACTCTCGTCAAACTTATTTATGACTCAAATGTACACGAAAAGTTGTAATTTATCAGGTGAATTGGTTGTATTTATTTGAAGTTTAATGCTGTTTTTTCTGACAGCTTCACAATTACGTCCACTGCCTTTTCCATGCCTTCAATTGTAATAAACTCATGAATACCGTGGAAATTGTAACCGCCAGTGAAAATATTTGGACATGGTAACCCCATAAATGACAATCTTGCCCCATCTGTACCACCACGAATCGGCTTAATCATTGGCTCGACATCACATGCTTCCATCGCCTGTTTGGCTAACTCAATCACCTGAGGGTGTGGCTCAACCATTTCTTTCATGTTGAAGTAGCTGTCGGTTAAACGCAGCTCTACCCGTCCTTTTTCTAATTGAGCATTCAGTTCATCCACTTTTTGCTGCATAAAGGCTTTGCGTGCTTCTAAGCCATCGCGTTCAAAATCTCGAATGATATAACCCAATTCACTTTTAGCCACTGACATCTCGGCTGATTTTAAGTGATAAAACCCTTCATACCCTTCAGTGCATTCCGGCGTTTCTTGCGCTGGCATCATTAACTGGAATTGGGCCGCGATATTCATCGCATTCACCATTTTTCCTTTTGCCGTACCAGGGTGAACATTGGTTCCATGACAAATAACATCTGCACTGGTCGCGTTGAAGTTCTCATACTCAAGTTCGCCAACAGGGCCTCCATCAATGGTGTATGCCCATTTCGCACCGAACTTTTCTACATCGAACAAATTCGCTCCACGACCGATCTCTTCGTCAGGCGTAAAGCCAATACAGATGTCACCATGGGGAATCGACGGCGTTTCAATTAAGGTTGCAATTGCAGTTATTATCTCCGCAATTCCGGCTTTGTTATCTGCGCCAAGTAGTGTTGTACCATCTGTCGTGATCAGGTTATATCCATGCAACTTGTGTAGATCAGGATATTGTATCGGTGATAGGACTTCGTCCCCTTTCCCCAATGCGATATCACCACCTTGGTAATCTTCAACAATTTGTGGTTTTACATGCTTACCTGATGCATCAGGCGCCGTATCCATATGAGCAACGAAACCAATGGGCGGTACGTCATAGTCTACATTCGAAGGTAAACGCGCCATGAGGTAACCGTTATCATCCAAACTAACATCACTTAAACCAAGTGCGATTAGTTCATCTTTTAGATATTCAGCAAAGACCATTTGCCCTTTAGAGCTAGGACAACATGTTTTTGAAGGTTTGGATTGGGTATCAAAGGTAACGTAATGCAGAAAGCGGGTAACAAGGTTATTCATAACAATCTCTCAGATATCAAGACAACCCATTTTGGGTTTAAATATTTTGTATGACTGTCAGATCATACTACGCCTTAAATATTGATTTTTTTTGCTATAAATCATCTTTTAGGCAATCACTGGCGTATGACGCTTAATATGAATAAACCTCAACCAACGCCAAAGCTCATCACTATTAAAATGATTGATACAAAAATGCCCGAATAGCTTCGGGCATTTGTATTGAATAGTTTTTGATACTTGGCTTAAAGCAGAATAAAGATACCCGCTAAGCAGGCACTCATCAGGTTCGCTAACGTACCAGCTAAAACCGCTTTTATCCCTAGGTTTGCCACTTCTGCACGGCGCTCAGGTGCAATCACACCAATTGATCCTAGCTGAATTGCAATTGAACCAATATTTGCAAAACCGCACAACGCAAACGTAACAATAACTTGCGTGTGTTCTGACAACATGGCTTTGTGCTCAACAAAATCAATAAAAGCAACAAATTCGTTCATTACGATTTTTTGGCCAATATATGAACCAGCCATCAACATTTCATTTGTTGGAACACCGATGACCCATGCTAATGGAGAGAACAAGTAGCCAAATAGTGCTTGTAAGGTAATACCACTAAATCCAGCAACCTCTCCTAAGCTTTCTAAGCCCGTGTTGACCATGGCAATCACACTCACAAATGCAATTAGCATCGTACCAACAGCAACGGCTACTTTCATACCGTTCATCGCACCGCTTGCTAACGCATCAATAACGTTGCTTTCTTGTGCTTTATCCATCTCAATATCTGATTGATCAATCGGTGTATCACGTTCTGGTACGATGATTTTTGCCATCATCAAGCTTCCGGGTGCCGCCATAAAGCTTGCTGCGATCAGGTATTTTAATTCAACACCTAAGCCCGCATATCCACCAAGAACACTACCAGCAACAGAGGCCATGCCACCTGCCATTACAGCAAACAGCTCAGAACGAGTCATTCGGGAGAGAAAAGGACGAACTAAAAGTGGAGACTCACCTTGAGAAAGGAAGATATTACCCGTCGCAACCAAAGATTCCGCTTTACTTGTACCAAGGAAATTTTGGATTCCACCGCCAATAAACGCAATCACTTTTTGCATGATGCCCAAGTAATAAAGGGCGGAGATAAGTGCACTGAAGAAGATAATAATTGGCAGGACACGAACGGCAAAGATAAAACCAGTATTAGCTAAATCGCCAAATAAAAAGCCGATACCTTCATCAGCAAATCCCAATAAGCTAGAAACGCCACTACTTAAGCTAGTTAAAGCAGCTTGTCCCCATGGGAAGTAAAGCACGATAGCGGCAAATCCCACTTGGAGTAGTAATGCACGAGACACTGTTTTCCAATTGATGGATTGACGACTTTCCGACAACAGCACCGCACACAAAAGCAAGGTAGCAACACCGATTAATCCGAATAAAATATTCACTTATGATCACCTTATACAAGCAGAGAAATTTAGCTGGTCCGGTCCGTGGGGTCATTCACTATTCCCTGTGACGGCTTGTATTGGCAGAGTCAGACTCTTAACCGGGCGGAAAGTATAACGAAGAAAAAGAGAGATTCATCACATTTTTTAACGCAAACGTTCAAGCGGTTATAGTTTGAACAAAAAAATCAAGTCTCATAATTAAGATGCACATAAATTGACTATTAACAGATCACTTTTTTACTAAAAAATCATCTTTAAACTATGAATTAAGATCACAGTTAAAGCTACAACTTGAAGCAAATCCCTGATTTAGTTTGTGGTTTTTTTCCTTGGACGCTAAATTACAAGAACGCAAACTAACGTACTACAAGTTGATTCCTAACAACGTCAAGTAGTAACCATATAATACACTTAGTACCAATTCTTTCCCCTCAGCTTGCTGGGGGGATTTTTTATTTAATTCAGCTAATTATCAAATCTATCAATCATCAAGTGTTAGTGATTTTTTATCTAACGTTAGCTCTTGAATTATTCACCTTAGGATCTAGATACAGCCAAGGTTGCAAACATCCAATTAATCGTTGAAGTGGTAATTTTTCTGCACTTCTCTACAATATGCCTCCCCTTTCCGTCACAGAAATACACCAATGGAACGCGATTACACATACGCCTCGTTAAAACAAGCATCGCCTGAAGAACTAGAAACACTGAGCATGCGATTAATTCATCGCTTGCTCCCTGAAGAGTCGATGTCTGAGTTATTTACCTTCGAGCAAGAGGAAGTTGCCAATGAGGAGCGATATCAGGCGGCTCAATTTGATGCCATGTTGCGCATGACGGCTATTGCGCTGGGCGAAGTCCCTGCTCTGTTTTCCGGATCAGAAAATGCGCAGCAAAATACACTGCGTATGACGCGATTGTTGTTGTGGCATTTTTATGCCGTATCTTTCCATCTTGCAAACACAATCCCACTTGAAACACATTGCAATCATGTGGAATTCATCATCAAAAAAGCACCAAAAGATGCGTTTGCTTGGACGAAAGAGCTAACCGAGTTGCTCCATCAATACGCGAAAATCCATGAGCAACAGAATGACGCATCCCAAAAATAAAGGTTTATCGACAACTTATTGTGTTATTTAAGTTATCGTTGTTTATATGATTCAGTTGTCACCAAGGATGGTGGTCTCCCCTATGCACACTTCTGTTGTATCCATCTCCATTTTATTTGTTGGTATGTACGCTACCTCGACTTGGGCTAACAATGCTTCGAACGAACCAAACGAAACAGATCTATGCCACAGTCAACAGGACCAATCACATCTCTTTGATAAAGCCTTTCATTACCTTAATACCAAGTTTTGCCAACCTGCCCTCTGGTTTGATAATTTTTTTGTTGATGAACGGGCCGATGAAGATGGTCGAGCAGGAACTGTCGTCCGTTGGTACAACGATTTTTCATATATTGAAAATGAAGGGTATCAGTTTAAAACTAAACTTCGTTTTCGTCTGCATTTACCTAAGGCAACGAAACGACTCAAGCTTGTTTTTGAATCCGATGAGAAAGATGACCTTACTGAGCTATTACCTTCCACACGCTCAGATGCGGAAGAAACGTTAGGCCTACGTTATGACTGGTATAGTGAAGCGAAGCAGAGCTTTAATATCAAAGTGACCGCCAGACCCGGTATCGAGGCCCGATATCGCTATACTTATCCCTTTTCGGATGACACGCTAGCGCGGATTACCCAGAAGATATACCAAAAAAAGCGCCTGACGGGTGAATCGACTCAATTAGACATTGACCATTCATTGAATCCAACGTTTCTCTTACGTTGGACAAATTTGGCCACGTACGAAGACGATATCAAAGGCTGGAACTTAGGCAGTGGTGTAACATTGTTCCAGCATATTTCTGATAAACAAGCCATCAACTACCAAGCAAGTATCTCAGGTACAAATCGTCCCTATCATTATTTGGAAAATACGCGGATTGCCATCAGCTATCGACAAAATATTTGGCGTGATTGGCTCTATTACGAAATTCGCCCAGAGTACAACTGGAAGGAAGAGCCTGACGTAGAAAGGTATCAAGAAGCGATGGTAACACTGAGGTTCGAACTGTTGTTCCATAATTTATAGAGCCCACCGTGTGGGCTCTTTTTCTTAGTCGGCTTTAATCGTTAACAAGCACAATTCGTGCATTTTTCGCTTGGACCGGACGATTGTTTTGCCCCATAACATTCACCAATTGTTGCTGTTGCTCACTGGTGAGTGATTGTGCATCTTTCAATACAAACCAACGCACGCCTTCACTACAAGGTGGCGTCGTTAAAGAGCCATTGAAGCGGTAATATTCTCCCGTCTCTGGCAATAAATCTTTAACCGCAAAAGAAGATTTCAATGTCACCGTTTGATCTTTATTTGGCATGATCTCCGTTAACTTAGCGAGCTCTGTACTCACTTTTCCCGTTTCAAACATGACGGCTAAGACCGCTAAGTTTCCATCTTTATCCGCATTAACAAAGTGCGCTTCTAATGGGTACTGTTTATCTTTAATTAAATTTTCTGACGGCGTATGAAAGTGAAATTGTGCTAATTTGAATTCTTTACCGTCAATAGTAAACGTATTCTTTCCATCAACAACGGCTTGTAGTGTGTGTCCGTTATTCATTAGACCAACCACATTGCCTTTGTAATCAACATGGAGCTTGCTTAGCTTGGCTTCAACACCACTCTCAATATTAATTGGACTTTGGTTTTTGCCTACTGCACACTCGCTTGCAAATTCCCCCCAATGCTCCGGACCATGATCTCCTTTATATCCCCACTCAGAAGCGCTCACCATACCGCTTGTTAATGCCGTAACCAAAAAAGCAACTGTTGTCTTCTTCATTATTATCTCCTTGCAATAGACCAACTGAATTTCAGAATTATGGTAAACACACCAAGCGCAAAAGTGACAACATACAAACTTTGTTTTCAGGTTATAAATGGAACTGATAGCGATGTTTAACTGAAATTAATAATTTACTTTGTTTTCAGTGGTGTTTCCGCGTCTGCCCCAGGAGAAAGAAAAAGGCCAAGCACTTGTGCTTGGCCTTTTGAAGATTTCATTTATGAAAGTTATTCCCAATCTAGAATCACTTTGCCTGACATACCGCTGCGCATGATATCAAAGCCTTGTTGGAAATCATCAATCTTGAAGTGGTGTGTGATGATTGGAGTTAGGTCTAGGCCTGATTGAATTAATGAAGCCATCTTGTACCAAGTTTCAAACATTTCACGCCCATAAATGCCTTTGATAACCAAGCCTTTGAAAATAACTTGGTTCCAGTCGATCCCCATGTCAGATGGCGGAATACCTAGTAGTGCAATACGGCCACCGTGGTTCATCGTCGTTAGCATTGAGTTAAATGCAGCTGGGTTACCTGACATCTCTAGACCTACGTCAAAGCCTTCGGTCATGCCTAATTCAGCCATTACATCTTCTAATTTTTCTTCAGCCACGTTGACGGCACGTGTTACGCCCATCTTACGAGCAAGCTCTAAACGGTATTCGTTCACATCAGTGATCACTACATGGCGAGCACCAACGTGTTTCGCGACTGCCGCAGCCATGATACCAATAGGGCCTGCACCTGTGATCAGTACATCTTCACCGACTAAATCAAAAGAAAGTGCGGTGTGTACAGCATTACCAAACGGGTCGAAGATAGAGGCTAAATCGTCAGAAATGCCTTCCGGTATCTTGAATGCATTGAATGCAGGGATCACCAAATACTCGGCGAATGCCCCCTCACGGTTTACGCCAACTCCCACTGTATTGCGACATAAGTGAGTACGACCACCGCGGCAGTTTCGGCAATGACCACATGTAATATGGCCCTCACCTGAAACACGGTCACCGATTTCAAAGCCACGAACTTCTTGGCCAATTTCGACCACTTCACCCACGTATTCATGACCAACAACCATAGGCACTGGAATTGTTTTTTGTGACCATTCGTCCCAGTTGTAGATGTGGACATCAGTCCCGCAAATTGCAGTTTTCTTAATTTTGATCAGAATGTCGTTGTGACCAACTTCCGGCTTTTCAACCTCAGTCATCCAGATGCCTTCTTCAGGCTTTAGTTTTGATAGTGCTTTAATTTTCATTATTTGATGATCTCCATGTCACGCCCTACTTCGATAAACGCATCGATAGCGCGATCTAGCTGTTCACGAGAATGTGCAGCTGACATTTGTGTACGAATACGTGCCTGACCTTTTGGTACTACAGGGAATGAGAAGCCGATGACGTAGATACCTTTCTCAAGAGCGCGCTCAGCAAACTCAGCAGCGACTTTTGCGTCACCAAGCATAATTGGAATGATTGCGTGGTCAGCACCGCCCATAGTGAAGCCAGCCGCTTCCATACGTGTACGGAAATGCGCTGCGTTTTCCCATAAACGGTCGCGCAGATCACCGCTTTCTTCAAGCAGGTCAAGAACACGGATTGAAGCATTGACGATTACAGGAGCCACTGAGTTAGAAAATAGGTATGGACGAGAACGCTGGCGTAACCAATCGATCACTTCCGCTTTGCCAGAAGTGTAACCGCCTGAAGCACCACCCATCGCTTTACCTAACGTACCTGTGATTAGGTCGATACGGTCTACAACATCGTGGTATTCGTGAGTACCAGCACCTGTTTTGCCCATGAAGCCAACGGCGTGTGAATCATCAACCATAGTGAGTGCGCCGTACTTATCTGCAAGGTCACAGATTGCAGGAAGGTTAGCCACCACGCCGTCCATTGAGAATACACCATCAGTGACAATCAGGATGTTGCGAGCACCGGCTTCTTTCGCCGCGATCAATTGCTGTTCTAGCTCTTCCATGTTGTTGTTTGAGTAACGGAAACGCATCGCCTTACACAAACGAACACCGTCAATGATTGAGGCGTGGTTTAGTGCATCAGAAATGATCGCGTCTTCTTTGCCAAGAATGGTTTCAAACAGACCCGCATTAGCATCGAAACAAGAGGTGTAAAGGATAGTATCTTCTTTACCCAAGAACTTAGATAGTTTTTGTTCTAGTTCTTTATGGATGTCTTGAGTACCACAGATAAAGCGCACTGATGCCATACCAAAACCATGTACATCCATACCCTCTTTACCCGCTTCAATAAGTGCTGGATGGTTTGCAAGACCAAGGTAGTTGTTGGCACAGAAATTCAGTACTTCTTCGCCAGTAGAGATTTTTACTTCCGCTTGTTGCTGAGAGGTAATGACACGCTCTGATTTATAAAGACCTTCAGCCTTTACTTCTTCAAGTTGTTGTTGGATCTGTTGGTAGAATGCAGAAGACATTTCAAATTCCTTCCTAGTTATTGTGAGCGCAAGCGTGTGGCTTGCTTTTCTGGCTCTTAATAGCCATTTGTCGTTCACTCGAGTGTAAATCAAGCTGTGGCTTTTCATTATCCTGCCAAATGGAAAAACATTCATGAATGATGGGCACAAATTCATCTTACCGTGTGTCATACATGACACATTTTTCTCTATCTAACTGTTTAATATACGGTTTGGTCACATTAACATCGTTAAATTTCTTTTAAGTTATTCTTATAGAACCAGCAGAATTCACACAAGGAAGTTTTATGTTGAAGTTATCTATCTCAAACAAAATTACTATACCTATGTCGGTCATACTCACCGTGGCGATCATTTCCGCTGGTATGGTTGTCTTTCAAGGTCAAAAGCAGAAGGCGTTAAACTCTCAGCTTAATGAGCAGGTCCAACCCGTATTTGGAAGTTTAGAGGATGCCTATCGCGATCTTTATCAAGTTATGGTTGCCGCAAACGGAGTGGCTCAGGCAGAAAACGACCAAGAAATTGAGCACCATACTTTTGAGTTTAAAGACAACGCATACAAAGCCGTACCACGAATGAAAAAAGTCGCGACACTTTTCGAAGCAGGAATTTTGCCTAGTGAAGGGGCTGCGGAACTGAGCAAATTGGTTGAAGCCACATCTAAATGGATAAACCTCTACGAACCTATGTTTGCAGACCCTACCCAAGCTCTTGAGTACTATGAAAACAACCTGAATGACTTTGAAGCTCAATTCATCATTATTCGAAAACAACTCAAAACGATCAGTAAGTTGATCGAAACAGAGCAAGATAGGCTTCGAACTCAAGTCTCTGAGTCAATTGAAACAACCACACTATTTTCTTCCCTACTGTCGGCAATCATTGTTATCGCTGCACTATTTGCACTTTTCATCGCAAGACAATTCGTAATCAAACCGATTAAAGAAATTGAACATATGATGGCTGATATTGCGCAAGGCGAAGGAGACTTGTCGAAAAGAATCCCAGTGAACACGTCGGATGAACTTGGTGCGTTGGCGTCTTCTTTCAATCAATTTGTGAGTAAAATCCACACTACAGTAGAAGAAGTGATTATTTCATCAAACGCCGTACGTGCCGAAATGGAGAATATTAAATCACTGACCCAGCACATCGCCGAATTTAGTGGTGACCAACAGCAAGAAAGTGATGCTGTAGCAACCGCCGTTAACGAAATGGAAGTCACGAGCCAAACAGTGAGCCAAAATGCAAATGAAGCCGCTACAGCGAGTGATAACGCAAGCCTTGAGGCCAACCAAACTAACCAGACACTTCAAGACACCGTTACATCGATTCAAGCACTTTCCAAAGATATTGAAAATGCGAGCAACGTAATTCATCACCTCGATAGTGATGTCAATAATATTGTCTCTATATTGGATGTTATTCGTGGTATTGCTGACCAAACAAACCTACTCGCGCTAAATGCAGCCATTGAAGCAGCACGCGCAGGTGAACAAGGTAGAGGTTTTGCTGTCGTTGCTGACGAAGTCCGCTCCCTAGCCAGTCGTACACAGGAAAGTACCGGTGAGATTCAGGCCATGATCGAAAAGCTTCAAGCAGGAGCGCAACAAGCTGTTACTGTCATGGCTTCAAGTAAAAACAGCAGTGATAGCACGATAACGATGGCAGAAACCGCAACTAATTCGCTTAGCGTTATTCGTCAATCGATAGGACAAATGAATCAGATGAACACCGAGATCGCAACTGCTGCAACTCAACAATCTCATGTCAGTAACGAAGTAAATGCGAATGTTCAACGAATTGCCGATAATAGCCATCAAATGGTCGAGATGGTAAACAGCGCGGACAACGCTTGTATCAGTCTTTCAGAGCAATGTCAGAAGTTGGATGACTTAGTCGCGGAATTCAAAGTTTAACCTCACAAAGCCCTGTCATTCAGGGCTTTTTTCTAACGTGATTTTTGTATCGTTTTAAGGAATAATTCTTACCAGTAATTTGTTACTGAGTTCTTACTATGGTCAACCAAAAACTATTGGCCCTGTTGCCCGACCTTGCTGCTTACGTCGAAATTGTAAACGAAGGCAGTTTTACCGCTGCTGCAAAAAAACTGGGGGTAACACCGTCAGCGTTAAGTAAACTCGTAACACGTTTAGAACTGGCGCTTCAAGTAAAGCTTTTTCAACGGACAACGCGTAAATTACTCATTACTCAAACTGGGCAGAAGGTTTTTGAGCAATCCGTCGTCATGCTCAATGCCGCACAACAAGCCGTAGAGCTTTCTGCTCGCGATCATGATGAAGCATCAGGTTCAGTGACTGTTGCAGCTCCTGAAGCCTTTTTAAATTCCGTTCTACAGCCTTTTGTTATTCCGTTTTTAAAGAAATACCCTGCAATTCAGCTAAAACTGAGAGTCGCAGATGGTGAGATCGATATACTTCGTGATGGCATTGATGTTGCCTTCAAACTCACGGATAAGCCAGACGAAAACCTAGTGTTGAAAGAAATCGCTCAAACTAATCTCGTTCTTTGCGCTTCCCCTCAATATTTGGAAAAACAAGGAGAGCCATTACACCCCACTGAACTGACCCAACATGACTGCTTATACCTTGCAGAAAATGACAGGGACAATATTTGGTCGTTTTTTAAAGATGATGATTTCCACTCTGTAGCAGTATCAGGCCATTATGCTGTTAATCATTCACAAATGCGCTTAAATGGCGTCAAAGCGGGTTTAGGGATAGGCATCTTCCATGACTTTGTCATACGAGATGCACTGAAGCAAGGGAATGTTCAAAGGGTACTGTCTGACTGGACAATAAAGAGCAATTACCATGGTGCAATAGCGATGCAATACGCACAAAGTAAATACATACCAGCTCGCTTAAGAGCTTTTATCGACTTTGCGCAACATGAGATGAAATTCTAATCCTTTTCTTATTATCGCTATATTAATCAGTAACTTTTAATAAAATAAAATTGGTAATAATTCACCACATTAAGAACGATTTTTTTGTTCTATTAGCCACACAAAAACCTTCTCCTCAATAATCTTAATTACGTCTTCGCAAACCTTTAATGAATTTATATTTACAGTATCACTTGAAATTAATTCATATCAGTAAAAATGCACCACTTACGTATTAAACTTGAGACAGAGTAAGACCCAAAAATAAGACCATACCATACATCTTTTATATATAGACATTATTATCCATTGGAATAAGCAATCTCCATACTAGCACTATAGTTTAGTGGCATTCTAGTTAGTATTATTTAGCATGACATTGATTCCACTTTTCACAACAAACACCCCTACGACCCTAATAAAATGGTGAAATTGCAGCCCATAATTAATGTATTAACACATTAATCAACACTGATAGACAAGCTAAATCCGAGCCTTGTAAGCAATCAGAAATACGAACAAATAATCTAAAAGTATTAAATCGGAGTAAGCATGAAATTAACAACGTTAAGTAGTGCAATCACACTTCTTATAACCTCTGGGTTAATAATGGGTTGTAACAGCGAAGCCACTAATGGTTCAAGTTTCTCACCAGTTGAATCACCAGAGTCAAATAATATCCAACCATTGATTACTGAGCGGTATTCCCTTCCACAAGCTATTCCTTACGGCCAAGAAATCGTCATAAATTCTTCGGCATTAGCAGAAGATATAGGCAAAGAAAAAATCACTATCACAAATGCAGAGATTAATTCAAGCGAAGGTATTTTAACCGATATTTCTTTAGATTCGATCGCATTACGCTTTTTTGCGCCAGGCAAACATAAAGTCACTATTTCTTATTTCGATGAAACAGGCCAAGCAGGAGTTTCTGAGGTATCTATAGACTCAGCTCAAGTAACAGATAAGCAATATCATCGTTTTCTTTTGCAAGCGACATTTGGACCAACCGTTTCAGATCTTTCCACGCGTAAAGTAATTAATCTTTCGAAATGGATTGATCATCAAATGAAAATCCCTGCTTCTTCCCATCAGCAAATGACCATGGAGTTTGGTGGACGCCGTGAAGATCGAGCGGATGCATGGTATCAAATAGCATTGAAAGGCGAAGATCAGCTACGCCAAAGAATTGCGTTCGCCCTTAGCCAACTATTTGTCGTTTCCCAATCAAGTGGCCTCTACAACCGCGTAGAATCACTTGCGAATTATAATGATATGTTAGCTAGTCATGCATTTGGAAACTTTCGGGAGCTACTTGAAGATGTGTCAATGCATCCCGCAATGGCTTATTACCTTACTCTGCTCGGTAGTGAAAAAGAGAATGAGCGAACCGGAGCTCAACCTGATGAGAATTACGCACGTGAAATCATGCAATTATTCACTATTGGCTTAAATCTCATCAATAATGATGGATCTATTATTCTTGATGATCAAGGTAAGCCAATTGAGACATATGTTCAAGAAGACGTCCGTAATGTAGCGAAAGCCTTTAGTGGATGGAATACTGCCTCCGGAGACTCAGAGCTATTACAACAAATTGTTGCAAATGAGTCTCTTCACGACACTTCCGAAAAACACATTCTTGGCCACACGCTACCCGCGGGACAAACTGCCGAAGAGGATATAGCGCAAGTCCTCGATATACTCTTCAATCATCCTAATACGCCACCATTTTTTGCGGAACAAATGATCAAGCGTTTAGTCACTTCTAACCCATCACCAAAGTACATTGAAAGAGTTGCTCAGGTATTTATCGATAATGGAAAAGGCATAAGAGGTGATTTAGGTGCTGTTTTTAAAGCTATTCTATTGGATGAAGAAGCACTTGGATTAAATGCAGAGGCAGCTCCAATCAAAGTCAAAGAGCCTCTAATCACCATTTTGAATCTACAACGTGCGATGAATGTCCAATTTGACAAGGGAATTGCACGCGGAGCAACCAATATTTATTACACCGTTGATCAGGGACCATTGCTCGCAAAATCTGTTTTTAATTTTTACTCTCCTGATCACGTAATCAAGCCAAGCAATAAGTACGCACCAGAAATGGAGATCATATCTTGGCCTGATTATGTTGATGTCTACGTGTATCTCCGAGCTTTTGCAATGGGATACGCATACAACATGAAACCAGAATATGGATATTTTGCAAGTTCAACAGATAATACGGAACTCTTTGTTCAACAAATTAACACTGTTTTCTTTGGTGGTGATATGCCCGAGCCGCTACTAACACAAATCACTGAATATGTAGACAATAATAATCGTGGTGGTGGCGTTAAGAATAATATTTGGTTGGTTAGATTTATATTAGAGCTTGTTGTTAGTTCAGACGAGTTCTTTATTCAGGATTAATAGTTATGAGTATTAGTAGAAGAACTTTTTTACGTAGTATTGCCGCTACCTCTTTAATTCCCCACATCGGCTGGACGAATGAAACTACAGCTGGTGATTACAAAGCATTGGTTTGTGTTTTTCTTGGCGGAGGAAACGATGGGTTTAACACTCTCATTCCAACCGATGAAGAACATTATCAAGCTTATTCAAACGCTCGCAAACACATTGCACTTAAACACCATGAGCTAATACCTACACAACTTCAAGCAACAGATAGAGACGGTGTAAACCTAAACTTAGGCTTGCATCCATCTATGGCAGCACTCAAGCCCCTTTTCGACAAAGGTTATGTCAATGCTGTACTAAACTGTGGTGTTTTAAAGCAACCAATGTCAAAAGAACAGACTGATTTCGCTCCATATGAACTCTTTTCACATAACTCACAATCAGCAGAGTGGCTAACGGGGGATGCAACTAACCACAAAACATACAGTGGTTGGGGTGCTAGGTTGATGACTTACTTAGCAACAAGATCTTCCAATATACCACCTTTATACAGTTTTTCGGGTCGTACTAAACTGTATCAAGGGATCAACAATATTAATGTATTACCAGCCAATGAAACGTCAACATTAAGGTTTTCAAACAACCAGTTGAAAGAGAGCTTCGTAAATACACTTGAACAACAAGGTTCATCTGATATCCATAACTATTTTCGTACTGTAATGAAGGATAGTATTTCTTTAGGAGAAGCAACAGGAAACATTCTAAAAACACATGGCGATCCATTACTTGCCAATCATTCTGGTTCCTTATCACAGCAACTCAATGCCGTATTTAAATTTATACAACATCGAGAAATCACCGGTCAAAATCGTCAAATTTTTTACGTAAGCCTCAATGGTTTTGATACTCACGCAAATCAGAAAGGTGACCATGCTCGACTATTGAACGAGCTTAGCGCTTCACTAGCTAAATTTTATGACGCGTTAGACGGTGAAGGAGTATCTCCCAACGTAACAACGGTAACAATGTCTGATTTTGGACGCCGTATCGTACCTAATGCAACAGGGACTGATCATGGTTGGGGTAATAACCAATTGATTATCAATGGTGGGCTCGCCAGATCTGGAACGACAGGAGTATGGCCTTCACTTGAATATGGGGGCCCAGATGATTACTCATCAGGCCGTTTGCTACCAACTACGTCAGTCGATCAAATTGGAGCAACCTTAGCGCAATGGATGGGGGTGGCACCCACTGATATCGATAAGGTCTTCCCTAATATTGGGAGTTTTTCTCCTCAACTGCTCGACTTTATTTAATAGAAAGCCCGGCTTAGGCCGGGCTTATTTGTATCCGTTCTCAAATTTAACATACGACAGCAGGTGTAGAGCAGATAAACTGACCACACAGATATAAAGCAGTTACAAATCATGTTTAATAAATTTCATCACGTCGCAATTATTTGTTCCGATTACCCCACTTCTAAGCATTTTTATGTTGAAGTATTAGGCTTAAAGGTTTTGCATGAGCATTATAGGCAAGAGCGGGATTCCTATAAACTGGACTTAGCCCTTGTAGACGGAAGCCAAATTGAACTGTTCAGCTTTCCAGATGCCCCACTACGCCCCAATTATCCTGAAGCTCAGGGTTTACGCCATCTCGCTTTTGCTGTAGAAGACATTAATGTAACCACTGCACACCTGAGCAAACATGGTGTATCAGTTGAAGCAATTAGAACCGATGAGTTCACAGGAAAGCAATTTACCTTCTTTCAAGATCCTGACGGCTTACCTTTAGAAATATATGAGCAATAAAGCCTCTTCCGAGGCTTTCTGTTTTATCACTACACCTTATCAGCTAAACACCAGTTTTAACCGCCCGAAGCGACTAAATAACAGCCAGTCCACCAGCAAAGCTAGGATAATAGAAACCCCAGCTAGAGGGAAAAGCACTGAAACAATAACTATCGATATTACCCCTGTTTTCCATACACCTGCGGAAGAAAAGGTCGGCGGAACACCGAGTTTGCCCTGTCCACTAGGTCTTCGTACCCACCACATAAACAAGCCTGTAATTGCGAGAACAATGAACGATATACATATCAGTGTATTAGCCACCTTGTTATACACACTAACATCTCCTTGATGCAAAGCGATTCCTGCAGCCATTGCTTTAGCGACCAAGTTATAATCATTCCATGTCACATCGGCCAATAACTGACCTGAATACTGATCGATATGAACGGTTCGATCATGAGTCGGATTGGTTATATCGCCGCTCATCGTATTTGCAGAAACAGTAAACACACCCGTTTCAGAGCGAGGAAAATGAACCCGATAATACTGAAATCCTAAGAGTTTGGCTTGTTTAACAATGCTATCTAAATTGACTTGATTCACTATTTCTACAACGTCTCTCCCATTCTCTCCCATTTGATGATGACCGTGAGAAGTTGGAACTGGCGTTTGTTCTAAGTTCCATGGCATTTCTTCCTCAGAACCATGATTTAGATCTTTATGACTTAGGCTTGATAACGGTACATCTTCCCATTTTTGAGCAGGAAAACTACTCCAAGCTTGCACAAATTTGCCACCCCATATACCCGCCCAAGCAAGCCCAGAAAGAATGAAAAACAACAATACAAGAGACAGACCTCCTCCTAAATTGCTATGCAAGTCACGTATAAACGTACGACGCCCACTGCTAACTCTGAATCTGAGGAACCCAGCTCTGCGTGCATTATCAAGAGGAAGCCATAAATACATCCCTGTTACGAGTAGAATAATGCTCAAACTCGCAGCAACTTCTATCAAATAATCACCATAATCCCCCATAAGAAGCGTGCCATGAATTTCATTTGCCAGCTGATACCAACTATCACTTCGATCAATTTGGCCTAATACTTCTCCGCTATAAGGATTCACCGTAACTAACCGCATTTCTCCATCAGGAAAACGAATGGAGAAACGATTGACCATATCATCACTTTGAGATGGCAAAAACTGCGTTATTTCTGCTGTTGGAAGTGCGCGTTTAACGTTAAAAAGCTGTTCTGAAGGTGCGGTTGTATTCGCTTCTGGTATTACTTTTAAAATAGGTTCATACCTTGCTAATTCTATTTCATCATCAAATAGCATAACTAAGCCGGTTATACTTAACATCAGCATAAACGGGACAACAAATAAGCCCGCGTAAAAGTGCCAGCGCCATGTTAAAAAATAGAGAGATTTTAGGCGTGCTGAGTCCTTAGGTGGTGTCTGAGTTTGACGACCTAACATTTGATATTCCTTTTTATAAGTGTGTAGAGAATTGCACGTAAAGAATGATGAGCAATGATTTTGTTTCCAATGCACAAATCTCTAAATACACAAGATTCAATCATCTGATAACGACAGATGAAAGAGTTATGACTTTACTCATGCGCTCTAATGGCGCTTGATAAAATTAAGAAATCGTCAATTGTGGTGGTGCACGAGGAATATGCTGTTCAAATCGTATGTTTAGAGCCAAATAAACATACTGACGAGCATGAGCATAAACAGCATTGGTGCTTGTGTGAGTGGTTGGAAGTTTGTCTTGATGAAAAGAAGAAAAGTGACCAAATGGACAGGCTTTAGCATGGGAAGAAGAGTTAACCTCTCCTTCTTCTATTTGAACCAATTCAAAACCATTGAGTGTACACAACGTTGCCCAAACACCGGCACTACTACCGTGTGCATTAATCACAGGCATCAAGGTCACTAAAGCCCAACTTAAGGCACTTAGTAGCAACATCGCTCTGTAATTTTGGACTCTGAAACTCATTTACAATCCCTATAAAATGAGCCGCAGACTATACTACACACCTACCTTTAGCGCAGCATTGTCGCTTCAAGTTGCTAACACAATCACAACCTTGAAAACACATTAACCAAACAATCGCTGCCAGATGCTTGGATTACGTTTGTCGTGGTATTCAACTCTTAGTGCATCAATTTCTTGTAAGGATTCTTTAGCTTGGTCAAAGTTACCGTTATCTAACTGAGTTTCTACGCGTTCAATGGCTTTAGAAAGCTTATTAAAGCCTTCAAAGTAAATAGCCTGTTTTTCTGGTGGATATTCACCTTTCTTCGACAACGCGACTAAATCAGACAAATTGGTTAATGCTGAGTCCATTTCTTCTAGGCTTTGAGCTTCTGCTGCACTCTTAAATTCGACTTTCATCTGCTTCATGGTTGCTTTTAAGTCGAAATCAGAGGCCATACTTAATGGTGACATGAGTAATGCACCAAACAAAATTAACTTTCTCATCATCGTACACTTCTTTGTTATTTGTTTTATAGAAACTAAGCTGCCAGTTTAATCAAAATATGGGGGGATGTTGAACGTGATTTTGTATCAAGATGAGAAAGAAGCAATTGCGGTCGAGAAAATAAAAGCCTATACATCAGCGTATAGGCTTTCATTTGGAGAAGAACCCAAAGAGTTACAGCTCTGCGTATTCCACAATGGGTTTACGCCCACGTAGCTCTAAGAAGTTGAGAAACTGCCTAGGGGTGTGAGTAATCACATTACTTGCGCTAATCCCGACCTCTTCCATCAATTCAGCGACCAAAGACAAGTTACCAACATCATGGCAAAAATGCGCATCGCTCCCTGTCGTAAAAAAGACACCTATCTCTTTTCCTGCATGGGCAATTTCATGGCAGCGGTCGACACTCCCAACACGGCTGTTACCTTTCAACGTCGTGTTGTTAATTTCAATGGCAACGTTATGCTCCCTGGCGCATTCCAGTACCGTTCGAAAATCAAAATCAAAATTGGGGTTACCTAAATGTCCCAAGGCATCGACTCGCCCAGACTTAATCACGTTGATCAGCGCTTCAGTGTGTTCATCTTTGTCTGCAGGGCGAAAAACCGGTTCATGAAAACTCGCAATAACCCAATCAAGGTTTTTATCCACCGTATGATGAATATCAATCTCCCCTTCTCGGTTAAGAATATTAGATTCGACACCACGAATAACCGCGATCCCTTCTAAAAATCGTGGCAGAACACGCTGATTTGAGAAAAACCAGTAATGAGGAGCACCTGGCATAGACTCTGAATGGTCTGTCGTACAGAACATAGCCAAACCATTATCTTTGGCCGATTTAGCGTTTTCAATTAATGTGCTATAAGCGTGGCCACTCGCATAAGTGTGTGTATGGGTATCAACAGCAAGTTTCATGATTTTATCTATATCGGTAAGTTTTGGTTATTTTATACTAAAGTGGCTTCAAGATGCTTGTTCAGAGATGAGCTTAATTAAAGGTAGTGCTTTTTCCCAACCACAATTAAACATACTCACGAAATCAGGATGGGTATGGACCGTAACCTTCAATAACACGCTCTCTTGTAAAGAAACGATCTCATACTCTTCCCTTGAACCAATCCACTTCTTTGCGACATCACTATCAATATCTTTTACGTTATCCGGCGTAAATATTGCGACATGATGATATTCAATCACTTTGTGGGGCTCTAACCGATCGATAACCGCTCGAGACCCACCGACATTCGGATCATAAAAGGCGAGATTTTCCCCTTCAACCCAACGCCCATCCATTTTTGAATCAGGAGAGAATACTTTCGCCCACTGAGAATAGCTTTCTTGTTCCGTTATTACTTGCCATAGTTTTTCAGCCGATGTAGCAATCTCGATCTGATAGTTCAACGTCATCATATCGTTACCCAATTTATCTCCAATTTTTATGATTCATTTAAGTTATAGGCACATTTCATGACAAATGGTGTGTAATTAGGGTGCTCATCTCCACAAGCTCATCGAATTGAGAGCCGTTAGACGGTTTTGTGAAAATATCAACTAACTCATTTATAGAAATTTATTGCGACTTTTTTGGCAACACTGATGCTTTAGTCAATACTTTTATGGAGATAAACGTTATCGGACAGGCCATGAAGAAGCGTCGCTACCCTTTAAGCATTCACATCACAAGCTTGTTTTTAGCACTGACCACTTTGGTTGGGCTGACATTAATTGTAATTAGCTACCATCATTCCCAACAACTTCTCTCTGGAAGCGCCGAAGAGGTGAGCGGAGAAAACTCACGCAAACTAGAATCTGAATTTAAATTGAATGCCGCACCGATACTAACAACACTTGATTTCATGGCAACAAGTGAAGTCATTGAAGACAATAAACCACCCTACAAAAATAAACGCTTTCTTTCTGCCATTGAACTTATTTTTCTACGTAATCGTCACTTGGTCGCTCTATTTTATGGCAACGAAAACGGCGTATTCACACTACTACGCCCATTACGTTCAACCAGTGACAGAGCTCAGTTTAACGCTCCGGAAAAAGCAATGCTGATGATCCGACACTCAAATGTGTCAGGGTTAATTGAACAACACTTTTTAGACGGAAATAACAATCGTATTGGCTATACCAAAGAGCACAATAATGAATACGATCCTCGCGTCCGGCCATGGTTTACCAACGCTGATCTTGATGGAGAAATTCGCTTAACCGAGCCTTATTTGTTTTATTCAATGAACGTAAACGGCGTAACACTTTCTCGACGCTCTCCAGATGGCAGTAAAGTGGTCGGAGCCGACTTTACTTTAGAGTCATTATCTGACCAAATCAGTAAAATTGGTTATTCAAACAACTCCAAACTTGTGTTGTTTGATAATCAGTTTCGAGTCTTAGCCCACCATCAAGCAAATATTGATTTAAGTAGCGACCACGCCACAACTATCAATCAACTTCTCGGGGGCGTATTTCGCAACATTTTGAATCGAGTCAGCAGCCAATCACTCTTCGAAACCGCCGTTGATGACAACAAAAACCTTTGGTCGGTAACATTAACGCCTGTCACTCTAAATCAACATGTTAGGCTGCTATTAGCTGAAGCAACCCCGCAAGATGACCTCATATCAAACTTGCTTTCAATGCGCGATCGGCAGATCACGGTTGCATTGAGCATGATGCTCGCAAGCTTCTTAGTGGTTTGGCTAGTGGCAGTTCGATTGTCTAACCCCTTGCAGAAACTGGTAGCATTGACCGATGACATCGCACGATTTGATTTCAAAAAAACACGTTATCCGAAGAGTATGATCAAAGAAGTTGCGAATCTGACTCAATCCATCGAACTGATGGAGCACACATTACATGATCTTTTGCGACTACTCCGAGAGACGGCCTCAAATCAGGATTTCACAATACTCGCCAAAACCATCACCCATCAAAGTTACATGGTCACGCGGGCAGAAACCATCATGCTGTTCGCCTATTCAGAAAGTGAACAGCAATTCACAATAGCAGCCAATCACGCCATTATTCCGTTCAAAATAGACATCAATACGTTTTTAAATGAAACCGCATGGTTGATAACAGATTTAAAAAAAGGAGAGATAGTCCACCTAAACCGAGAAGATAATGCACTCAATAACTACAAAGATTGCTTCTATAATTCAGACGTTTACTTTTTCCCACTGCTAAACAAGAAAACGCAATTAGTTGGTATCTTACTGCTAGGTTATGAACGCGCGATCACTCCAGAACAAAGTGACAAACATGCATTTCTGAAAGAGCTGTTAAGTTTTGCTGAAATTGCAAAAGAAAACATCGATCAAATGCTGCAACAAAAAGCCATGCACAATGCTTTTATCGAGTTGATTGCATCTGCCATTGATACCAAATCACCTTATACCGGAAGCCATTGCCAAAGAATCCCTGTTTTGACCAAACTGCTCACTCAAGTTGCGGCAGACGATACCCACTACTTCCCACAGTTTGGAATGACGCCCCAGCAATGGGAAGAGCTCCACCTTGCCGCATGGTTGCATGACTGCGGAAAAGTCACCACGCCAGAATATGTCATCGATAAAGCCACTAAACTTGAAACCATTTATGACCGCATTCATGAAGTACGAATGCGTTTTGAATTGCTAAAACAACAGGCAGAAGTCGAATACTGGAGAGCTCTTAGTAAAGGAGGAGTTGAAACTGAGCTAAAACAAGCATTAACAAAAACTCATCAGGAACTCGATGATGAATTCGTCTTTGTTGCCGAATGTAATGTAGGGAGCGAGTTTATGGATGAGGAGAGCATTAAAAGACTCAACCAAATTGCTAACCGTCAATGGAAAAGAACGCTAGATGATCAAATTGGCACATCATGGATAGAACAACAACGTGCCGGTGAGCCACAAACGTTACCTGTATGGGAAAACTTATTATCCGACAAACAAGTGCATCAAGTGAAATGGGAGCAAGGTGAAAACCCTATTGAAATGTGGCAGGAAGAGTTTGTTTTGGCTCCGGGTGAACTGAAGTATAACCGAGGCGAACTATACAACTTATCGATACGTCGCGGGACATTAAATGATGAAGAGCGTTTTATCATCAACGATCACATCATTCAGACTATCGTTATGCTTAAGCGTCTTCCCTATCCGGAACATTTGAAAAATATTCCCGAAATAGCTGGTGGTCACCATGAGAGAATGGATGGCAAAGGCTACCCAAGAGGTCTCAATGAAGAGCAGCTTTCTATACCAGCAAGGGTCATGGCTATTGCGGATGTTTTTGAAGCCCTGACGTCTTCTGATCGTCCATATAAAAAAGCGAAAAATCTCAGTGAATCCATCAATATCATGACGGAGATGGCAACCACCGGACACATCGACCCTAAACTCTATCTTCTGTTCCTTCAAAATAAGCTCGACCAAGTGTATGCCAATCAGTTTTTAGCCCCTGAACAGATAGATGCTATCGACAGAGAACATCACCTTAAACAAGTAAAACAATATCTGCGTAGCTTATTCTAGCAACCTTACTATTATTCATCATTAAAGCGCTTCTTAAACGTAAAAAAGCAGGCCAACATGGCCTGCTTTTTACAGTAGCTGAATTTAGAATTCGTAATTAATATTTAGCTCAAACGAACGCTCTGCACCATACCAACAGTTGCTTTGGTCATAACAAGTGTAATATTCCTCGTTAAACAAGTTGTTCGCTACAATACTTGCCTGCGCCCCAGCTAGAGCTTCACTCACATTGCTGAGATCATACCCTAAAGAGAGATCTGCCACTGCATAGGCTGGCACCTTGCCTTGCGTATTTGTTGCATCCATTTGCATCGAACCAACGTATCGAACGCCACCCCCAACTCTTGTTCCGGCGAACACGCCAGAGTCTAGGTAATAGTTTGTCCAGAGCATGGCTGCATGTTCGGGCACATAAATTGGCGTCGTACCTTGCAAACCATTATTGCTGTCTTTGGTGATTTCCATATCGGTATAGGTATAACTACCAGAAACATCCCAAGCCGTTGTAAGCATTGCTTTTCCTTCCAACTCAATCCCCTGCGAGCGAACTTCACCGACCTGAATGTCATCCTGATAGTTGGCGGATGTTGGGTCAGTCACCACAACATCACTTTTCACAATGTGGAAAGCAGATAAGTTAGCTTCTTTGCTGTAATCTTCAGATTGGTATTTCACCCCGACTTCAACCTGAGCTCCCGTTTCAGGCTTAAAGGTTTGGCCAAACTGACTGGTCCCAGCAACAGGTTGGAAACTGGTCGCATAACTCAAGTAAGGTGAGAATCCACTTTCAAATTCATACAAAGCACCAACACGATAAGAAAATGCAGATTCATCAGCAGTTGCATTTAACATATCATCCGTAGACTTGTAGTTATCGAAACGGCCTCCTGCAATTAACACTAACCCACCACGGCGCATTTGGTCTTGGAAGTAGAAACCCAATTGTTCGACCGAAATATTCGCCTTTGCGTTGTAGACTTCAGATAACGACGAGCGATCTAACATGTCATTATTTGGTGTAAAGATATTAAACTGATAAAACGCTAAATCACTGGTTTGATACTCCTTGTAAACCGAGTCTCCTTTTAGCTTCTGATAATCTGCGCCAAATAGCAGATTATGGTCCCAACGGCCCCAGTTCACTTGCCCAGACAACTGGTTATCAATCACAAATCCTTTTGACGATTCTTCGGTACTGTAGATATTACGAACTAAAGTGCCACTGGCAGGATTATAGTTCGCTGAGGTGTGGTAAGTATTCTCCTGAAGCAACTCTGCATCGGTATAACGTGCATTTTGCAAGAAGGTCCATCCTCCGGAAAAGTCGTGGTGAATTTTATAACCAGCCATCAAGAACTTACGCTCAAAGGTGCTCCAATTTTTATCACCTGCGTAGGTAGAACGTGAAATGGTTCCATTAGGATTGGCAATAAACATCCCAGAAGCTGGCAGTGCGCTGTTCATTCCCATTGCTGGGTCATTTTGATAATACAAATTGAAGTTAATCAGCGTATTCTCATTGACCTGCCAGTCAACCGAAGGAGCAATTAGATATCGCTCTTCTTCTACAACAGCACTCTCACTATCTTGCTTTCTGGCTAATGCAATTAAACGATACGAAAAATCACTGGTACCAATTTGACCCGTGGTATCGACTGATGCTTCCATCAAATTGCGCGAACCTGTTGCAACACCAACCTTTGTTGCTCGCTCCTGTTGGGGCGACTTCGCAATCATATTGATCATGCCACCGGGAGGCATAGAACCATAAAGGACGGAAGTTGGCCCTTTAAAGATCTCGATTTGTTGAAGTGCAATCGGATCAATTTGCGGCTGCAAGTTCCACCCTTTCAAGCCTTGCAATAACAGCCCATCATAATAGCTTTGGTTCGCTTCAAAACCACGAATACGGAAAGTGTCGTACATAGTGACAGAACTACCTTTATTTTCTGTCACCACACCTGGCGCATAACGAAGTGCCTGATTTAGCGACTTAACCCCACGTTGCTCAAGCAGTTCACCTTCAATGACTGTAATACTCTGGGGTGTTTCTTCTGGTGTTAATGCCGTTTTTGTTGCGGTATTACGGTAAGCTTTTCCTAAGATGGTGATGGTTTCCTGACTGGTCTCAGGCGAGTTTGTCTCGGCAGCCGTTGCTGAAAAAGGTGTTAAGAGTGCTAAAGCAACTGCTGAATATCGAAAAGTAGTTGGAAGTTGCATGGTTCCCTATGGCTCCAAAATATTAACTGCGAATAATTATCACTTAGATTCTAAAGGGAAGAAATTGATAAAAGTTAACAATTTGGTGCAAACAACAACTAATCTGTCATTTTCTCAATAGGGATCCAGTACTCCATCTCCGATTCGCTATCACGAATATCGAAATCTGCTGGATAACGCTCAAGCTCATACCCATCAACGCCACGGTAAGATGAGCTTGGTAACCAATGAAAAATAAACCAACGCAATACATCCGGCAGCTCTGTAATATCCCCTTTGTGCTTAATCACGGCGTATGTTTGTGTCGGAATCTCGCGATAAGCCAGATTCGGCGATAAAACCAGCGGTAGCTCAGGTAAACCAACGGATGAATCCAGTTCAACACCAGCCCAATATTCCAAATGACGGCCATCTAGATGCGCTTGTGTTACATCGATGACACCGGTAAAGAAGTCATAAGCAGTCAATAACTGACCATAGTTCGTATGAAGTTTTTCCCACAATGCCGGCACTTTCTCTGCAAAATCTGGAGACAGTGAGAACAGCCCACTAATTGGCTCATGAATACCTTTAATAAAGAAAGCTGGTTTGGTTTCTACCCTAACTTCGACAAATCGTTTCTGAGTCGTATCAAGGGCGTCAAACTGCGATAATAAAATTGGCTTTCTAAGCCCAGTCCGTTGCTGTTGTTTTCGGTAGGTTCGAGGACTAACACCAAACATTTGCTTAAAGGATCGGCTAAAACTCATTTCAGAGCTAAACCCTAATTCCAAACCGATGTCGATCACCCTTGTTGAAGAATCAAGCAACATCTCTGCGGCGACACTTAGCTTTAACTCTCGCACATATTGCGCCACGCTAATTCCTAATGCGCCTTGAAATACCCGTTGAAGCTGCCAACGCGACCAACAACTTCGCTCAGCAATATCATGAATACCTAGAGGCAAATGAAGGTTTCGCTCAATATACAACAGGACACTGCCGATACGCTCGATAGACGTCTCTTTAGCCAAACAATACCAACCTCTTCATTAATAGAAATGCGTCATGTTCTCATATGTTCTAAAGCAAAGAAATATCAGTCTGCATGCATGGTAAGCGCTTAAGTTTTACTTACTTCTTTTTTAATAATTCCCCAAACACGGCAAAGAAAGGCATTACTACTCATAATTCACTAAAAAGAAGTCGTATATTCTTTTCCTTTCTTATCAATGAGATAAATAAAAATCATGTCAATATTTAAACGATTGCTTTCACAGGAGTTGATGTATATCAACTTGTTGTGGAAAATACCCTTCCGTGTCGGACTGATTATTAACACAAAAACACATGTAAGGTTTTACCTATCAATGATATAGGTAAGACCGATTATCTATTTTGAAGTGTCATTGATAGGGTTTGCTCATCCTTATGCCGTATCCGGGCACGTTAGAAGTACCTCGTTTTTAAGGGAAAAGATGATGGTAATACCAGAAAACAGCAGCATCGTTATTTTTGGTGCTTCAGGCGATCTAACTTATCGTAAGTTAATTCCTGCACTCTACCACCTCTATGCAAGTCAGCAATTGCCAAAGAATTTCGCAATTCTTGGAGTAAGCCGCACTGAATATAGCGACGCTTCGTACAGAGAAAAATTAAAAAAATCGCTTCAGGAAATGGAAGATACGCAGCCTGAAACGTTAAACGCATTCATTAACCATCTGCACTACCAATCGATTAATACCTCAGATAGCGCTGATTACAGCAAACTGACAGCACGTTTGGACGAGTTAGCCGATACGTATCAATTTGAACAACGTAATACGCTTTTCTATCTTGCAACGCCACCAAGCCTATACAGCGTGATTCCCGCAAGCCTTGCAGCTCATGGCCTGAACAATGAGGAAGATGGCTGGAAACGCCTCATCATTGAAAAACCATTTGGTTATGATTTGGAATCTGCTCAGAAGCTAGATAAAGAGATCCACGAGCATTTCCAAGAGCATCAAATCTACCGTATTGACCATTATCTTGGTAAAGAAACAGTTCAAAACCTGCTAGTTTTCCGCTTTTCGAACGCGATGTTCGAACCTCTGTGGAACCGTAACTTTATTGATTACGTAGAAATCACAGGTGCTGAGTTTTTAGGTGTTGAAGAACGCGGCGGTTATTACGACGGTTCAGGCGCAGTGCGCGATATGTTCCAAAACCACTTATTGCAAGTACTTGCGATGGTCGGTATGGAACCACCAGCACAAATTAACGCAGACTCTATGCGAGATGAAGTGGTCAAAGTACTGCAATGTCTGAAACCACTTGAGGAAGAAGACTTACGTAACAACTTAGTTTTGGGACAATACACTGCTTCTGACGTACGTGGCCAACATCTACTCGGCTACCGCGAAGAAAACGGTGTTGCTGATGACTCTCGAACCGAAACGTATATAGGCTTGAAAGCGCATATCAACAACTGGCGCTGGAACGGCGTACCTTTTTACGTGCGCACCGGTAAACGCTTACCGACACGCGTGACAGAGGTAGTGATTCATTTCAAACAGACTCCACACCCTGTATTTGGTCAAAACGCACCAGAGAATAAGCTAATCATCCGTATTCAACCTGACGAAGGCATTCAAATGAGCTTTGGCTTGAAAGAGCCTGGTGCGGGTTTCAAAGCGAAAGAAGTGAAGATGAACTTCCATTACGCGGATCTGCAAGAAACTCAAATGCTAACAGCATACGAGCGTCTTCTGCTTGATGCTCTCAATGGTGATGCTACCCTATTCGCACGTAGTGATGCGGTTGAAGCATGTTGGAAATACGTTCAGCCTATTCTGGATTTCAAACAAGATCCGCAAGCGCTATTTGGTTATGCTTGCGGCACATGGGGACCGAAAGAAGCCGACGACCTACTTCAACGTGATGGTCGCGCTTGGCGTTTCCCATGTAAAAACCTAACAGACACGGATTACTGTGAATTATGATCAATCATAAGATCTTCCAAACAGCCGATCAGGTTGTTGAAAGCCTAGCGAATGATATGAAGGCGTTTAGTGAACTTAATCGCCCTATTCATATCTCACTTTCTGGTGGCAGCACGCCTAAAATGCTGTTTAAGCTACTGGCAACAGAAGCGTACGCGACATCTATTCAATGGAACAACCTGCATTTTTGGTGGGGTGATGAACGTTGCGTAGCTCCAGATGATGCCGAAAGTAACTATGGCGAAGCGAACGCGCTACTTTTCAGTCAAGTGAATATCCCTGCAGAAAATATCCACCGCATCCGCGGTGAAGACGAGCCACCAGTAGAAGCTGAGCGCTTTGCAAAGGAAATGGCCGACATTATCCCTACTGAAAATGGCACACCAGTATTCGATTGGATTTTATTGGGCGTTGGTGCTGATGGTCACACTGCATCACTATTCCCAGGTCAAACTAACTATCAAGATGAGAACCTATCAGTATTAGCGACTCACCCTGAATCTGGCCAAATTCGCGTATCTAAAACAGCAAAAGTTTTAGAAGCCGCAAAACGGATCAGCTACCTTGTACTGGGTGCAGGTAAAGTTGAGATCGTAAACGAAATTCATACTACTCCTGCAAGTGAACTGCCTTACCCTGCAGCCAAAATCCAGTCAAAATCTGGTGAAACGGAGTGGTACTTAGATTCTGACGCAGCAGCAAAAATCGCGTAATGCGAGCGTCCATTAAGCAAGATTGGAGAGAAACAATGAAAGGTGATATCGGTGTAATTGGCCTAGCAGTTATGGGTCAAAACCTTATCCTAAACATGAACGATCACGGTTTTAAAGTGGTTGCTCACAACCGTACTGCTGCGAAAGTAGACGAATTCCTAGAAGGCCCAGCAAAGGGTACTAACATCATCGGTGCATACTCACTTGAAGAGCTAGTAGAAAAGCTAGAAGCGCCACGTAAAGTGATGTTAATGGTTCGCGCTGGTGAAGTTGTAGACAAGTTCATCGAAGCTCTAGTACCTCTACTGGACAAAGGTGACATCATCATCGATGGTGGTAACACCAACTACCCAGACACTAACCGCCGCGTTGCTGCACTACGTGAAAAAGGCATCCACTTCATCGGTACTGGTGTATCTGGTGGTGAAGAAGGTGCGCGTTTCGGTCCTTCTATCATGCCAGGTGGTTCTGCTGAAGCTTGGGAAGCGGTTAAGCCTATCTTCCAAGGCATCTCAGCTAAAACTGATGCTGGCGAGCCTTGCTGCGACTGGGTTGGTAACGACGGTGCGGGTCACTTCGTTAAGATGGTTCACAACGGCATCGAATACGGTGACATGCAGCTAATCACTGAAGCTTACCAGTTCATGAAAGACGGTCTTGGTATGTCTGCTGACGAGATGCAAGCGGTATTCGCTGACTGGAACAAGACTGAGCTAGACAGCTACCTTGTTGAAATCACTGCTGACATCCTTGGCTACAAAGATGAAGATGGTGAGCCTCTAGTTGAGAAGATCCTAGACACAGCTGGCCAAAAAGGTACTGGTAAATGGACTGGTATCAACGCACTAGACCTAGGTATTCCACTAACGCTTATCTCTGAGTCTGTATTCTCTCGTTGCCTATCTGCACTGAAAGATCAGCGTGTTGAAGCACAGTCTCTATTCGGCAAGACAATCACGCCAGTTGAAGGTGATAAGCAAGAGTGGGTTGATGCACTTCGTCAAGCACTTCTAGCGTCTAAGATCATCTCTTACGCTCAAGGCTTCATGCTAATGCGCGAAGCATCAAATGAGAATGGCTGGGACCTAAATTACGGTAACGTAGCGCTAATGTGGCGTGGTGGTTGTATCATCCGCTCTGCATTCCTAGGCAACATCCGTGATGCGTACGAAGCGAACCCAGACATCGCATTCCTAGGTTCAGATGATTACTTCAAAGGCATCCTACAAAACAGCCTAGCAGCATGGCGTAAAGTAGCGGCGAAATCGCTAGAGTCAGGTATCCCAATGCCTTGTACTATCTCGGCACTGTCGTTCCTAGATGGTTACACAACAGCTCGCCTTCCAGCGAACCTGCTTCAAGCTCAACGTGACTACTTCGGTGCGCACACTTATGAGCGTACTGACCGTCCACGTGGTGAATTCTTCCACACAAACTGGACTGGTACAGGCGGCGATACAGCGTCTACAACTTACGACGTTTAACTCGACCCCCACTCGAAAAAAACCGGCTTTTACTAGCCGGTTTTTTATATCTGTAACATGCACGACCACGATACTTTTTATGCATGTCGGCACTTTTTAGTTCAATTGATTAAAACTGTACCTCCCATCGTCGAACAACGCTGCTTACCTCTCATTTTCCTTACTTTTTTTATTGATTTTGTCCGTACGGCTTCTAAATTTAAAGCAGTAGAAGTTAATTCAAGCCGAACAAACGGAATTGGTTGGTATATGAAAAACGAACACTTTGTTGTCATCGATGATTCGCAAGCAATTCTAGTCATGATGAAAAGTATGCTTGCCGAGCTTGGCTACAACAACGTAGTTACCTCGACACACCCTTTAAAAGCACTCGATAACATTCAGCGTCATCCTAATAAATATCGTGCAGTATTTACCGATCTTAATATGCCGGAAATAGACGGAATGGAAGTGATTCGTCGATTAGGACAAATGGGATATAAAGGGGGCGTCTGCATCGTTTCTGAACTTGAAGACCGCATTATGGAGCTAGCATCAGAAATCGCAAGACAGCACAAAGTATGTTTGATTGGCAATATCGCCAAGCCAATCAGTCCTAGCCACATCCAACGAGCCATTAAAAAACTTATTCAAATAGAAGAACGGACATTTTCCAACTATGACAAAATGTCTAAGGAAGAACTTGCTGGCTGCATCGAAGCTGGTTATGTGACCCCATATTACCAACCGAAGATCGACATCATTTCTAAGCATGTCCCAAGCGTAGAGGTTCTTGCGCGGATATGTAAGCCGGGTGAAGCCAATGCCATCTTGCCCGGTAGCTTTATTAATACCGCGACTGAGCACCACATGCTAGATATGATCACCGATCAAATTGTCGATAAAGCTCTCACCGATCTGCCCGTATTGCAAAAAGAGCTAGGCACACATCTTAATTTGGGCATCAATCTGTCGCCAACCCAACTCGTTAACCCTAATTTTCCAAGTAAGCTATTAGAGACCATCTCCCAGAGACAAATTGACCCTGCTAAAATCATCCTTGAAATTACCGAAGAGTATGCGTTGAAAAGTACCACACAACTCGAATGTTTAAACCGTTTTCGTATTAAAGGTTTCGGGCTCTCTCTCGATGACTTTGGTACCGGGTTTACCAACCTACATCAACTACGAACTTTACCTTTTACTGAGGTGAAAATTGACCGCAATTTGGTCTCAAACATTCATGATGACCGCTTTAATCAAGTTGTCGTTCAGTCCTTGCATGACATTTGTGAAAACCTTCCAGTAAAACTGATTGCCGAAGGCATTGAGGAATTTGAAGACCTTGATTATCTCGAAAGCCACTATCAGGAAATCATCGCGCAGGGTTTTCTCATTTGCAAACCCCGTCCGTTGGACAGTTTACTGCATTGGTACCACAGTTGGAGTAAAGGTATCGAAGCCAAACAAGCCTAGAGCCAACGACCATTAAGGTTACAACAGCCACCCCACGACTCTCCAGCACATGTTGAGCCTTGCGAATTGAATGGTTTGGGTAAGTTGACTAGTGCACACATTTTATCAATGTCGAGTAATACAACCACGTTGCCTTTACCGCTGATCACTTCTTCTTGCTTTAGCTTTTTAAACAGTCGAGATAAGGTCTCCGGTGCGATATTCAACTGTCCGGCCAACACACTATGAGCAACCGGTAAATTCAGCCAGTCAGCACCTTGATGTTGATGCAATTCCAACAAATAGGAAACTAACCTTTGATTCGCTCCTTTTAAGGTCAATTGATCCACACGGTTCACTGCCTGACTGAGCTTAGCCGCCATCGCACCTAACAATAAGAATGCAAAATCTGAATTATTGGCACAGAAAGAAAGCAGCACTTCTCGAGAAAAAGAGAGCACCACGCTGTCGACTTTTGCTTTAGCACTTAGCGGATACACACTTGGCTTCATAAACATTACAGCTTCCGCAATGTTGTCTCCCTCTTTCAAAAGTTGGAACACTTTTTCTTCACCTTCAGGCGAGTATCGGTACAGACTCACTTCTCCCGACTTCACAATATAGAAACGCTTAGCAGTCATACCCTCTTCAAACAAGTGCTTGCCTTGATTGACATGTACAACTTGCATGCCTTTACACAAAGCCACTTTTGCTTCTAGTGGAATACCAGAAAAAATAAAAGAACCGCGTATGAGTTTATCTGTGTTGTCGTCCATTGAATTTTACCAAGTTGACAAATGTCATTTGAGAAATGAATTGAAACAGTAATCTAATTGATAATTATTATCACATATATCAATACTAGAAATAAATATCTCAGGACGGTTGTTATGCATTACGGCGTATTAGTGGGTTTACACCTTTTATGTGCGGCTATTTTTATCGGCATTGTCGCTTTTGAAGTTTTGATTTTAGAAGGCATTCGACCCCATTTACCCGCAAAAACCATGTCACTCGTCGAGCAAGGCATCCACTTGCGTGGTCGTAAAATTATGCCATTTGTTGTGGCCACACTATTCATAACAGGCGCTATGATGGGCTATCAACACCTCAGTCCACTTCCTTCGCTATTCGCTACACCTTTTTCAACGCTGTTAACGATAAAAATCTTACTTGCGATCAGCGTACTCACACATTTCCTTATCGCTATGAAATATTCTATCTGCGGTAACATGACATCAAAGCGCTTTAAATACACACACTTAAGCGTGTTCATCCATATGCTTGGCATCATCTTTCTCGCCAAGGGCATGTATTACATCCACTGGTAAGCAAATTGACATTTGTCATTTGAGCAATGTATTTCGTGATACAAAATAAACGAGAACAATAATCATTTGCATAAATAAATGGAGAAATATCATGCATAAGTTAACAGCTCTTTCACTTGCACTTTTGTCTACGTCAGCATTTGCGGCAGGCACCTCTGGAATTAGCGGTTCTTACAACGGTGACTATCAGTTAGAAGTACGTACAACTTCAGATCGCTTGATGGCCAAAAGTACTCAACGTAACGATTGGAAGTGGGATTTTGACAATAAAACCGTAACGATAAATGCAGGTTTTATCAAAAGCTCATTCGCTCCATTCCCCGTAGGTTATAAAGCTCACGATCCAATCTCGCTCACTGATAATGGCGACGGTACCTACACAATCGATTATGTCTTCCAAGCATATAATCCTCTTTATGGTTTCCCAAAATCACGTACTAAAACCGTATTTGAAATCACTGACACTGGCTTTGGACTTGAATTCAAAACGCTCGATTCTGACAACGATGGTGTGATCGGCGAAGCCATTTACGGGATTTTCCCTTGGGATATCGAGCTTAACTGGACCGGCTCAGCTCAATAGTTTTTAGTCTACTTAAGGTGGCCTGAGTGCCACCTTTCTCTCACAAAGGACTCAACAATGAAACCGCATCGACTAGCGTGCCTTATGGCCGCGGCCTTTTCTCTTTCATCTCCAGCCATAGCACAAAACCTCAGTGGTGTTTATGTCGGAGGCTACTCAGTAACCATGAATGCACATCGTGACAACGGTGTGAACGGCATGCCTTGGCCAGAAAATGCATTAGACGGCGAATACAATGGCGAGAAATATAAAGTATTAGGTACAACAACCCATGACGGTTTCTGGATTTGGGACTTTGATAGCCAAACGGTTACCATTGGAGGAAGCACGCTCTTTGCCCTAAACATGATTTATGTACCATTTCAGGCTTTTAATGCTA
Organism: Vibrio sp. TRT 21S02; assembly: GCF_050113675.1. Taxonomy (NCBI): domain Bacteria; kingdom Pseudomonadati; phylum Pseudomonadota; class Gammaproteobacteria; order Vibrionales; family Vibrionaceae; genus Vibrio; species Vibrio sp. TRT 21S02. Next base: position 361,935 of record NZ_JBNJOI010000002.1, read on the forward strand.
ACGAACTGGAAAACAAGCGGGCAGACAGTAACGTTCAAATCAATCACCTAGATGAAATCACGATTCCTTTTGAGTACGAATCAGCGACTGGCTTATACAAGCTGGCCTATGCACAGAAGAAATATATCGTTCCACCATTTCCTGTTCCGGGTGTCGATGATTATCCAATCGGTCTTACAACGACTCATTTAGACATCTCACAAAATGATGATGGATCTCTGAATATAACGACAGCAGATGTTGAGGAAGGAATTCCTGCTGACAATGTACCAGGCACGCGTATCGAAAACGTCTTTCCAGCAACGGTACAAATTGAGTATCGCTCTCCTAATCTAGTCAAAGACCCTATGACAGATACAAACAGCGATGGAATCACAGATACGGTAGCCAACTTGCTAGGTTTAGACCCGATATCCGGTGACACCGATGGTGACAACCTTGACGATATTATAGAAACACCAATTTACATCAGAGGCAAAGATTCAGATAACGACGGTTTAAGCGACGCATTAGAAGCAGGCTCTGCTGCAAACAACAATGCAATTGCTTCTGGCTTAAAACTTCAAACACAGAATCGAGTCACCATTGCCACGCCAGATGCTCAACGCATTTACAACGTATCTTCGCACCTGTTAGACCTGAGCATTGAGCCTACGCATACCTTAGTCGGAGAATTACCACCACAACAAGATGAACATGGTGAACCTTTGGATTATCAGTATGGCCATATTGAGTTCAATATTGACAACTCGGCGGCAGATGACGCCATTAATATTGAAATATCGATGACTGACAAACCTGAAGGACTAGAAATCTATCGAGTAACCAAAGGGTTTAGTTTAGAAGCAGGAGCATTTGTTCAGTCGTTTACCAAACAACAATGGGTCGAAAACAACGACAAAATTGAGCTAACACTCTCCAATCCGGATAAGTTACCGACTGTCGTCGCAAACTATATTTTTGCAGCGCCAGAACAACGCTCAACACCACCAGAGGTAACGCCACCCACGTCACCTGAACCTATCCCAACAGTACAAAGCGGAGAAAGCTCCGGCGGTAGTACCGGCTGGTTATCGTTACTCGCTTTAGGGGGCCTTGGATTAAGAAAGCGTAAAGGTCATCAGGAGTGAGTATGACACCGCGTGGAAATACGTTACTTATGGGGCTGCTCTGGCTAAGCCCCTTCTCTGCCGCTCAAAGTGAAGTGATCGTTATCGAAGCGTCTCAGGATGAGGCTGAAATCCACTTGATTCGTGAGCAACTTGATAACGTCGCAGGGGGAACAAACTTAATTGAAACCAAACAGCTTGCAGGTAGCCAATCATCTCTGGCAAAAGTACTTAACCAACAAACTGGAATTGTGGTGCAAGAGTTTTTTGGCGGCAACGATCAACCGAGAATCAATATTCGTGGTTCCGGCTTGCAAGATAACCCAGTAAACCGAGGAATTCAGTTGCTCAGTGACGGGCTAGTACTCAATCAAGCTGATGGCTCGTTTGTGATTGGCCTCATTGATCCTGAGCAGGCTAAATGGCTCTCCGTTTATCGAGGCGCAAATGCAATGCGCTATGGCGCGACAACCCTTGGCGGCGCGATTAACTTCCACGCTAAAAATGGTTTGAACAGCCGTAATCTCGCTCAGCTCGAACTGGGCTCATATGAGATGTACAAAGGTAACCTAACGTTAGCGAACCAAAAACAGAATTGGGACTTCTTATTGAGTACGACCTATAGCGAGCGTGAAGGTTATCGTAATCACAGTGCGGCTCAACGTGGCAGTCTTACGCTCAACATTGGATATCATCAAAATGGTTGGCAAAACCGCACTTACCTCACTGTGGCTGAAAATGACTTTGAGATCCCGTTTCTACTCACCAAGCAACGTGCGATTGAATCCCCCGATCAAGTCATGGGTCAAGGTAGTGAACCAATGGACACACTATTAAATATTCCGGTGAGAAAGCCATTCAGAAATACACGTCAGCTACGTGTGGCCAATCAAACGCACTGGCAGACAGATACAACTGAAAGCCGTTTTGGGATTTACTACGAGGCGCTTGATGATCAATTTAGAAACCCACTGACGCAAGCGGATACAAGAAATAGAAACCTAGGTTTAGATGCCAGCACAACATTGAACCTTGTTTTATATGACTACTTAACGCGTGAATTGCTTTTATTCTTACAAGCCAATAGTGGAAATATGCCGCGTGAATTTGCCTCAGTGCATCCGGTAACCGGCGAACTCATGACTCCTTTTGCAAACTTGGAGTTAGAGGCTCACAACATCATCTTAGGCAGTCAGCTTAGATATGAATGGATAGACGGTTTCTCGACCATCGCCGCCTTGCAATGGGTTTTAAATCAAAGAGAAATTACTGATACCTATTCCGCAGGCTTGCTCGACAGCTCGTTTGAATACCAGTTACTCAATCCTAAACTTGGTCTTATTTATCAATGGGAACAAGGTAAACGGGTATACGCTAACATCAGTGGCAGCTCTGAGGCACCGAACTTTTGGCAACTGGCAACCGTATCAGCAAACCCTACCGACCCACTTAATAACCACGTTTATATCAACGAACTGAACGCCCAAACCGCATTGACCAGCGAACTCGGCGTCAATTGGCAGTTTAACGCGTTTTCGCTCAATGCATCTTGGTATTATTCCGTTGTACAAGATGAACTAATATCTGTCGTCGGTGATTTTGCAGTCAACGGAAAAACCATTAACTACCAAGGAAAAACCATTCACCACGGTTTGGAAACCATGCTGACTTACTCTATTGATGGTTTCCTTACTGCCCAGGATGCATTGAATGCCAAGTTACTTTATAACTGGAGCCATTTTTATTTTGAGGACGGGGTATATCAAGGTAATGACATTGCAGGGGTCCCTGTTCACCTAATTCAAGGAGAATTGGACTATAAACTCGCAGCGGGCTGGCGCATTACGCCAAACTTTACTTGGCAGCCTCAAGAAACCTATACCGATCACGTCAATAACACAGCAAACACCCAAGATCCTTACTTCCTTCTTGGTTTAAAAGTAGGGTATGAAACGACAGAGTCTCTGCGTGTCTTTTTGGAAATCAACAACCTGACGAATACCAATTATCAAACGGCTTACGCTATTCGTGGCCAAGGTGCGCCAGATCTTCCTACCTTTATCCCCGGACCGGGAACGAACGCAATTTTAGGAGCAACCTACTCATGGTAAAACCGGTTTTCACCGCAGCCTGCTTGTTAGCAATAACCGCATCAGGAATCTCCAATGCCATGATTCCGGATAGCGGGGTTTACCAAGGACAGTATCACATCACTATGCGCGCAGCACCACTTGGCAATGTGCTTGGCTTTGGGGTAAGTAAACCTGAGTGGCGCTGGGATTTTGATAACGATACGGCAACGGTATCAGGAACAACCTTGTCCGTCGGCTTTAACTACGCATTGCATGATATTAGTAATGCCAACCCAGATGAAGATGTACTGCATTTTACTCGCAATAGCGATGGCACCATCACTTTGCATTATGCACTACAGATTTATCATCCGGGGCTTGGCAACCCAATGGCAAACACCACTACCCGCTTCTCTGTAGAAGCTGATGGCGCTACCCTCAAAATTAAAACGCTTGATTGGGAAACCGATGGTCCCGACGGTATTGTAGGAACCCAGATCCCAAATGTTTTTCCTTTAACAATTGAACCGGATCTCTCCGGCAGTGCGGTACAAGTTGGGGTTGATAGTAATTTGGATGGTATTGATGACCATCAAGCACTAGCGCTTGGTTTAAACCCTGATTCCTTCGACAGCGACAATGATGGTATAACGGATTGGGACGAAATAGGCGGCGACTTGTCTACCCCACTCGATTCCGATAACGATTCCATCATTGATGCTCTAGAATATGGGGATACAGCTTACAGTGCTCACCATGTCTACGGGTTAAACACCCAAAATCAGCAAACATTGAATGTCGAAACCTCATCAGAGCTTGAAGTACGTTACGCAGCCATTGGTTCAATGCAACGACCGGTTTCTGCTCCGGATAGCAGCGACGACTTTGCCGAGCTAGATTCCACACTCGGCCAACCCGGACTTGCGTATTCTTGGGGAAATCTTTCTCTTGAATTTGATAAAACATCAGCGCTCACTTCCAAGCAAACCGTATCACTAAACTTCTCTCATTCCCTCCCTGAAAAGCTTGTGGTGTACGCATTCAACGAAGATTCAGCCAACAACTACCAGCTCGTCAATGCACAAGACATACAAAGACCGAACCCCAAAACGGTTGTTGTTTTCTTGTCTGAACATTCACCATGGCTGGCAACGAATGGCAGCGGAGAGCGTTATCAAATCACATTGGCGCTCGCAGAAAACACGTTAGGTGATAAGCAAGTAAAAGAGAGCAAAGTGTCCTCGGCTGGTAGTTCCGGAATCATCCATATGCTACTGCTTAGCTTTACGTTAATTTTTAGATTGAGAAGAAAATAGTCTTAACCATGCGCAAAAAGAGCACCAAGTTGGTGCTCTTTTTTGACAAGAATTGAATGCGAACTTGAGACTAAAGAATCCCCATCGCTTTTAGTTTACGATAAATCGTATTGCGGCTAACCCCTAGCACTCGTGAAGTTTTGCTGATATTCCCTTTTTGCGCTTGGTACGTACGCACTAAGGCATCATCAACAGCGCTCTTTAAATTGGGCATATCTTGACTAGCAACTTCTTTATTTTTTACCAATTCATCCATCAAATGGGTAGGAAGGTGCGCCAAACTCAATATTTTTTCTTCGCTGGCAATCAATGTGGCCACTTTTAGTAAGTTATCAAGCTCGCGAAAATTCCCAGGCCAATGGTATTGATCTAAGCTGCGTAATAAGTGAGGACATAGTGACTGTTCAGAAGAATGATATTTCTGATGAATGCGTTTTATCATCTCACGACGATCATCACGTTCTCGCAATGGAGGCAACTGCACCAATAACCCATTGAGACGGTAGTACAGATCTTGGCGAAACTCTCCTTTGTCAACAAGCAAACGTAAGTTCTGGTGCGTTGCGGCGATAATTTGAAGGTCAACATCAAAGCTCGATGTAGCACCAACAGGAACTACCTGTTTATCTTGCAACACATGTAACAAGCGAACCTGCGCTTCTAAAGGCATTTCTCCAATTTCATCAAGAAATAAAATGCCTCCATGTGCCTGCCTTACTTTGCCTATATTCCCTTTAGGATTAGCTCCTGTGAAAGCACCAGCAACATAACCAAACAATTCGGACTCAATTAAATCTTTTGGTAATGCACCACAATTCACGGTGACTAACGCGCCCGATTTACGCTCCCCGTGACGGTGCAATGCTTTAACAAGTTCACTTTTTCCAACGCCTGTTTCTCCCTCAATCAGCAGTGGAATATCTTTACCAATCACTTTATTGGCTTGTTGCCATGCCGCTTCAACACGATGATCCCCCATGTGCAGCTCACAAGAAGCGCACACTGTTCTGCGGCGTTTTTTAGCTTGTATCAGAAACTGCTTTTCCATCACTAGGCTATTGCGATGCGAGTGTAGCTGTTCAATACTTGAACCGACCAGTTGCCCCTGTGCGAGCAACTGTGACGCGACTTGATTATGAGCGAGGATTTGGCCCTGTTCATCAGCAATGACAATACCTTGCCATCCAGTATGCAGAACAGACTTATCCATGGCCAGATCAAGGCGAATAGCACCTTTTGGAACCTGACTCAGCAAATGATTTTCAACCAATTGAACCATGTTTTGAACCAACAGCTGAACCGCGGTGTCGTGTTTACTTTGCTCTGTGGTGATGTCTAATACACCTAACAATTGCCCTTGATGATCACATAAAGGACTCGCTGAACAACTGATGAATCGGTGATGACGAATATAATGCTGATCACCTATAACTGAGACGGCTTTTTTCTCGACTAAAGCAGTACCAATGGCATTGGTCCCTTTTAACTTTTCTTGCCAACAAGCTCCCGAGCTTAGCGCAATCGCCGTTAACTTCTCTCTAAAATGCTCTTGTCCCCAGCTAGCAATAATCACCCCTTCCACATCAGACAGTATCAATCGACTATCACTGCGAGCCAAAACCTGATTAAACAAAGGTAATGCACTGCGCTCAACCGCTTCTATCAACTGTGTCGCCTTATATTGACGTTCTTTTAACAACACACCTGACACGTGAATATCCTCAGGTTTACGGCGCTCAGTTAACCCAGCGTCACTCGAACGGGACCAAGAAGAACGAAGCCAGTCAGTAGCAAGATGCGTTTGAAGTTCCATAGCTGTACCACTTTTAAACAAATTGAGTGTTCCATTTTTGAACAGTGAACAGCCTCAATGCGGCTATCTTTCAGTTCAAAGATGACTCTGACACAGTTGTTATTAATTGGTAATCATAGTTTTACATTAATTTAACAACAAGCTTTTCAGAGCTGGCCTGTGACTTGCGTTATATCCGCTAAACGGAACGCTTTTTAACGCGTTGATAATGCAAGTAACAAGAAGGAACGAACTATGATTTACGCACAGCCGGGAAATGAGAATGCCATTGTTAACTTCAAATCTCACTACGATAACTTCATTGGTGGGGAATGGGTAAAACCCATCAAGGGAGAGTATTTTGATAATACTTCACCAGTCAATGGTAAACCATACTGCAAGGTTGCACGTTCAGGTGAAGCAGACATTAATCTCGCTCTGGATGCGGCTCATGCAGTGCGCACTCAATGGGCTCAAACCAGTGTGACAGAACGTTCTAACTTACTGCTCAAAATCGCCGATCGCATTGAACAAAATCTTGAAGAATTAGCCGTTGCAGAAACATGGGAAAACGGCAAACCCGTTCGCGAAACCTTAGCCGCCGACCTCCCTCTCGTCGTCGACCACTTCCGCTATTTTGCTGGTTGCATCCGTGCGCAAGAAGGCAGCGCTGCTGAATTAGATACTCATACCGCCAGCTATCATTTTCCTGAACCCATCGGCGTGGTAGGTCAAATCATTCCATGGAACTTCCCGATGTTAATGGCAGCATGGAAACTTGCCCCTGCATTGGCCGCAGGTTGCTGCGTGGTTTTAAAACCCGCAGAACAAACGCCAACATCAATTCTGGTTTTAATGGAAAAAATTGGTGATTTGATCCCACCGGGAGTCATCAATGTCGTCAACGGTTTTGGCCACGAAGCGGGTCAAGCACTTGCAACCAGCAATCGCATTGCGAAGCTTGCTTTTACTGGTTCGACCGAAGTGGGCAATCATATATTGAAATGTGCCGCTGAAAGCTTAATTCCTTCCACGGTCGAACTTGGCGGTAAATCACCCAATATTTACTTCCCAGACGTCTTTGACTATGAAGATGCGTACTTAGATAAATGCGTGGAAGGGATGTTACTTGCGTTCTTCAACCAAGGGGAAGTGTGTACCTGTCCTTCACGAGTTCTGATCCATGAGTCCATTTACGACAAATTCATTAACAAAGTGGTAGAAAGAGCAAAAAACATCAAGCAGGGTAACCCGCTTGATACCGATACTCAGGTTGGCGCACAAGCGTCGCGAGAGCAATTTGATAAGATTCTGAGCTATCTCGAAATCGGACGCCAAGAAGGAGCGCAAGTTTTACTCGGAGGACAAATCGCTGAACAAGATGCTGATTTAGGCAGTGGGTATTACATCCAACCCACTATGCTAAAAGGCAATAACAAAATGCGCGTGTTCCAAGAAGAAATTTTTGGACCTGTCATCGCGATTACGACCTTCAAAGACGAACAGGAAGCCCTACAGATTGCGAATGATACCGAATATGGGCTGGGAGCTGGCGTCTGGACACGAGATGCGAATCTTGCTTATCGCATGGGACGCAATATTGAAGCTGGGCGAATTTGGGTCAACTGTTACCATGCCTACCCTGCGCATGCAGCCTTCGGTGGCTACAAAAAATCGGGTATTGGACGCGAAACCCATAAAATGATGCTCGATCACTACCAAAACACCAAAAATTTATTGATAAGTTACGATGTCAATCCGCTCGGATTCTTTTAATATCAGCAAAGAGCGCCATTAGGCGCTCTTCTCATCTTGGTGTACCTTACGTTTTTCGACCATATAAATGCCGCCGCTGATGGCTAAGCAGGTTACCGCTGCATACAACAACACGGGCATTTCCAGTACCCAAGCAAACGTAGCGGTTAAAAACGCGACAAACGACAGCATCCTGCTCAAAGACATGACTCGACCAAGCTTTCTGTTCATAGCATCACCCTCACATACATCTTTAGTACACATCTGTATTGTCGAACTTTTGTACCAAATAAGCAGCTAAATAGATCTCAAAAAACCTGATTTGATGACACATGTCTTATAACGTCTGCCGTTCACTAACATGAATGACAACCATTATCATTTTATAAACTCATCTGTTATGTTATAACATTACCAAATTTACGTTCAGGAAATGCACAATGAAAAAATGGATCATCGCGGCTGCAACCCTTGGCCTCATCACACTTGTCGGCTTTAAGTCCTCATTGGCTGACAAGCCCAATACCGATCTCTTGAAAATATCGGGACCTTTCGAATTTAGCAGCCAAGACCTATCTAAAGATGGTTATATGTTTACCCGCATGCAGGTCGTTGAATCGCTAGTTGGCGTAAATAAGCGTGGGAAAATACTGCCGCTGCTCGCAACAGACTGGCAAACCAGCCACGATGATTTGGTGTGGACATTCAAAATAAGGGAAAACACTTACTTTCACGATGGCTCTATATTAAATGCCCAAGCAGTTAAAAACGCGCTTGAGCATGCAATTGCTAAACCCGGCGTCATTAAACGTGTACCCATCAATACCATTCAAGCGACAGGTAACACATTAACGCTTACACTCACCCAGCCTTATCCACCATTGCTTAACGTATTGGCTCATTACACGGTCGCTATCGCCTCCCCTTCAAGCTACCAAGACAAAGACAAGGCAATAACGCTTGCTGGCACAGGCCCTTATAAGATTGAACAACTGGTGCCACCTCATAAAATTCACGTCACACGTAATGAACAATATTGGGGAGAAAACGCACATATTGAGAAAGTACAATACTTAGCGGGACACCGAGCAGAAAGTCGAGCTTTACTTGCACAGACTGGGCAGGCTGACATCGTTTACACCCTTGACCCAGCGAGTATTGAACCTCTTCAAAACTCGAAGCAAGTTAACGTGGTTCGCGAGTCTATTCCACGCACTATTTTGCTTAAACTCAACAACGAACATCCTTTCCTAGCGTCATACCAAACTCGGCAAGCCCTCAGCTTAGCTCTCGATCGTTCGGGAATATCTCAGCAAATTATCCGTATGCCTGGTTCAGAAGCTTATCAGTTGTTCGCTCCATCATTAGGCGCTTGGTACGTCAACAGTCTTGCCCACACTCGCCAAGATATAGTCAAAGCAAAAGCGCTATTGACGCAACAAGGTTGGCAACCGAATGACGAGGGTATTTTGCAAAAGCAAGGGAAAACCTTTTCAGTCAACCTAACCACGTATTCAGACCGACCAGAACTGCCTGTCGTCGCGACAGCAATTCAAGCTCAACTGAAACAAGTTGGCATTGAGGTTAACATTAGTATTGATAACTCCAGTGCGATACCGGCAAAACACCAAGATGGCACACTCGAACTTGCACTAGTTGCGCGAAATTTTGGGGCAACGATCGACCCGCTGGCTCTGCTATTAAAGGATTTTGCGAATCACAAAGGCAGTGATTGGGGGCCGACAAACTGGTCATCGACTGAATTTTCCGAACTGCTAAACACGCTCAGTTCCACCAAAGATCCGCGAGAATATCGCGACCAAGCTCAAAAAGCGTCTCGAATACTGGCTCAGAAAATGCCGCTGATTCCAATTACTTTTTACACCCAACTGGTTGCGGTGAACAAACGTGTTGGAAACTTCCACTTCGACCCTTTTGAAATCAACTATCGTATTGCAGAGATGACGCTAGATGATTGATATTCTATTTCGACGCATACTCCAAGCCATGTTAGTGGCTTGGAGTATCGGCACACTGACTTTTATTTTAATGCGTTTGCTGCCCGGAGATTTTGCCTTTCGTATTGCCGCTGGTCGTTATGGGTATGACTATGTCGATGCCGATGCTGCGAAAGCCGTACAATTAGAACTAGGCCTTGATAGCCCTGCACATGAGCTTTACTTGCAATGGTTATGGGACCTACTCAATTTCGATCTTGGAAACTCGCTGATCAGTGGCTCGCCAGTTATTCATGAAATTCAACACCAGTTGGGTTATTCCATACTATTGGCAATCGCGGCTCTAACCCTTTCAGCGCTCATTGCGATTCCAATTGGCCTCTACTGTGGAAAAAAAGCCAACAGCAACGCAGACAAAGCCGCTCTTGTAACGGCTGTTTTCATCAGGGCTCAACCTGTTTTCGTCATTGGCTTAGTATTCATTATTGTGGGTGCTCTTCATCTAGGTTGGTTTCCTGTCGCAGGATTTGGCACCCTCCTACATCTATTTCTTCCCGCCCTTACGTTAGCGATTACCCTTGCAGCGATGTCCAGTCGCTTGATACGCAATGCGACCCGAGACACATTGAACACACCGCACTTTCATTTTGCTCGGCTCAAGGGGCTGACGTTTGAGCAAGCCTTTCATCACCATGCCCAGCGACATATTGCGATACCAACCATTACCTTTCTCGGCATCCAAATGATCGGCTTAATGGAAGGCATCATCATGATTGAATCGCTTTTCTCATGGCCGGGAATTGGACATGCATTGGCTCACGCTATTTTTGCGCGAGATCTGCCGATGATTCAAGGTGCCGCTTTGGTGATGGGATTACTGTTTGTTTTTATCAACACGCTGGTGGATCTCATTACTTATTGGCTTGACCCACGCCAACAGCAGGAGGTAGCACAGTGAAACAATATAATATGCAATATTTGGGTGTACTCTTGATTGGCTTGGCGCTTACAATCGTCATCATAGGAAAGTTGTTTAACCAAGATCCCGCTATACAAAACCTTTCACTGGCATTCAGTACACCGGATTGGCAAGAACCACTTGGACGTGATCATTTTGGTCGCAGTAACTTAGCTCGTTTGAGCGACGCAATTTTTACTTCATTAATACTGGCTGGTATTAGCGTGCTCACATCGGCAAGCCTTGGCACTTTTGCTGGTGTTGTTTCCGGTTGGAAACGAGGTTGGTGGGACAGAGCATTTTCCTTTCTAATGAATATAATCCTCGCGATGCCAGGACTTATTTTGGTGTTGCTCTTCGCTGCTCTTATTCCGGGCTCTTTCACTATTCTATACATCGCCATTGCTTTGATCTTATGGGTAGAGTTTTTCCGCGTAACCCGTAATCGCACCATGTCCGTGATCCGCTCCCCAGAGGTAGAAGCATCCATTCTTTATGGCTTTGGCAGTTGGTACGTATTTAAACGCCACATATGGCCTCATTGCAAAAAAGACGTCTTCACCCTTTCCTGCTTTGGCGCTGGAAATACAATTCTTGCACTTGCCTCACTAGGATTTCTACATGTCGGATTGAAGCCACCTGAGGCCGAGCTCGGACTCATGATGGTTGAGCTTTTTCGCTATTATCATGTGGCCCCTTGGGTACTCATTCAACCGCTCATTTCTGTTTTTGTTCTCGTATTAGGTTTTCATTTACTCGCGAATGGAGAGCAATCATGACCCCATTATTAAAGGTGGAAAATCTCAAGATATCTTCATCCGACCAAACACTGGTCGAACCGATTAGCTTCGATGTTTTCCTCAATCAACCTTTGACCATCCTTGGAGAGACAGGTGCTGGAAAAAGCCTGATTGCAGCAGCCATCACAGGAACACTTCCTCCAGAGCTCACTCAACAAGGACAAATTCATTTCAAGCAAGATAAGCTAAGTAAAAGCAATTGCCACTCAAAATGGGGCAAGGAAATAGCCTTGTTACCTCAGGAGCCTTGGTTAGCATTGGACCCGATTATGCCAATCCTCCAACAAGTGGCTGAAGTGCACCAGTTGATCAACCAGCATAAGCGTCCTGCTGCCCAGTCCATCGCAATAAACGAACTTTCTAACGTTAGCTTAAGCAGAGACATAGCCAAATATCCATTTGAAATCTCCGGCGGTATGGCGCAAAGGGTCACCTATTTATGCGCGACTCAAGCAGGAGGTGAATTGTTGCTCGCCGATGAACCTACTAAAGGGTTAGATAGCTACCACAGAGATGTGATTGCGTCACAACTACTAGAACACGTAAAGTCGGGAGCACTCATTACCATCACTCATGATATCAACCTTGCCGAAACGTTAGGTGGCAATATTATCGTCATGAAAAACGGGATTGTTGAAGAAAGCGGCGTCGCCAGTGGAGTGTTAAGCAACCCACAATCCTACTATACCCAGAAGCTTATTCAAGCAACCCCCAAGCATTGGAGAAAACGTGAAAGCCACCCTACGCATCTTCCTCTACTAAGTGTTGATAATGTATCTATAAGCCGCTCTGGCAATGTGTTGTTCTCCGATTTAAGTTTTACCCTTCATCAGCGTGAAATCCTTGGCATTGCAGGCCCTAGCGGTTGTGGTAAAACTTCACTCGCAGACACATTACTCGGTCTTATTTTACCTGATTTAGGTGATATTCATTGGCATCAGAATGTTAATAAAGGTCAAAAGCTTAAGCTCTATCAAGATCCTCCGAGCGCACACCCACATGACGTCTCCTTACAACAATTGTTAGATGAACTCTGCCAGCGTCATTGTCTCAACAAATCTGAGATTCCTGTATTGCTAAAACGCCTAAAACTCTCCTCGGAGGTACTCAAACGTTCAGCCAATGATGTCTCAGGGGGCGAGCTTCAGCGCTTTGCCATTTTAAGAGCACTCATGATGAAACCTAAGCTGCTGATCGCTGACGAACCGACGTCACGCCTTGATCCCATTACTTCCGCCGAAACACTGAAGCTTTTGGTTGAGTCGATCGATGAAAGCCAATGTGCCCTTATCATTATTGGGCATGATGAAGTCGCCCTTGAGAAACTATGCGATAAAGTCATCCGCTTTGGCTGACTGCATGATCAAAAAAGAGCGCTCTGCGCTCTTTTTAGTTTCTTCAGTTTAACTAAGTTAATTACAGTAAACGAGATCCAATGGCATGCTCACACGAGATCAGAAATACACTTCGATAAAGTAATAGGCGGTGATAACGAAACTTGAGCATGTGACAAAACCACGCACATAATGCTGTGGAATATTTCGAGAAACTCGTGCAGCTAAATATCCCCCGATAAGCGTTCCTAACATCACAACCACGCCCCGCTCCCAATCAATCATATCTTTAACGAGAAAAATAATTATTGCGATAACAGACACGGCCGCCGACACAAGCAACTTCAGGCCATTCATCAAGTTGATATTTTGATAGCCAGCCAGAACCAAATAACTTAACACCACAATACCGAGTCCGGCATTAAAAAAGCCACCGTAAGCTGAGACAAAAATTAGTGTGGCAGCCAGTAACCAACTTTTTGAATCACTGGTGTTATTCCCACCAATCAATCGCTTCACCTGCTGGCTTACCCAGCCGCCAAAGACAAACAACATTGTCGCAAATAGCAATAACCAAGGAATAGCTTCAAGAAACACACTTTCCGGTGTACTCAATAGCAAATAGGCACCTAATGCTCCGCCGATTAAGCTGAATAACGTGATGCGGACAGTATCGCCACCTTCAGCGATCTCTTTTCTAAACCCGTATGCCCCACTGATGTAACCAGCGCTAACTGCTAGTGTATTGGTAGCATTAGCCATAAGAGGCGGCACCCCAACCATCATTAACGTTGGGAACGTTATAAAACTGCCTCCCCCCGCAACCGAATTGATGACGCCTCCGAAAATTCCGGCGAAAAACAACAGTATCCATTCCAATGTTTGCTTCCTTTACATTATGGCTTCGGTATCGAACCTATTTGACCATACAGACAGAGCATTTGAGGGTAAATCGATAGCGGTAAAAATGAGAGCTGAGTTTCTGAAATGAAATTGCGAACGGTCACCCCACGCAAAGAGGTATAAAAAAGGCAGCTAGTGCTGCCTAACATTATTGCTTATTGTGTCGCTGAGCTTGAACCAGCCATTTATCCAGATAGTTTGCAAAGGCCTGACGATCGCTTTGATTAAGTGGCGCAGGACCACCGGTCTGAATGCCGCTACTTCGCATGGTCTCCATAAAATCGCGGATATTAAGGCGTGATTTGATATTTTCTGGTGTAAAGACCTCTCCGCGAGAACTCACAACCTGAGCCCCTTTATCGATCACTTCAGACGCTAAAGGAATATCACTCGTTACAACCAAATCATTTTTTTCTGCACGTCGAACAATTTCGTTATCAGCAACATCAAAGCCCGCTTCAACTCGGATCATTTGAATATTTTTTGATGCCGGTATCCGTACAAATTGGTTTGCAATCAAGGTTACTTGAACCCCCGTACGCTCTGCAGCACGGAACAAAATATCACGAATTACAACGGGACACGCATCCGCATCAACCCAGATTTTCATCATTTTTTACCTGATGGTTCAACTTTAAACTCAGCGCACTATATACGTTACGCTTGGACAGTGCCAATTTAAGGCAAAAGAAAAGCCCTTGCGGGCCATTCTACTCGATAACATATTATTTCATCGGCGTTTGGCCTATCGCACTATTCATGTCCGATTCGACGTCTTCACTCCGATACAAAGATGCTGCATGATTATTAATAAGCTGAGCGGCTAAAGAAGGACTCACAGCCCGATGCTCACCTTTGTCGACATGGAACTCACCATCCCAGAAATTATCTCTGAAACGGCCAGACTCCAGAAACTCAACAATGACTTTCATGGCCTTCTCCTTTTGATGACCCAATGTTAATTATAGTTCTATCATTTAAACTTACTGAATCTTACGACCATGATAGTTTTACTTTATCCAACCTTGAATTATGCTAAGAAACACCATCCAGAAGATTTAGACAGAGGATTTATGCTTAAGCGATTAGCCACATTTATCACGTTCGTTTTGCTTTGTATCGCAATCATCCCTACAGCTTTTGCGTCTGAACGAGCTGAAAAAGGTTGGCAGCTTATTGAACAGGGCGCTTTGCTTGTCGATGTGAGAACCCCGCAAGAATTCAATCGCAGACATGTGTCCGGCGCAGTAAACTACCCACTTCAAGATCTAAACCGTGCTTTTGCCAATATCAACAAAGATCGACTAATTGTTTTGTACTGCCGCAGCGGCAATCGCTCGGGACAAGCCTATGACCGATTGATCAAGAAGGGATTTACCAACTTACATAACGCTGGCGGGCTAAATGAGATGCTGTCAACGCAACCTAAACGGTAATTAAAACGGCTTTATTTGCTTCTTTAATGCGCTTCGGTGTTCACATTGTTGCAAGACTTCATGACGCTCATTAGAAGACAATTGATGCCACGCAAGTATCTCACCTAACGTCCTATAACACCCCACGCAAACATCATCTTCATCCAAACAACACTGCCGGATACAAGGTGATAGATCATCATTTAGGTTCGCTTTATTGAACACGATAGGCGTACGACTTTGGTCTATTTTATTTCCTTTCATTCCAATCAAAATTCCGCCATGTCTGTACATTAAGTTTACGCCAAAACCCTCAAATCTGTGTGCCAAGGTGAAGAGTTACTTTAAAACCCTTTAATTAATCATTCGTACACTAACCTTTAGCCCACTTAATAAGCCTTATCATCATTTCTTCAATCATGGTTAACTTGCGTGTTATTTCGCTATTTTTGGCTAAATATATAAAACTAATTGACAAGTTATTTGTTCTTTTCCGAACCTTAGCGACAGAATAATAATTTGAACTCAAATTATTTCTTCGCTACCCTAATTAAGCAATCATTAGAAAGGAACCTCGAAATGAAATATGCAACAGCAGCCATTCTGCTTTTAGGCGCAAGTGCAACTAACGTTTATGCAAGCGATTGTGGCGACGTAACCATCGCCGATATGAATTGGAATTCTGCAACTCTTATTGCCAACATTGACCGATTCATTTTAGAACATGGTTATGGCTGTGATGCCGAACTTATACCCGGCGATACCATGCCTACCGGCACGTCCATGGTTGAAAAAGGTCAACCAGACGTTGCTCCAGAATTGTGGAGCAACAGCCTGAAAGATGCTTTAGATAAAGGCGTAGCTGAGAAGCGTCTACGCTATGCAGGTAAAGCACTGACGGATGGTGGTGAAGAAGGCTTTTGGGTACCCGCTTACCTCGTAAAGAAATACCCTGAAATCAAAACCATTGAAGGGGTGAAAAAACACGCTAAGTTGTTTGAACACCCAGAAGACCCTGATCAATTCGCTTTTTACAGCTGCCCAGCCGGCTGGAACTGCCAAATTAGTGCAGGAAACTTATTCAGAGCGATGAAGCTTGATGAATCTGGTTTCACCATTGTAGATCCGGGCTCAAGTGCTGGTCTTTCTGGCTCAATTGCGAAAGCTTATGAGCGCCAAGAACCTTGGTTTGGTTACTATTGGGCCCCTACCGCTGTACTCGGTAAATATGACATGGTGAAAATTGACTTTGGCAGTGGCTTTGATGAAGCGGAGTTCGTCAATTGCACAACGCAAGCTGAATGTGAATCTCCTAAAGTGACAATGTATCCGCCATCACCAGTCCATACCATTACAACCGAGAAATTTGCTACTCGTGCCCCAGAAGCTTATCAGTACTTTACTAAGCGTGGCTTTACCAATGCTGATATGAACCAACTCCTCGCTTGGATGGAAGATAATCAAGCTGATGGAGAAGAAGCGATGCATTATTTCCTCGAAAAATACCCACAAATCTGGACTCAATGGCTACCAGAAGATGTTGTGAAAAAAGTGCAACAGGCACTGTAATTCCCTTTCGTCTAAACTTAACAGTAGCCGTTTAGCATAACTTTAATAGCAGTAACCGGAGCGACTCATCGCTCCGGTCTTATAAGGATGTTGTATGTCTAACAATAGTTGGTGGAGCAGTTTTCCTGAAATGGAACGCTCTGACCTACGCGCAATCCGCAAAACCCTCGATGGCGCTTACCGTGATTTTTCACGAGAATACGGTGAACTCATCGAATCCTTTTTCGACCCCCTACTTTCCTTTCTTGTCTGGTTTGAAAAGCTTTTGATTTCAACCCCTTGGTTTATTATTCTCGGCTTTTGTACCGCACTCGTTTATGCTGCTAGCCGTTCTTGGAAATTAGCTGTCGGGTGTTTCGTGTCTTTACTTCTGATTGGCTATTTCGGCATGTGGGAAGACACAATGCGGACGCTGAGTATCATTACGGTTTGTACCTTATTATCTATCGTACTTGGTATTCCTATTGGTATTGCAATGGCACGCTCAAACCGTGTCCAGTCCATCGTTACACCGATGCTTGATGTTATGCAAACCATGCCAGCCTTCGTTTACCTTATTCCCGTGGTTATGCTTTTGGGCATTGGTAAAATTCCCGGCCTTATCGCTGTTGTGATCTATGCGATTCCACCTGTGATTCGCCTAACTAACCTTGGCATCCGCCTCGTTGATAAAGAAGTACTTGAAGCAGCCACAGCATTTGGTGCCAATAAGAAACAGCGGTTGTGGGGCGTACAG
The DNA here is from genome assembly GCF_050113675.1 of Vibrio sp. TRT 21S02. Classification (NCBI taxonomy): domain Bacteria; kingdom Pseudomonadati; phylum Pseudomonadota; class Gammaproteobacteria; order Vibrionales; family Vibrionaceae; genus Vibrio; species Vibrio sp. TRT 21S02. The sequence goes on from NZ_JBNJOI010000002.1 coordinate 379,652, forward strand.
CTACCCCTTGCGATGCCAACAATTATGGCAGGAATCAACCAAACCATCATGATGGCACTTTCAATGGTTGTCATCGCCTCAATGATTGGGGTGAAAGGCCTTGGCCAACCAGTTCTTAAATCTATTACTAACCAATATTTCACGCTCGGTTTGCTTAACGGCTTTGCGATTGTTGCTTTGGCAATACTGTTCGATCGCGCATCTCAAGCTTACGCGAAACGTACTCAAGCACATCTTGGAGATCTAAGGCATGACTAAACCATTAATCGAAATTAGTGGCCTGTATAAAGTCTTTGGAGCCAAACCTAAATCGGTCATGTCTCGGGTCAAAGAAGGCCAATCAAAAGATGCCGTGTTAGCGGAAACAGGACACACTGTTGGTCTTAAAGACATCAACTTACAAATCAATAAGGGTGAGATTTTCGTCATTATGGGGCTATCTGGCTCAGGAAAATCGACTCTTATTCGTCACTTCAATCGCCTAATCGATCCTACTGAAGGGCAAATTTTGGTTGAAGGCATTGATGTAATGAGCCTTAGTATGAAGGCGCTCGAAGAGTTCCGCCGTCATAAAATGTCCATGGTTTTCCAACGGTTTGGCTTAATGCCGCATCGAACTGTGCTGGAAAATGTTGCCTACGGTTTAGAAATCCAAGGCATTGATAAAAATGCACGTCACGAAAAAGCGTGTGAGTGGCTTGAAACGGTAGGCCTAAAAGGATACGAAAAACAGTACCCTTCTCAGCTTTCAGGCGGTCAACAACAACGTGTTGGCTTGGCTCGTGCTCTATGTACCGATGCAGAGATATTGCTTATGGATGAAGCATTCTCAGCCCTCGATCCATTGATCCGTAGTGAAATGCAAGATCAACTGATCGAGTTACAAGACAAGTTACATAAAACTATTGTTTTCATTACCCACGATTTAGATGAAGCACTTCGTTTAGGCGATAGAATTGCAATTCTTAAAGATGGGGAGCTGGTACAGCAAGGAACACCTGATGAGATTTTGCTGCACCCAGCCGATGATTATGTTGAAGCTTTCGTAAAAGATGTAAACCGTGCACGTGCACTTACGGTTGAAATCGTGATGCAACCTCCGGCATTACGTATCACAGCATCAACGATTCAAGAAGCGTTGAGCCAAATGAAGCAGTCAAAACAAGATTACGGCTACCATGTCACTGATGATGGTTATCAAGGACTCGTCACCAAAGAGAGCCTAATCGATGCAGTTAAAGAAGATTCTGCTGAAGAGTTTTGTGAAACCCTTTACGAGGAAGTTCCAGCAGTCTCTCCATCTGCCGCTATTGAAGAGGTCTTAACCGAAACCATGTGCAGTGACTATTCACTGCCTGTTGTTGACGATGACGGTAACCTGCAAGGCGAATTAGAGCGCTCTGCAGTCGCTGAAATATTCTCAGAAACAACGGAAGAAGATTCTCGGCCAAAGATGGATAAGGCCTCATAGGTTAAAAGGGCCATACACATAAAAACGCCAGCAAATGCTGGCGTTTTACTTCTGTTTCCATTCCACAACTTCTGGTATCTTACTCGCCCAATAAAACGAAGCGGCAAACACGATGAATCGAAAAAAGAAAATTAACCAAATTCTGAAGAAAAAACAGAAGAAGGCAAATGCCAAGCTTCATAAAAGTAATAAACCACGCTATATCTCAAAAGCAGAACGTGCCAAACTTGAAGCTGAAGAGACACAGCAGCTATCGTCTGCAGACCAATCAGATATTCAGCAACAACCAGAAACATCAATCGAATAATGAAAGCCTGCAACATGCAGGCTTTTTAATAACAAATACAATAACTAAACGATTAGCACAGTTAAACAACGTGTACCAGCATTACCTTTCTACCCTCTTTATCCAACTCATCAAAACACAAAAAAACAAACCTAAGATCTAAATGACAAACAAACCAAATGATTACAAAATAATTCTTACCTAGTGATAAATAACCATCACCAAAACTTGTTCTCATCAAGCTTTCTATGCTTTGTCGCTATAAGTACCAAGCGATAAAATACGCCATACCTAATGCTTTTGATTGATTTTATTTCAGGTACCAAATGACGTACCAAATATAAGTGATTCTATAGATCAAAAACTAACTTCCATTAATATCCGTTATATCAGTGATCTGACTCGAATACTTTTCCCCCACAAAGATTCGTTCCATGGATGATCGCGACTGAAAAATAACCCTCGCTATAGGACATAAACATGCGTATTAATTTTGGTACTACTAACTTTGACGGTTCTGGTTCTTCAGCTAACTTAAATGACGACAATAGCTTCTCTATTGATCCGAACATCCCTGTTTACCAAGGACACGGCGTTGTTTCGCAAAACAGCGGCGCAACATTTAGTATCCACTCTAATGAATGGAATGGTGCTTACTCAAAAGAAGTGAGCGTTGAAACTGACGCAACTGTTGTCCACGTATCAAACTTTGTTGACGTTGACTTGACTGTTAACAATGATGTTGCAACGGTTATCAATATTTCTGATGCAAAACGTGGTCAAATTGATACGTCAGAAGGTGATTCGGTTGACGTCGTTAACGTTTTTGTTGAAGCAGGTACTAGTACCAATCCGGCTTGGAGCCATCTGTTCCAAATTGACACGGGTAATGGCGACGACATCATCACAATGCAATCATCAGGCCCTGGTTCATACGACCGCCTGACTGAATACACTATCGATGCTGGCGCTGGTCGCGACCAAATCCATGTGGATGGTTTAACAGCACCAACGACAGATGTGACACGTCACGTCGATGGTAATGAAGGTTTTGATACGCTAACAACGAACGGTGACTCGGATCAAGTAACCTTTGAAGGCATTGAGGCTGTCATCGGTACTGATGGTGCAACACTGACCGTAGACTCAACAGTATTAGAAAATAACGGCGAAGATGCGGGCCTTATCCTTTCAAATATCGATGTTACGATTGACGATGATGTGTTTGTCGAGCAAACAACAATGACACAAGAGCAATCAGATTACCTCACTCAGAATGGCTTCAACGCAAGTGAATTTGCGGTATACAGCTACGAAGATGCAGATAACAACTCAGGTGTTCTCTTCGTTGACCAAGGTCATCTAATCTAATATAAAAAAGCCCTTCCAAAACGGAAGGGCTTAGTTATACACACCTTATCGATCAATTTCGTTTATTGATGTTTAAAGAAATCGTTGTACATCATGTATAAATGAGCTGCTGACCACGAGAAGTTCGAAGCGCCCTGAACCGCTCCGGTTTCTGGGTTATAGTTTTCGCGAATTGGCATGTTTCCTGTCATTCCTTGCGCGTTATTGAAAACATCATTCGCCATCGAAATTGCTTCTGGTTTGTAACCGTAATTTTCCATCGCTCTCAATCCGAAATAAACCTGATCCAGCCACACTCTTCCACGCCAGTAAATGTCTTTACCATATGCTGGGTTAGTTTGAGAAGCGGTCGGGAATGGCACGCCTACACCTTGGTATTTTTCAGAAGTGTTGAACTCGTCTTGATCTCGGATCACCGCAATCACTTTGTCTGCATTCTCCTGAGTTGCCGCACCGTTGAATAGTGGTGACCATCCTTCAGGGCCACGACCACGTGCTAATATTGGTTCACCAGCACAACCATTCGCCAGCGGTTGAGGTGTTGTGCCGTCTGGTTCAACATTTAGATGAATGTCGTAGAAGAACCCTGTACTTTCATCAAACATACATTTATTGATGTAGTCTTTGATTTCACCAGCACCATCCAAAAACTCTTGAGCACGCTCTTTACCCGGTACTTTTGCAGAAACCAATCCTGCCATTTCAGCCAGATATTTATTGTCTGAATACATGTAAGATGCTTGGTCAACCGATTCTTGTAGCATAGAAAAACCCAATAATGGCATCTTTGAGTCGTTATTGTTGGCACGGTTTTCTGCAAAACGGACTTCCCAATCTTTCTTCGCCGCCTCTAGCTTAGCTTGGTTCTCAGGGGTTACATTCGCGTATTCCCACTCACTACCATTTAGAGTCATCGAATTATCAAAGCCGTACGCGCTAGCAGCATAACGCCCAAGCTGGTCAACTGTTTGGTCTGGGCTATTAATGTCTTCAGCCTGCTCGTTCATATCGTGGATGTTGTAGATAAAGCCAAAGCGTGCCGCGTTATCCATACCAGATTCCCAACCCGCCGCTTCCTGAGCACCGACAGACAGGTTCATATAGTCTACGTTATCCAAGATCTCATTGTACGCCACCATACCTTTGACCTGATACCAATCCCCATCTGTCGCAATGATATCGCTGGAATCAATAATCGTATTAAAGTTAGGGTCTCGTGTTTGCACCCACACATACATCACGCCATCATCAGTGTTATGAGCTGGGTCAACGGCAGCACCGTACTCAGGAATGCCATTTTGGTTGTGATCGCGATTGCTTAACCACCAATCATGGTAAGCAACCAGCTTAGGGTACATTTCGTCAATGAAAGCTTGAGCATCGTCTTTACGTTCAAACTGATTATTTAGCGCATGATAGACTTCCATGACTGCCCATGCAGCTAACGAAGGTTTGGTATTACGTTCATTCCAGTTTTCAGCTCCTGCACCACCACGAGACTCAGGCTTAGTATAAGTCACCACATCAAGTAGATAGCCTTCATCTTGTGGGCGAATAGGATCATCGGCTTGTATTTGATTTTGGAAAACCGTGCGAATGTTGTCCATTGCAACATCTGGATTGAAGTGTGCCATGGCGTACGCTTGCTTCCAAGAATCCCAAGGCCAAGTCAATGCGCCTGAGAACCAACGTGCGGTCACAGAAGGCGTAACTGTAGCCTGTTTAATGTCGCCAGCCGCAGAGCGCCAGTTGCCATTTAACGTTTCCATTGCTTTTACAGCGACGCGCTCTTGTTCCGGTGTCGCGTCTTTGTTCGTTAGACCTTTCTTCAGGTATTTGTCCCAACGTTTCTCAGACTTATCCATGTACTTTTGCGGCTTCTTGAAAACATCTTTGAGTTTTTCTTGCTCTGTGGATACTTCAACTGAATTATGAAGGTTGGAATAAGCAGTATAGAACGTCAGTGTATCGCCATCGTCAACCTCAACCGCCGTATGAGAGGAAAATGAAATGCCGTCTGCCGTTGATTGGTTCGCAATTGAACGGACGATACGAAACTCAGCATCAGCATCATTGCGGATCGCCCAGTTATCTTTCATCTCACCAAAATTAATTTTGATGCCGTTATTAATGGGACTAATTTTTCGTTGATATTGTGGATACATTTCATCCACTGTTTTGTCTGCTTGATCAGAACGCGCATTTTCAACTAACTCACCATTCCATGACAAAGCTAACTGCATATCATCATCCGTTAGGTTGGTGATTTTAGTTTCCAACAAAGAAGTTCTATCAGTGACAAAACGTAATACCATCTGAACGCGCAGATCTTTCAGCTTTAATATCTGAACTAAGGCACCAGGAATTGAATAAATTTCTGCATCAGCTTGAGATAAATCGTAGCTCTTACCACTTTCTTCATCGGTAATTACTAATTTGTCAAATGCTTGCCCAGACATAAAATGCGCGTATTCTTGAGTGACTTGCATAATGCCACCAAATGCACCATACCCCTTCTCATCTTCAGGCAACAAATGACCATGCCATGCACCATTATCAACAAAGGCGTTATATTTTAGATTTGAATACTCATCATAGTCACGTAAAAATTGTGGGTCACCTGTTCTATCTATAATATTAGTAAATTCAGATGATGGAGCTTGTGGGAGTTTTATTTTTTGTTCTTCGTGACAACCCACAAGAGCAATAGAAGCACCAATTAAGACAGCAAGCGTTTTTCTTTTATACATATATTATTTCCGTTATTTTATTTATAGTTAACCGCTGAAGTTAAAATTAAACTTCAGTAGATATGGTAAATTAATAAATATTTATTTTTATTTTCTATTTGTTCTTATATATCAACAAGAACATTAATTTCAATTATCATTTATTTATTATCAATATAATTGATAAGTCAAAGCCTCATACAAAACAGGTTAAATAAAACTAACTCTACAGTTATTGCAGAAAGCACGACATGTCAAAGACAAACCTAGATTTAACTGTCATCAGCAAATGACAATAGATAACACCATTATAAACATGATGGTATTAATAAAAATCATTCACAGCATAAATAGATATCCATTTTCGTAATTCTTGTCATCAAATTGGAGAATAATCTATATTAAAAAAATGGAAAAATAAGCTTCACAGGTCACATTTACTTACTATTAATTCAATATAAACTTAAGTTGGCAATAAAGATAATATCAACAATATAATAAGATGAAGTTTTACGGTAATAAAACTGTTAATTAGAAATTTAATATCGTTAATTTTACAATATAATTATTGAATCGATTTCAAACTTTATCTTATATTGGCTGTTATATATTCAATTAAATAACAGATCTGAGCACAAAATAAGCAGCATAAAAAAAGCCCTTCCAAATCGGAAGGGCTCGCAAGCAAAGGTAATCATTAGATTTGTGGTCTGGCCGTTTCTACCGTAGATGGTGGTAGATGCGGTAAGGTGACTTTAGGTTGCTCTCCAGTCAGTGATTTTAAGAAGTCAGTGATTTTACTCGCTTCTCCTTTTGTTAGTTTCTGACCAAGCTGAATATCAGCCATAAGTTCAACCGCTTCTTGTAGGTCCCAAACCGAACCATCATGGAAGTATGGGTAAGTCAGTTCTACGTTCCGTAAAGTCGGTACTTTGAACACAAACTTATCAAACTCATTACCAGTAATGGCTTTTCTACCAACATCAGGGTTTTCAGTTTCAAATGGTTTTACCAGCCCCATTTTCTGATACATTTGCCCCCCGGCTAATGGTCCAGCGTGGCATGCGGTACACCCTTTCGCTTTGAATAACTGATAACCTTCCAGTTGGTTGGCCGTTAACGCACTATCGTCCCCTTTTAGCCACAGGTCGAATGGCGCATTTGGTGTTCTCAGCGTTTTTTCAAACATTGCTATGGCGTCGGTTACTTCATCAATCGTGAATGCTTCCTTACCATAAGCCTCCTTAAACCATTGACGATACTGCGGGATAGACTGCAAGGTGTCGATGGCAAGTTCATGAGTAAAAGCCATTTCCAACGGGTTCTCAATTGGCCCTGCAGCCTGCTCTTGCAGATCTTTTGCTCGACCATTCCAGAATTGAACAAAGTTCATATCTGAGTTGAGAACTGTTGGAGAGTTTATTGGACCAATAGACCATTTGTGCCCGATGGAACTTGGGAGATTATCCACACCACCAGTTGCCACGTTGTGACAAGAGTTACACGAAATGGTATTCGATGCCGATAAACGTGGCTCGAACCAGAGCGCTTTGCCCAGTTCCACTTTTTGCGTGTTTAGACCTTCTATGGGTTCTATTGCTTTTATCGGTTCTTCGACCGCTCTATCAGCTGATGCCCCGAAAGACACTGCGAGCAAGATGCTCATTGCTATAGTGTGCTTCATGTGACTTCCTTCTCTGAGGTTAATTTACCCTCACTCAAATCGCGCACTTCTTGGTTGGTGCGCTTACCACAGGAAGTTAAGGCAAAGTGGAACTTGAAGAAAACTCAAAAAAGCGATGAAGCTGATGAAAAAAATAGATGTTAAGAAATTATTAATTTAGATACTCCTTGATTAATCATTCCCGTCGCAAATTAGAAACAACCCAAATAACATTTTCTCAACAAATAGTAGCAACACTTTGTTTGATTAAGGTCAATTTTCCATATCACAAATGTTACTATGAAAGACGTAGGTTATGTGATTGAGATCAACATGTTTGGTTGGTATATAAGTAAAATTTTCCCTCGATAAACTTTTCTCTCGCAGATAATGACAAGGGGGCGCCTTCGCCCCCCTACTCATACACTATGTCCGTATATGTTGGATAGCCCCTTGAAGCCCTGTTACATTATCTTTTAAGTCTACAATAATCGGCTCTAGGCGATTGATTTCATCCGCAATTTCATTAGAAAGAGACTTAATATTAGAAAGGTTGGATGATATCTCATCACTTACTTTTAATTGCTCTTCTGTCGCAGCTGCAATCGAGGTATTGAGTTTATGAATCTCCGTAGCAGAACCTTGTATGCTACCTAACGCATCATTAGCGACGCCCATATTCGAACGTGTCGATTGCATTTTATCGGCACTTTGCTCGATCGTTTTGGTCGACTCTTGAGCTTTCTCTTGCAAGGTCGAAATGATCCCTTCAATTTCACCGGTGGAATCTTGCGTACGTTGAGCCAGAGAACGAACCTCATCCGCAACCACCGCAAAACCGCGCCCTTGCTCACCCGCACGCGCAGCCTCAATTGCAGCATTCAATGCCAGTAAGTTCGTTTGTTCTGCTATCGCTTTGATTACATCCAATACATTTCCGACATTTTTTGACTCTTCAGCAAGCTGCTTAATGATTTCTGAAGTTCGGCCAAATTCACCTTCTAAATCACCAAACTCACTTGTGGTCTTATCAAAGACTTGCTTACTAGTACTGGCTTCTTGCTCTGCGCTTCCCGCGTAGTTTTCTGCCATGGTTGTACTCTCAGCCACATTCGCCAAAGCAGAAGTCATTTGCTCCATGGCAGTTGCAGCCATTTCCATTTCTTGATTTTGCTGGTTGGCAACATCTGCATTTTTGTCCGTAATGCTAGCGATAGAGTCAGAGATATGGGAAATCGTGCTATTTACTTCATTTATCTTGCGAATCGTGGTCGCATAACTATCTAGTACTTTATTGATCGAAACACCAATCACACCCAGCTCATTATTACTCTTGTCATCAACACGCAACGTGAGATCAGAATCATCATCAACCTGCTTGAGTAATGTTGCCATTTGGTCGATCGGGTTTACTACTTTACGATTTACCAACACATAACCAATAACCGCGAGCACCAAAACAACTATTAACGAAATATTTCCGATCAATACCATTGTTTTTGCTTGATTGGCTGCATCAGAAAACTGTTCAGACGTCCTTTGCTCCAATGCCATAAAAAACTTATCGATAGGCGCCATGATTTTTGCTTTTTCCTGATGATAAGCTTTACTGTGCAGCAGCTCTGCTGCCATTGCTTTGTCTGGCTCTCCTCTCACGGTATAGTTACCGCTATTGTCTGGGAACAATCCTTTCACCGCATTCATCGCTTTAACTTCCATCTGAACGAGAGCGTCCGAATTGGCTTGCGCTTCTTTAAGTAGCTTAAATTCTTGATCACTGAACCCTAGTTCTTCCATCATGGTTTGCAGCGATACGCGACCACCATCTGGTTTAGGTTTCTGACCGTAGTTGATGACCAAATCCCAATAAATCGTGTGATAATTCTGTGGTCTCGGTTTGTCACCATTTCGAATGGCTAAGATATCCATGTACATTTTTTCATAGCCATCATCCCCGGTAAGTACATAGGTTCGTCCTAAACGGGTTAGGTCATCAGAGCTTTGGCGCAGTTCATCTGCAGCTTGATAAGACTGGTAGCGGATTTTTGCCATTTTATCGACTTGCTGCAATAGTCCATTCAATTGGAGTACTGAGACGACACTAATGATGATACCAATGCCAATCACAGCAAAAACTAGCTTCATTGTGTTGTTAATGTTCATTGTATTTTCCCTAACAAATACTCTATCTCGATGTAAGTAACTGTTTTAGTTTTCAATCAATCCGTTGGCTTAGGAAATTCACTCAACAAGCTTTTTGCCAACTCAAAATCAAAATCTTCCACAGCCGCTAATAACTGTTTTTTTTGCTCGTCATTCCAAAACGAACATGCTTTTGCCTTCTGCACCACTAAAATGGCTTCTGCGTCAAAGTTCTCTACGCATTTGACCAGCTTGTGGTATAGCTCGGCAGCATCAGCGCAATCTTCATCTTCTTCTTGCTCTTGTCCTCTCATCCAATCAGTTAGCTGTGCGGACAAGGTTTCCAAGTACAATTGCGCTTGCTCAATATGTGTTGTTGGTGGCCTTAATTCTCTATCGACCATCTCTTCCATTTCTACAGCAAGCTCTGCAACCCGGTTAACACCCAGATTAGAAGCGGCACCTTTTAATGTATGAAGGAGCCTCGAAGCTTCCTCCCATTGTGCTTTTTCTATCAAGACATTGAGCTTGTTAATTTCTTCGTTTTGCCCTTCTAGGAAATGCTGCAAGATTTCTAAGTACCGTTTTTTATTGCCACCAATAGCTTCAATTGCACCCGCAACATCCATATCAGATAGCACAGGTAAAGAAGGTACCTTGCCATTTAAAAGAACTGGGCTTTCTGTCGATGCCGTGGAATCCAATGCAGGTTGAGATTCCGCGGTCTTGAGAAATTTATTCAGTGTTTTATATAAATTATTCACACTGATCGGCTTAGCAATGTGATCATCCATACCCGCTTTCAAACACCTTTCAACATCCGACGACATGGCATTTGCCGTCATAGCAACAATAGGTAGCTTGTCATATTGATGCATTGTTCGAATTTCTTTAGTGGCACTTATCCCATCGAGGATTGGCATCTGCATATCCATCAGTACTAAATCAAAGGATTGCTCCGATAGTCGATCTATCGCTTCCTGACCATTGTCCGCAACAATGACATTCACATTAACTTCATCCAATAGACCAAGCGCAACCTCTTGATTGACAATATTGTCTTCCACCAACAACACTCGTTCACCTGAAAACCTTGGTTTTTGGGTAAGCAATCTGTCTTTGGCACTTCGAACATGCTCAATACCGTATGCATTCATAACAGCGTCAAGTAGATTAGAAGGGTTAACAGGCTTTACAATTAATCCATCAAATAGCTTTGTGTTTTCCTCGCTAAGTGAAAGCTCACGACCATAAGCCGTAACAAGAAAGATTTTTGCATGCTCCCCAATCCCAAGGTGCTTTATACGTTCTGCCGTCTCAATGCCATTCATTCCTGGCATATTCCAGTCGAGGAACAGTAAGTCAAAATGACGGCTCTTGATTTCATCAATCGCTTCAAATGCATTGCTTACCGCTTTGGTTTTAAAATGCATTGCATCTAACAAGGTGGTTAAAATATTGCGGGCAGAATCATTATCATCCAAAACCAAAGCACTCTTACCAGCCAAGTGGCTTATGGGTTTCGAGATATCCCGCATTTTTGCCTCTTGCAGCCCGCACAAAATAGTAAATTCGAATACAGATCCAACGCCTTGCTTACTCGTAACAGAAAGCTCCCCTCCCATCAGTTCAACGAGTTGTTTACTGATACTCAGCCCTAGCCCTGTTCCCCCAAACTTACGAGTAATGCTGGTATCTGCTTGGTTAAACGAAGCAAATAACGAATCCAGTTTGTTTTCGGGAATACCAATACCCGTATCACGAACAGTAAAACGCAGCTTAACCTCATCTTCTGTCTTCGATTCACAACGAGCCGCAACAACAATTTCACCTTGCTCAGTAAACTTAACTGCGTTACCACAAAGGTTCACAATGACTTGGCCAAGTCGCAGCGGGTCGCCAATTAAACCAGGAGGAATTCTCGGATCGATATCGAGTAGAAACTCAAGGTCTTTTTCATGTGCTTTTAACGAAATAACATTGGTGACATTGTCGAGTACTTCATCAAGGCTAAAACTTGTTTCTTCTACATGAAGCTTGCCGGCCTCAATTTTAGAAAAATCCAAGATGTCATTAATAATGCCCAGTAAGTTTTTCGCTGACTCGTTAATGCGGGAAACGTATTTATGTTGGTTTTCATCTAACTGAGTATTCAGTGCCAAGTGTGCCATGCCTAAAATGGCATTCATTGGCGTGCGAATCTCATGGCTCATATTGGCAAGGAAGTCCCCTTTCGCTTGGCTCATGGCGTCTGCCGTTTCCTTAGCCTCTCTTAAATCTAACTCCATTTGTTTGCGTTCAGTTAGATCAAGCAGTAAACCAACAATGCCAGACACCTTACCTTTGTTATTTCTAAATGACGCTTCGTACACCAACATATCTCTACGTTCATTCTCAGCATCAACCATCGACAGTTCATAATCTTTATTTAGAGAATCTGCACTCAATTCTTTATGTGCAGCAGCAAAACTCTCGGCAGTTTCAGGGCTAAATATGTCACTTGGTGTTTTACCTGCGATTTGATCAGACACTAACCCCACTAAGTCACAAAACTTCGCATTCACAGAAAGATACTTGCCCTCAGGAGACAAGCAATACATAGGGTTTGGTGTTGCATTCAGGATTTCTTGATTAAGCTGAGACTGCTCTAAGACTTTTTGCTCCGCCTGACGTTGCAATTCAGCATTTTGGCTCAGTTGGATGCTAACAGATAAATCATCCAACATTTGGGTTAACCACTGGTACTGCTGCTCGGTTAAATATTCAATGGCGCCAATTTCGAGCAGAGCCACAGGTTGTTGATTCACATATAATGGCAAGTAATAGATTTCATTAAAAGAAAGCTGTCCCCCATTCAATTCCACATAGTATTTTCCTTCCAGCCCTTTCATAGAATGTGGCTTCCCCGAAAGCAATACACTCATTTGAGTCGAAGCAGGATCGGTATATTCAGAGATAGCGTTATCTCCGTAACCAACACCGGATAAGCGATGCAGTCTATTATTTTGGAAAATGTACATCCCCACCATTTGCACCGGAAATTGGTGAAGCAGAAACTGGCAAACTTCCTGACAAAGCGCTTGGGTCGAATGATTCGTGCGCATAATGATATTGAAGTCTTTGACCAACGTATTGTGGCTTAATTGCTGACCAATATGATGAAAAACCACATTGAGGCTATCGATAAAACGCTGTAATTCTGCATAAGCCGTTTGTGTTATGGTAAACGCATAGTTCTCTTCTTTAACCTGACTCACTACCGTTTTCAGCAGTTGGCTTAGAGGGCTAATGTACAAACGCCAGAGCAGAATAAACGACAAGCCGATCGTTGATAATAATAAACCAAGCAGCCCGTTATTCAGGGTTTGATAGAAGCGCTCTTCTTCATCAACTTCTGTTATTTTGTTTTCAATTCTTGCGACGATGGACTTATGTGCCGATCCAATAGCGGCCATGATCTTCGCTTTTTCATTAAAATACTGATCGCTATACAAAAGCTGACGCGCCAATACTAAATCCGGCTTTCCTGTGTCCACAAAACGGCCATCATCTGATTTTTTGAAACCTTTTATTGCCATAAATGCTTCGCGCTCTAACTCTACAAGCGCATCAGAAAGCGCTAAAGCGTTTTTAAGTTCTAAAAATTCAACGGCATCAATTCCAGAGTGTCTAATACGGTCAAGTAGAGGCTCATTTTCATGAACAGGTGTGGCAATTACCGCTTTCTTATTATGAATAATGACGTCCCAGTATTCATATTCATTCCCTTCCGGAATTGGCAGTACACCATTACGAACATCGAGGACTTTATTAAACAAATCAATCCAGTACTCATTCCCGGTAGCACTATATGCACGAGCAAATTTTGTCAGATGATCAGAACTGTGTTTGAGCTCTTGAGACAAGCGATAAAAAAGATGCAGTTCATCTTGATAAAAGCGGCTTTCACTACGCAGGTCTCCAACCTTTTGGTTAATCGCAAACATGGCCAGAGAGCTTAAACCCATGGCTAAAAATAAAATTGTAAATAATGTGCGTATTGATCGCATTGAGCCCACCTAAACTTAATAATTATCGGCGCATTACTACTTAGGTTGTCTATAGTTATTGATAAGTGTAGTAACTAAATGACGTTTAGATGGTTTTTTCAGCGAATAATCGAGGATGGCATCAATGCCCATAGAAAATCTTACCGATTGCACAGTGTTAATCGTCGATGATTCTTCAGACAACTTGGCATTCATGAGTCAAGGGTTGGCCAATCGTTACCAGATTAAAGCGGCCAAATCAGGCCAAATGGCGCTGGATATATTGAGTAAATTCAATATAGACCTGATCCTGCTTGATATCGTAATGCCCGAACTAACTGGATACGATGTGATACGGGTTATTACTCATAATCCTGATACTCAGCATATCCCTGTTATTTTCTTAACCGGTAAAGACACACCTGAAGATGAAAAGCTGGGGTTTGAGCTAGGCGCTGCTGATTATATACACAAGCCCGTTAGTATCCCTTTATTACGTTCACGTGTAAAAACGCATCTTCAGAATAAACGTTCTAAAGATATTCTGCGCGATCAAAATGGTTACCTAGAAAAGGAAGTCGTAAAACGTTCGACGGAATTAGACAGAATGCAAGATGCCGTCGTGTTTGCACTGGCAAGTCTCGCTGAGACAAGGGACCCTGAAACTGGCAATCACATTTTAAGAACGCAACATTATGTGAAGTTGCTTGCTGAACATTTGGCAACTAAACAGAAATACAAAAATACATTAACCCCCAAGGTTATTGATAGCTATTTTAAAGCAGCGCCACTGCATGATATTGGTAAAGTAGGCATTGCAGACAATATTTTACTAAAGCCAGGCAAACTTACCGATGAAGAATTCGAGATCATGAAAACCCATGCGGTACTTGGCCTACAAGCACTAGAAAAAGCAGAAACACTCTCTGGTGCTCATACCGATTTGATCTCTGTTGCCAAAGAAATTGCTTATGGTCATCATGAAAAGTGGGATGGCTCTGGTTATCCCCAAGGTCTCTCTAAAGAGAGTATACCTTTGAGCGCTCGGATGATGGCAATCGCCGACGTATACGATGCCCTTCGGTGTCGGCGCGTATATAAAGATCCTATGACCCATGAAGATGCACGCGAAATCATCTTGAAAGGTTCTGGCAACCACTTCGACCCTGAACTCATCGAAGCTTTCTGCGAGCAAGAAGCACTATTTATAAAAATCGCATCAGAGTTCAGTGACGATTGACATGAGCACAATGATGCTTGATCAAGATCAATCATCATTGTGTTTCTCCCTCCAGCTTTACCATACCTTCTAAACTTATATTGCCACGTTCAAATAGCGTTTAAGGAGGAGAATATGAGCTTAATACCAAGAGACTCCTGGGCTGACTTTTATCGCCTATTTGACAATGCATTTCCGGCTATTCGTCCTCGTCATGATATGGATAGTTTTTCTCCAAGAGTCGATGTACTAGAAAAAGAAACCGCTTTTGAGATCATCGCGGACTTACCCGGTGTTGCTAAAGAAGACATATCAATTACTTACCAAAGAGGTGTACTGACATTAGAAGCATGTACTAACAAACAAATTGAAAGCTCCGACAACAACAAAGTAATCCATAAAGAACGTTATGAAGGAAAAATGATTCGAAGTTTCACATTAGGCGAAAATTTACTTTGGGAGGATATCTACGCCGAGTATCAAGAAGGCGTTTTAGTTATTGTTGTACCAAAACCAGACCATGTTATTGAGGAGCCAAATAGGATTGAAATTAACTGATATATCACTCCTCCTTCTCGACAAAAGAAGGAGGAGAACCTGCTACATTCTCGAACACAATTAGCATATCTGACCCAATCAAAACCAAAACCCAACACACTCCCCAAGATTTTAGATTATTATGTGGTATTTTGCTTACTCATGACATTTTGTCAGCATTTGTTAGGAATACACTTACACAAACTAGGAAAAACCTTACATACCTTGACTGATCCTTTACATTCTTGGGAGTAATATCTCTTCTGTCACTCGCACAGGAGAAATATTATGAAAAAGACAATCTTATTGCTTTCTGCCCTATTAATGAGCTCATCAGTTTTTGCGGCAATTTCAACAACACATTCGGATCGTTCTTTCAAATCAAACGAGTATCAAACCAAACAAGAAGCGTATGATGCTGGTTACGAAATGATGGATACTTTGAGAACCATGCCTGCATCAGAATTACGTAACAAACTCGGTATCATCGAAAATACGTTGCAGTATAACAGCATCAAGATCGATGACATGAAATTGAGCGTTGAAGAGTACTCGAAACAACTCGGTGATATGAAATATCGAGCAATACTCAACGTCGACTACCAATATAAATACCGCGATAACGACTAATATCGTATCACCACAGCCTACCTTGCCCGTAGTCACCGAACCTATCGGTGACTACCCATTCACCCGATCTATCCATTCAAAAAGAATACATTCCCATCTAAATGAACCAATAAAAATCTCATTTTTAGTACAAACTTGCATACCAAAAACACTATAAGATGAGTTTAAGCACACTTATTTAGGTGAAATATGATGAAGAAAGTCTTACTTGTATCAGTCATTGGTACGCTGGTTTTGGCAGGATGCAACCAAAAAGCACCGGAACCCGCTGAAGTACAAACAACACCAAACAGACCAATGTGCCAAATAAAAGAGAACATGCCCGGAGGCTGGAACATTTCGAAAGTCACACCTGAAGTACAATCAGCGTTAGATACCGTTATGAGCCAAATGAATACCGCAGCAAAAGTAAAAGAAATCAATGAAGTTCGCACCCAAATTGTCAGTGGTTTGAACTACGCGATTGAGTTTACCTTGGATAACGACGAAGTTTGGAATACCGTTGTGTATCGTGATTTGCAAGGCAATTACAAGATGATCCAAGTAGCTAAACAAGGTCACCTTTGCCCTTAGTTTTTAAATAAGAAAGGCTCCCAATGGAGCCTTTCTTAACAACTCACTGATCTCATAACCCCTCAGGTTAGTTTACCTTATCTAAAGACATATCCATACCGTCTTCAAGATCGTCATCTTTGTATGTTTCTGCAATTGACTTAAATTGTTGCTCGATAGCGAGAAATGCTTTCACCATCACAGGATCAAAATGTTGGCCTGCCCCTTCTTCAATAATACTTACGGCTTTTTCGTGAGGGAACGCGGGCTTATAAACACGTTTTGAGATCAACGCATCGTACACGTCAGCAATTGCCATCATCCTTGCACTAATCGGAATTTCATTACCTTTTAGTCCTTCAGGGTACCCACTACCATCCCATTTTTCTTGGTGATAATGGGCAATCTCTTTGGCATACATTAAAAAATCACACTGAAAATCAATCGAACGCTCTACCGTTTCAATTACGTCTTTACCTAATGACGTATGAGACTTCATGATTTCAAACTCTTCACTCGTTAGCTTTCCCGGTTTCAATAACACGCTATCAGGAATCCCTACTTTCCCAATATCATGCAGTGGCGCGGACTTATAAATTGTCGCGATATTTGCCTCTGTTAATTCCTCAAGAAACATACCTTCAAGCACTAGTTCATCAGCCAGTGCCTTGACATAGTGTTGTGTACGACGAATATGATTGCCTGTTTCGTTATCTCTGGTTTCAGCTAAAGACGCCATTGCCATCATTGTCGCATTTTGGATTTCTTCGAGTTCATGAGTTCGCTCTTGGACTTTAACTTCTAGAACCTCGTTTTGTTTTGCTAAGGCACTTCTAGCTTCTTTCAACCTAAGATGTGTCCCAACGCGAGCCAGTAAAATAGGTGGACTGATAGGCTTCAAAATATAATCTACGGCTCCCATTTCAAAGCCACGCTGCTCATCTTCTATCTGAGATTTTGCAGTTAAGAAAATGATTGGAACATTCTCTGTTTCAGGATCTTGTTTAAGACGTCGACACACCTCATACCCGTCCATTTCTGGCATCATAATGTCTAATAGGACGATATCTGGTAGGTGTTTTTTACACGCTTGTATCGCTTGCATACCATTGGTGGCAATGAGAACTCGAAACGTTGAAGCAAGCAGTCCGCTTAACAGAGCTCTGTTTTCTGAATTGTCATCTACCACAAGGATAGTTGCTTTTTCTTCATTCATACTCACTTCCATTTACTCTATCCAAGTCTAATGGATAGATACTGGCTGCTTTTCGCAGCGATTCACTCGCAGCAATAAAATCACAGTCGTTGATATGTTTGCAGCACAGCTCAAAATCGTCTGATTTAAGTAAAGTATTGAGGTGATGGTAATGCTCGTCAAGAAACTCGATTGCATAGGCATCTAAGTCATTGAGTAGCATATTTAGGCGGTGGATAATCGAAATCGCTTCTGTATCTAGCTCATCTTTTTTATCTACCGATGGTAAAGGACGATGGAGTACAGAACACAACTCACCAAAGAGCTGTTCTATATGTTTATTAACCTTTGTTAATAATGGTTTTACGTCATCAAATGTCGCTTTACGAGCGAACTCAGATTCAAGCCTAGCGGCCATATCGGCTAGCCTAACTGCGCCTAAATTACCCGCAGAACCTTTTAAGGTATGCGCGGTTAACTCTGCAAATTCATAGTCTTCTTTCTCCAAAGCGATTTCTAGTTTGTCAGTAAAATTAAACTCTTTATCAATCAGCTGAGATAGTAGTTTCTTATAAAGATTCTCATTACCCGCCACACGCAACATCCCATTACGAAAATCCAAAGAGGTGACATCTTTGAGTTCCAAAGGCGCATTCACGACTGGTTTTACATCATCAACGCTTACCTTTTCCGGTGCTATTTGATTTACAGAGCTTTCAAGTGTCACTGCTTCTAGTTTCGATTCACACCACTTGCGAATGGTTTGGAACAATACTTCTGGATCAATCGGTTTTGACACGTGATCGTTCATTCCCAGTTTCAAACAGCGATCTCTCTCTTCAACCATGGCATGAGCCGTCATTGCTATAAGCGGAATATCGTCATATTCAGATTGAGAGCGAATCTGTTTACTTGCTTCATAACCATCCATCACTGGCATTTGTAAGTCCATAAAAATGATGTCGAAAGGTGGTTGCTTAGTACTGGATTTCAACTGGTTTAAAGCTTCTTGCCCGTTATTTGCAACGGTGACAGATAACCCTTTCCCTTCCATCAACTCAATGGCTATTTGCTGATTAATCTCATTATCTTCAGTCAGCAGCACATTCACCTTGGAAAAATCAACGTGATCAAGATCAGAGTGAGATTTATTTCTTGGTTGGTAAGCTTTCCCCTTCTCGGGTGAAAATAGGTTCATCAACATGTCAAAAAGATGGGACTCTCCGACAGGTTTAGCCAAATACCCCGATAGCTCTAGCAATTCATTATCATCAGCAATGTCTTCTTTGTCGTAAGCCGTCACTATCACAACTTTAGGCTGGTGCTCATTCGGGAGCATTGAACGTAGCCGCTCTGTGGTCTCAATACCATCCATCACAGGCATGTTCCAATCCATAAACACTAAATTAAATGGATCTTGTTGATTACTGGCTTGTTGTAAGATACCGAGTGCTTGCTGGCCGCTGCTTGCTAACGCTGGTCCTCTAGGTAATACATTTAATAGATCTTCCATAATCAGCAAAGCATGTTCATTGTCATCCACAACTAGAGCTTTAACTTCCGTGAGGGTCTCCGGCACAATGCGAGGCTTTTGCTCCGCTTGTTGATCAATACCTAGCCAGATATTGAAAATAAACTGGCTTCCTTCACCATAATCGCTTTCTACCCTAATATTGCCACCCATTAACTCAACTAAACGCCGACATATCGAAAGCCCTAACCCCGTTCCACCATATTTTCGAGTCGTACTTCCATCGGCTTGTGTAAAGGCCTGAAACAGATTATTGGTTTGTTGCTCTGTCATGCCGATACCGGTGTCTGCGATTTCAAACTCTAATTCAACTCTGTTTTCTATATGCTGTACAACGCGAACCTTAACCGTGATTTCCCCACTTTCTGTAAACTTCACTGAATTGTTAACTAAATTAATGATAATTTGCCCGAGCCGAAGCGGGTCGCCAAATAACACTTTGGGCATCCCTCTCGGAACATCAAACAGCAGCTCCAAACCTTTCTCAAAGGCTTTCTGGCCAGTCACCATAGACACGTTGTGGAAGACGTCATCAAGGTAGAACTCGATGGTCTCAATCGACAACTTACCCGCTTCAATTTTGCTGAAGTCTAAAATGTCATTAATAATGCCAAGCAGTAAGGTCGCTGAGTTATGAATTTTTGAGATGTAGTCATGTTGCTTTGGACTTAACTCGGTTTTAAGCGCCAAATGAGACATACCGATAATTGCATTCATCGGCGTTCTGATCTCATGACTCATGTTCGCCAGAAACATGGATTTGACTTCAACCGCTTCCTCCGCTTTTGCTCTGGCTTCATTGAGTTCATTCTCTACGACTTTTCTCGCCGTCACGTCACGCAAAAACATCGCCGCCTGACATTGACCATTTAGCTCAAATATCGAGATACCAAGATCGATGGGCACTTTTTTGCCCGTTTGTGTTGATGTTTCCACTTCAAAAAAGCCACCACTCACCCGCTTTTGGTCTTCGATTTTTAATGGCACATCGAGTACACCTTTTAACATCGGAGGGACTTCAATGCTCAATAGTTCGAGTAAATTCTGCCCCACCGCTTCTTCTTTTTCGTACCCGTAAATCTCTTGAGCTGTTTTGTTCCAAAGTAGCACAGTACCTTGACTATCGACGATTGCAACACTGGAAGGTGCTCCATCAATAATGGTTCTGGATAATTCTTCACTTGCTCGTAGATCTTGAGTTCGTAACTCAATTTCACGCTCTAAACCCGCCTGATGAGCGGCCAATTGATCATTCTTAGACTTCAACTCAAGCATCAGCTCATCTCGGCTTTTCTCTGCAAACCGCTCTCTAATAAGTAAAACATCCGATTCTTTCAGTGCTTGTTTGGCGGGGATATACCATTGAATTACTTCACCTTTACAATGTAAATCCATATATGGAATATCAAAAGATAGCGCCGACGTTCCTGCCGAATATTCAGAAATGATCGCAGCATGTGTAGTCAATTGAATACCCATGTTGAGTTCATCTACGTGCTCAAATAGGTGTGCGAGTAAGACCCCAGACAAAAGAACAAAAGTGTCCTGCTCTTCAGCAGAATAACCATAGACTTGAAGTAATTGAGTCAGTTTTCGCCGTAATGCGAGCTTACTCAACTCATCATTTTTCATCGAGAAATGTACATCTTCAACCATCGTGATACCTCACAGCGATTACCGTTGCATCATCATGTCGCTTGCTAAAGTTATCAATAAGAAACGCTGCTAGGTGACTAAGTGAGCCATGGCATGCTCCCCGGAGTTGGTCAAAGTCTAGATTTTCTTTAATGCCATCGGTGGTAAACAAATAAGATTCAGAAGAGCTAAAAGGAGAAGAAAAAGGTCTTAAGGTGGGTAATAACTCACCGACAACTCCCGGTTGAGCATGGAAAGATTGCATGGGTTCCGCGCACCTCCGCAATAATGTATTTCCAATACCGACCCCTTTAAACGTCATGGTTTCGCGATTAAAGAATACCATCGTTGCAGCTGCACCAATGCTACCAATAAAGTATTTGTGCAGCTGACTCATTAGCCATTCAATATCCATGCTGGCTTTGTCTTGAATATAGTGTTCCATTTGACGCGCAAGCTGCGCTGCACTTTGCCCATGCCCCAATACATCGATGACAACAACCAGTAACCCTTGTGGCGCCTCCCACACCACAACACCATCACCAGCTTCCAACTCTCCAAAGTAAGGTACGACTCTTACACAGTATTCAAACCCCATCAGAGCCTCCACTTTGTGACCGTCACAACTGTTCCAACGCCAAGTTCGCTCTCGATTTCAAACTGATCCGCCATGCGTTTCACACCTGGAAGCCCCATACCCAACGAGTTTCCAGTGGTAAAATGCTCCTGCATCGCTTCATCTATATCTTTTATCCCAGGACCTCTATCTGCCGCCACAACCTGTATTCCTGATACCTCTCCACATTTCACGACAGCGAGCTCAATCATTCCTCCGGGGGTGTACTTCACAATATTCATCGCAAGTTCTGAAACAACCGTCGCGATCTCACTGATCATATTTTCGCTAAACCCATGATTGCGACCCAAAATGTAAGAGGCCATCACAGTCGACATCGCCTGAGATTCACTTTCGACACAATGATTTTCTTTGGACTCAATATTGATGGTCTGCTCTGCTACCATAAGCTGTCATCCTTAATTTGGCTTAATCCATCATCTAAGTTCGCGACACAACGAAGCTCTGGCAAATCCAGTCCTAAATTAACTAGCCCAATTACCACACCCGGTCGTAAGCCGACAAAAAGACAACGCCTACCCATGACACACACTGTTTTTGCTACATCAAGCAAACGCAAAAAATCCTGTGGCTCAAAAGTCCGCACATCAGACAAATCAATCAACACGCCTTTAGCACGAGTCGATTGCAATTTAGTCAGTAACTCATGATTAAACTCACGCAACGCAGACTCGGTTAAATCGATCTGAATGGAGGCAACTAAAGCGTGATTAAGTTGATTGATTGCAATGGATTGAGACATAACCAAACTCTACGATAGCTGTTTTAATGCCTGAACATTCAGGCCAACAATTTGGAAAGCCGTTTCTAACGCATCACGCAGTGTCGCATTGGTCTTCACTTCACCCACATTAATCCCCAGTTGGACCATAGTTTGTGCAATAGAAGGGGATACACCAGATACAAGACAATCACAGCCCATCAATTGGGTTGCTTTAGTGATCTTAATGAAGTGGTTGGCTACGGCAGTATCAACAACCGCAACACCGGAAATATCCATGATGAAAATCTTAGCTCGATGTTCAGAAATTTTAGTGAGGACTGCACTCATAATGTCTTGCGCACGTTTTGAGTCGATGATGCCTACAATGGGCAGCATAAGGATGTCTTGCCAAATCATAGTAACCGGCGTAGACATAGCAAGTAGTGCTTCACTCTGCTCGGCAATCCGTTTATTAATCAGTCGAGAGTAAGTATCAACAACGATGGTCGTGTCCATATGGAGTAACTTAGTAAATGCTGTTACAAGCGAACTGTATTCGTCGCTATATAAGCTTCCGTCATACAAACGTTTAGTAAAAATCACCATCGACATATTCATGCCAGCAAAATAGCTGGGGAGCGACAAACCAACTCGAGCGTGAACCTCCCCAACATCTACCCTCTCTCTTAAATATTGCGTATCCACCTTTGCTTCAAAAAAGGTACGCCAATATTTCACCTGCGAATCTTGTACTCTTTTGAGTTTATGGGTGTCATTAAAAAACTGCGTATATTCAGGTGTTTGCTCTAGCCAATCGTAAAAGTGTTTTACGTACTCATCGAGTTTTGGCACGATAATTTGACCAAACTTCCGAATCAACGCTAAATCCGCTTCTGTTAAATCATGCAGTTTCAGCATGTCATCAGCATTCATCGTGCTCCCAAAAATCACTTGTTTGGTCATACAAACACTCCCTTTAATTGTCGATGGTTAGCTCTAAAACAAAACTAGCGTCAAATTAGACTTTTGTACTAATAGTAGTTCATGAGTATTTAAAAGCACTAACAAGTACTTGTAGTTGAGTTCGTTATCAACTGCGTCTATAAATATAGATGCGTCCTAATAACAATTAATAAGTAAAGACTCATCTTCAATTGGCAAGCGGTGACTCTCAAAAAATAAATACAGTTAAGAGGCAACTATGCGTGTAAATCAACCGGTTACGCAAAAAGAGGTAACTTACCCACCAAGCTATAACCTGCTCTCTATCACATCACCGAGCAGCCATATCACTTATGCAAGTAAAGAGTTTTGTGAAGTAGCGGGATACACACTTGAAGAGCTCATAGGGCAACCTCATAACATTGTGCGTCATCCAGATATGCCGCCTGAGGCCTTCAAGGACATGTGGGAACACATTAAAGCGGGTAAATCTTGGATGGGGATGGTGAAAAACCGCTGTAAAAATGGTGACCATTATTGGGTTGATGCATTTGCGTCTCCGATTAAAAGTGACGGAAAAACCGTTGAATACCAATCGGTAAGGCTATGTCCAACAAGAGAAAATGTTGAAAATGCAGAAAAGTTATATAAGCGGATTCGTGAAGGGAAAACCCCTACCCAACTCAAACTACCACGAACACGTTTATGGCAACGCTGTGCTGCGATGATGATCCCTGCTGCCATCATCAGTTCAATTGTCGATGGCTTTTTATCTGGTTTGGGCGTGTGGGTGTTTTTGGCACTTAGCATCATGAGCGTTTTCCACCTAACTCGCCGCCTAGAAGCACTGTCAGGCGAGGCTCGTAAAGTATTCGACAATCCATTAATGGAACTTGTTTACACCAAACATGTTGATGACATCTCAGAAATACAACTCGCATTGAAAATGCGCCAATCAGAAATCAATGCGGTTGTTGGACGAATTCAAGACTCCAATGAACAGGTCTCTCAAGCAGCGCAATCATCCACTGATAATTGCAATACGACCGCGGTTAATTTACAAGGACAAACCGCTGAAACAGAACAAGTTGCCGCGGCGATCAACGAAATGCACTCCACAGCCAATGAAATTGCCCAAAACGCTCAAATTGCTTCAGGAGCGACTGATCAGGCAAATCAAGCAGCAGAGGAAGGTAAAAATGCCGTAGAGGAAACCATTAACTCAATTAACATGCTTTCCCAGCAATTGAACGATGCATCTGATGTGGTTCAGCAACTTGCTGAGCATAGCCGCACTATTGGGGAAGTGCTCGAAGTCATTCAAGGGGTCGCTGAACAAACCAATTTACTTGCATTGAATGCGGCAATTGAGGCGGCACGGGCAGGAGAACAAGGTCGTGGTTTTGCTGTTGTTGCCGACGAAGTAAGAAAACTGGCACAACGCAGCCATGAATCAACCGAAGAAATTCAAAATATCATCACGTTGATCCAAACCAGCACCCAAAAAGCAGTGAGTGCAATGGAAGACGGCACTCAGCTTTCCAATGTATGTGTGGATAGCGCAACGGTATCCGGAGAGCGATTGGATGTCATGTTAACTCAAGTTTCCGATATTGCTGACAGAAACGGACAAATAGCCACTGCCGTTGAAGAGATGGCGAGAGTAACCGAAGACATGAATTCGAGCGTGCAATCCATTAGTGAAGTCTGTGCAGCTACCAATATTCTTGCAAGCGATACGAGAGATGAATGCCAAGGGCTGGTAGAAAATTTAGAATCGCAAGGTAAGTTAGTGGGACAGTTCAGACGTATTTAGTTAACAATTAAAGCCCCAAAACTTGGGGCTTTTTCGTGACCTTTTAAACTCAATTGTGGTTATTCTGCCGAACCGCAATCTTATTACAAATGTACTCACCGATTGGAATCGCAGATGTCGCTGCGGGTGATGGCGCATTGCACACATGCAAGCTGCGAGGACTTTCCGCAAATAAAAAGTCATGAACCAAAGTACCATCTTGCAATACAGCTTGAGCCCTAATCCCAGCTGGGTATGGCTTTAGATCGCTTACGATTATTGACGGACAATACTTATTGACCAGTTTTAAGTACTCTGCTTTCCACCAAGAGTTTTTCATCTCGATTAATCCTGTTTTAAAGTGCTTCGCTGTGACTTTCCAAAAGCCCGGAAAATTCACCATTTGCCAGCAATCTTTGAGGCTAATGTTGATACACCCATAGCCTTCGCGCTTCCACCCTTGTACTGCATTCGGGCCAACAGTCACTGAGCCATCAATCATGCGGGTTAAGTGAACACCTAAGAATGGTAAATCGGGATCAGGAATTGGGTAAATAAGGTGATTCACCACTTTGTTGTGGCGAACATCGAGTCGATAATATTCTCCACGATAAGGAATGATCTGGAAATCAGTTTTCAGTCCTAACATCTTCGTCATTCGATCAGCCATTAAGCCTGAACACGTAACCAAAAATCGGGCGTTTAGCTGCATGCTTTGTCCATCAGAAATACAAGTAAGCTGAACTTCATCTTCAAGCTCATTCACTGTCACCACTTCCGTTCGCAAGCTTACACTGCCTCCTGATTGAGAGAATTCCTGAGCCATTTTTTCCGTCACTAAACGGTAATCAACGATACTGGTCGCTTTAACGTAGATTGCTCCCAAACCTGTCACATTGGGCTCTGCCAATTTCAGCTGAGCTTGGTCAAGTAACTCGACCTCAATTTCATTTTCTTGGCATCGTTGATACAGCGCTTCCATTCTCTCAACTTCCACTGCATTCGTGGCGACAAGCAATTTACCGCAGTTTTCTACCGGTATTTGGTGCTTTGCACAAAACGCTAATGTCGCATCCACCCCTCGTTTGCAAAATTCCGCTTTTAAACTGCCCGGAGCATAATAAACCCCTGCATGAATAACACCGCTATTGTGACCGGTTTGATGCTGAGCAAACCCGGATTCCTTTTCAATCAATAAAATGGATTTGTCTGGAAATTGCTGTTTAAGTTGCCACGCGGTTGAGACACCAACAATGCCACCACCAACGATGATATAGTCGTATACTGCTTTCATTCTTTAACCTAATGCACTTCCTTTCGAATCGGTAGCTAGTCGCATTTGCTGCTCGTACCGACGGCCACTGTATATAAAAATCACGACAAATAATGTGCTTGCCAACACGCGCAACCAAATCGATACATCATGCCACACTAACACCGTACCAATCACAACTAAGGCGGCACGCAAGATAAGGTTTAATTTACCTTCAAGATAACCTTCAATCGCTGCCACAAAGGCATAAGTACCCACAATAGCAAACAGGCCAGTGATTAACACGGTACCAATGTCCCAACTAACTAAGCCAGTATAAGCAATTAATAACGGCACTAGATACAGCCCTTTAGCTACTTTCCATGCCATTAGGCCCGTTCTCATTGGTGGTGTTTTCGCAATAGTAGCGGCCGCAAAAGCGGTTAAACAAACCGGCGGAGTCACATTACTGTCTTGAGATAGCCAGAAGATGATTAAGTGCGCAGCTAACAAAGCCAGCCCTACCGCTTCTATCCCTAAACTTTGCTCTAGTAATGTTTCCATAAAATCTGCTGGAACAACGGCGATCATTGCTCTGGCTTCTTCTATCGGCATCGGCGCGTTTAGTAAAGCGAGTTTATCAGGCGCCGCAAGCATGAAAATCGCTTTAGCTTGCTCTGGTAATTGCCCTGCCACCAGCATTTCTAAAAGCTGGTTTTCTGCGATCAATTTATACAATGCTGGCGCCGAAAGCGTTCCTAAAACGATGTAGGCCGCCGTTACCGGTAAGCCCATACCAAGCACCAACGAGGCTAACGCAATTAACACCAACATAATCAACAAATCGCCACCCGCCCATTCATTAATCATCAGCGAGAACGTATTACCAATACCCGTTGTACTGATCACATTGATCACCAAACCGATTCCAACGAGTAAAACGGCAGTTGTTGCCATGTTTTTTGCGCCTTGGGATAAGGCTTCAACAATCGCTTTAGGTCCCATTTTATGGTCTTTAGAAAACCAAGAAGCCACAACCACGGACACAATCGATAACCCCGCGGCATACGTTGGCGTAAAGCCTTGCACCAATAAACACACCAAAACGGCAAGCGGAATAAGGTTATGCCAACCGGATAGCAACACTTTCAATAAAGACTGATCCGACACGGTCACTTTTTGAACCCCACTGCGCTTTGCTTCAATACGAACAAAAAAGGCAACTGACAGAAAATAAATCAGAGCGGGCATAAAAGAGACGGCAATAATATCAACATACGGAATTTGAGTGTAAGAAGCCATAATGAACGCACCCGCGCCCATGACTGGAGGCATTAATTGCCCTCCGGTTGATGCAGCTGCTTCAACACCTGCAGCGAATCGCGATGGAAACCCCGCTTTTTTCATCAAGGGAATACTGATCACCCCGGTTGAAACGGTATTTGCCACACTTGAACCAGAAACTGACCCCATCAACCCAGAGCCAATAACCGCAATAAACCCAGGGCCGCCGATAATTTTTCCTGCTGCCGCTCTAGCGACATTGATAATGTAATCCCCAACACCAGATCGCACTAAAAACGCACCAAACAGGATAAACATGAAGACAAAACTCCAGCTAATGCGCGATATCGAACCAAACATTCCTTCAGATGAATAAAAGCTGCGATACAACAGGGTTTCTAGACTCAACCCCGGGAAATGGAATATTCCAGTGGCCCATTTCCCCCAAAGAACCACATAGCTTAAACACAGCACAATCAACACTGGGATAAACCAACCCATTGTTCGCCGAATTAGTTCAATAACTATCAAAATGGCAAGAATAGCGAAAACCCAATCACTGGTAACGAATTTAACCCCACGCTCGTACAAGGCATCTTCGGCGTAAGGGATGTATAACAAGCAGGCTAAAGCCGCGACAGCAATACCAACATCAAGTGTTAACGCAAGCTTACTGCGTTTTAATGAACGATGAGCCGGATACCACAATGCACATATAGCAGCGAAGCCCGCAAAGTGTGTAGCAGAGATCCAAAGCTCAGGTAACGTAGAAAAGGTATTAAACCAAATATGTAAAACTGACAGGATCACCCCGAATAATGTGATCAATCGTGCGACCCACGGAAACTCCGTACGGGTAGGTAGCTCAAACTTTTGCAGTTCGTGCTCAATAGAATCGCTCATCGAAAACTCCAACATCCATTTTTTATCATTGTTATTTCTGGCCCCGAATCCGAGGCCAGAAGAGCACCGGTTACATCAAAGCTTCAGGTATATTGATACCCATTTCTTTGTAGTAGCGAGCAGCTCCGGGATGAAGAGGAACAGGCAGTCCAGCAATGGCTTTCTCAATCGCCATCGCTTTAGTGGCTTTGTGAATGCCTTGCAAGAAAGGCAGATTTTCGTAGATGGCTTTCGTCAGCTGGTAAACATCTTCTTCAGAAATATCTTCTCGAACCGCAAGAAAGTTTGGTTGTGCTATCGTCGTAATGGGTTTATCAACACCCGGATAGGTATTGGCAGGGATAACGTACTTCGTCCACAACTGATAGTTACCATTGGCCTTTTTAATTTGCTCATCAGTGAATGACAATAACTGAATATCGCTCCCCAACGCAGCAAAAGCTTGTGTCACAGCGCCAACCGGAACGCCAGCGGGCGTATTCATACCATCAATAGTGCCATTTTGAAGCGCACTCGCACTGCCACCATACCCCATATACGCGAGTTTAAATTTGTCTGGATTGACGGACAGTTCTTTCATGATCTGGCGGCCAGAATTTTCAGTCCCTGAATTCTTTTTACCGATAGAAAACTTCTTGTTTTCTAGATTGTTGAGATCAGTCACCGTCCCCGTTTTTGCCAATTCTGCTCGTACAATAAAATGCTCGACGTTTTGCCATAGCATGGAAACCGAACGAAGTTTTTCCTGACGCCCCGTTTTACTGTAAGGGCCTTCACCAGACCAAGCCCACGCCCCATATAACCCTTGTAAAATCGCAAACTGCGCCTCATTTTCATTCAGCAGTTTTACGTTTTCACCAGATCCAGCAGAGCTGATAGCAGACAGAGAAAATTGATGTTTCGGTGTCAACTTCACCTTACTCAGTGTCGCTAATGCCACTCCTACAGGGTAATAGGTTCCGCCAGTTGATGCGGTCGCTAAGATGTAGCTGCGATCTTGCGCAGAAACACTCGTTGCTACTCCAAATGATGCCAATGCCACTGCTAAGGTTTTGACAAGTGTCTTGTACTTCATTGTTACTCTCCGTGTAATACGTTCACGTTAAGGAATTGTTAATCAAAACCTATAGAGCAAGCATAATGCCACATGATCTTTTTCATACATTTCATGTAGATAGGAAAAATAACGCTTTAAATCAGCAAAATTACGCCGATTTTCGCTTATCTCGATGAGCAAGATTTTGCTCATGTCACCACCATGATTGAGCTTATCCAACTCACATTTACTACATTTATGTGATCAATTTAAATCAAATGTTATTTTTATGTGTAAGCAAGTTCTTGCCGATCGTATTTCACTGGTCGATTAAACCTTGGTGTAATCGATACGGCTCAGACCCAATTTCTGCATCTTCTGATTCAGTGTCCTTCTCGGTAAATCCAGTTCATTCATCACATCCGTGATCTTACCTTGATGCCGCAACAACGCTTCATGAATCACCTTTCGTTCAAAGTTCAATAATTGGGTCGCTAAGGGCACACCAGCATGCGTATTTTCAACGGTACTATTTGGCCTTTGCGATAAGATCTCAACCACAGAAAGCGTGTCATCCAAAGCAAAGCGGATCGCAACATTTCTCAGCTCTCGCACATTACCCGGCCATGAATAAGCAAGGAGCGAACGAGCATCCGCATCACTGACTGAGCGAGTCTCAGGATTGGCTTGCAAAGCGAAATGCTCAAATAGGAGCAACGCATCATGATCCCGTTCACGCAACGGTGGGATATGAAGCTGCGCGACATTCAGGCGATAGTAGAGATCTTGACGAAATTCAGCGTGGTGCAACAAATCTTCTTTGGCTGCGGCAATTACCCTGATATCCACCGGAATCATTGTATTGGCACCAACGCGCTCTACCACATTCTCTTGTAGGCATCGAAGCACCTTTACCTGCATGTTTAATGGCATGCTTTCGACTTCATCAAAGAAAACCGTGCCTTTATTCGCATGTTCCAATTTACCGATGCGGCGCTTAACCGCTCCGGTAAAGGCTCCGGCTTCATGACCAAACAATTCACTTTCAAATAGGTTTTCTGGAATTGCGCCACAATTAAGAGGAACAAAGTGATGCTTGTGACGCTGACTCATCTCATGCAGTGCCGTTGCTACCAGCTCCTTGCCTGCCCCCGTCTCTCCATAAATAATAACGTTGGTATCTATCGTTGCTACGCGAGCAACCTGCTCACGTAGCTGTTTCATCACATCACTTTGACCAATCAAAAGTTGCTCGATACCTGATAGTGCTTGTAAATACTGCAAACGTTCGTCACAAGCGTTCTGATGTACATGTTGCTCTACCGCGCTTGCTACCGTTGTCGAAAGACGTTCTGGATTAAATGGCTTTTCGATAAAGTCATAAGCGCCTAATTGAAGCGCTTTGACCGCCATATCGACATCGCCATGCCCTGTGATCAAGATGACAGGCGCTATCACATCAGCATCACGTAGCTGGCTGAGCAAGTTGATACCGTCGATATCCGGTAATTTTACGTCCGAAATCACCGCTTGATGCACGCCATTTGGTAATGCCAACAGAGCATCAGTTGCATTGCTAAACACATCAACATGAAAGCCTGCTAATTCAAGCCATTGAGTCGTCGCTTGGCGAACAATATCGTCATCTTCAATTAATGCAATGAGAGGAGTGTGCTGTTTTTCCATAACGGTGTACCACTAATACCTATGCCCGCTAAGGTAGGCGAACCGCGCACAACAGAAAAGGAGCTGGATCTCACTTTTAGGTAACAATGCTTTAACAAGCATACTTGAACACGCAAGCTGTGCTGGCTATGTATAGGAGCCCATCATGTTGCGTAAGACGTTAATTGCCATCGCCGTGGCTATGTTTCTCTTTTTATCACAGTGGATAACAACGCAATTTGTCTACCAGTGGAAAGCAGAGCAAACATTGGAAGCCAAGCAGCAAGACTTACTCAACTATATTGGCGACGTGCGTCGGGCACTTAAGCGGTTCTATCACCTACCCTACCTGATCACAAACAGCTCAGGCACGTTGAGGTTGGTGACAGGAGAAACACAACTTAAGCCCACATTAACGCATGAGCTTACATTACTTGATCAAGCAGCTAACACCAAGGGATGGTATCTGCTATCCAATACTGGGCAAGTCTTGGTTTCAAGTAATAAAAACAAATCATTACCTCAAGCAGATATTCAGTCGATCGTAGATCAAATCCACCAGCAAGGAGAAGGCGTTACGCTCGTAAGCCGAACTCGCGGTAGCACACCTTTTTATTATCTTGCGGCCCCTGTTTATCACGATCTCGACATCGCGGGGATTGCCGTGGTTCAAATTAACCTCAGCTTGCTAACCGAACAGTGGCTCACCAGTGACGACCTTTTGTTCGTACAGAACCAACGGTTGGACTATTTCTTATCAACCTCGTCGCAATACCCTGTCAGTTGGCTCAACGACAATGCCGCAACTCTCAGCCTTACAGACCAAACCTTAAATAGTGGCACGCGAATAAAGCACTTCACACTAAGCCAACCTTATCTGGCTCAACAGGTAAAACTGGATGACCTTCAATGGCAACTCAGTTACCTCTCTCCTCTCGCACCCATCAGGCAGTTAGCAACCATTGCGGGTTGGAGTGTCGCATTGTTTAATTTATTGCTGATTTTATTGCTGATCATTATTTACCAGCGTCGTCAAAAGGCATTAGGCCAACTGCGGATTCAAAAGCTATTGCAAGAGTCGCAACAACGGCTGAATCAGATCATCAATAAAACCCAAGTGGGCTTGCTTTTATTGGACAACAACGGACGCTTGTTTGAAATCAATCCCATGGCGCAGCGACTGTTTTCATTGCCCGATAACCTTGCAAAACAGACTCCCGCTTGGCACTTGTTTGATGCCGGAAACCCAAATTCCACCACATTACAATTACTCAAAAACTTAAGCCGACATCGAGAGCTCGCCGAAATTACTGGGGTTGAAACGCTGGCCAAACGAAGTGACAGCAGCCTATTTCCTGTTCTTTTTTCGCTCACCTCTTTTGTCTGGCATGGTGAACCCTATTACTTAGCGACCGTCTTAGACATCAGTAAACGAAAAAAAGCCGAACAAGCTCTGCAACAGGCAAACCAAGCACTGGCCAAACGGGTAGAAATCCGCACAGAGCAGCTCAAGCAAGCACAACAAGAGCTTATTGAAAGCAGTAAGCTTGCTGCACTTGGCAGAATGTCGAGTGCCATCACGCATGAGCTGAACCAACCACTGACCGGACTTAAAACCTTGATTACCAACAACGAAGTCTTGATGGCGCGAGGAGAAAGCCAGCTATTACAAGATAATAACCGCCTAATACACCAGTTAATTGAACGTATGAACCGTATGACGACTCAACTGAAATCTTTCGCGTACAATAAGCCAGAATCATTGCATCCCGTCTCCTTAACCGATGCAATCGCCGAGACCCTTCGCATCTATCAAGCTGAATTAGCATCCATCGACGTTCATGTTCGGCTTGTAAGCCAATTGCCTAATGTTATGGGCGAAGAACAACGCATCCGTCAGGTACTTGGTAATCTGATAAAAAATGCAATCGACGCCCTTCATCAACAGACTCAGCCTCAGTTAGTCATTTCAGCCTGTCAGATAGACAAATGGATAGAAGTATCCATTACAGACAATGGTTGCGGTGCGGATGATAGCCAACTGGATCATATGTTTGAGCCCTTTATGACGAGCAAGAAAATCGGAGAAGGGTTGGGGCTAGGATTGTCCATCAGTGCCAATAATATTCGTGATATGCAAGGATTGATTGAGGTAAAACGCAATAAGTCGGCAGGTTTGATGTTTACATTTAGGCTACTTGCACAATAATCGGCAAAAAAAGGCAGCCATATTGGCTGCCAAACGAGACACTAACCCAAGGGTTAGCCTTGCTGAGTTACCCCATTTTGTCGTTTTCTACTTCAAAGACGCATAATAAGCGGCGATATTTGTCATATCTTCTTCTGTGAGAGGGGCAATCATTGCGCTCATTGTCGGATCTTGGCGAGATCCTTCTTTGAACGCTTTCATCTGTTTCACCATATAAGCCGCTTTTTGTCCTGCCAAGTTCGGATAGAGGTCTGTGGGCGAAATTCCATTCGCGCCGTGGCACGCAATGCAGGTAGCAGACTTCGCTTTCCCAGCCTCGATATCGCCTGCAATTGCACTACCCGATGCGGCACACAACAGAACAGCACTTGCCATCACCAAACCAAGCTCTTTCTTCATCATTGATACTCCATTTTTGTTCGATAAAGTAAGTGCGCCGGGGTCCCTACTCCCCGACGCATTACTGAGTTAAACGATATTACGAGGGGCAAATGAGAACGCTCGGAACTCATGCTTGTACTTGGATTCTCCTAACTTCTTAATGTTGGCAACCCCCATTTTGAAGTTGTAGTTCCCGGAGATTTGGTCCACCACCCGTGTTGTTAACGAATTAGATGGCTGACGCATATCGATCATATTGGCGTAAAGGGTACCTTTCTTCACCGCAGGCGTCACAATCGCAACTGCCGTAACCGCCGCTGTATCCAACTTAATATGGCCATTCTCCATCAGCTTACTGAACTGGAAGTCATCACCATGAACCCCGAGAATAGTGTCCTTAAAGTTAGCCACACGATCGGAGTACATCATGACTTGGTCACCCGACTCTATTCCGCGCTTTTTAGCGTCATCAGGGTGAATCTCAACCCAATTTTCTGGCCAGCGTTGAATGACGTACGCACGGCGCTCGACATCATCAAAACCGGATTGCCAGATCTCGTTGATACGGCCATTGGAGAACCAAAGCTCTTCTTCTTTTGGCTGAAGCCACGCATAGAAATCGCTAAACAAATCCCAAGGGTGTTTTTGCAGGTTCACTTTACCGGTTTGGCTGTTAAACGCAGTAAGCTGTTTCTTCAACACATTGGCCCCTTGAGGCCCATCGGTTAGCCCTTTCTCTGCTAGGGTTTCTGCCGTCATCTCCGTATCATGAAGACGTTTAGTTCCCACCAGCTGCTTGGTGTCGTAGTTATAGAATACAGGCCCTTGAATGCCATCCGTGCCGTACTCCAATAACTTTTCATGCAATGTTTTGCCTTCAGCATGAGCCGCAACTTTGATCATATGGAAATCTTTACGACTTCCCCGACTAAAGCGAGACGCTTCTTCTGCAACATCGTTTGAGTTATTCCAGTCGAAACCGTCATAGCCCATGCGCGTTGCAAGCTGACTGATGATCCACCAATCTGGCTGCGCTTGCCCGGGAGCATCAGCAAACTTTTGATACAGACGTAATCGGCGTTCACCGTTAGCTCGCATAAAGTCCACTTCACCCCAAGTTGCAGCCGGGAAAACAATATCGGCAAACTTGGCACCAATGGGGTCACGCAAGTAAATATCTTGATTGATCACCACCATGCCACCGGAGTCGGCACGCTTTTTCAAAGTGTCGATGATCTCTTGTTTGTCATAACTAAACACTTGATGCGGGTTAGCAACCGTCAGTTCCCAGAACTTCTTCTGTAACCCTTGGCTACCACACATGGCTTGAATCCATGTCGTGCCAATCACATGGGCAAAGCGTGTATGGCCTGAGTATAAGTAACGGTCAGTATCAATTGAGCGACGACGACGTCCCGGTACTTTCTCTGGGGATTTGTTACGCGGAAGCTTACCACCCGACTGACCACCACGTTGGTGACCACCGAATCGACCAATGACGCGCCCTTCACGTCCTCCAGTGCCAATCACTGTGGCTAGCGCCGAAATAGCATTGGTATTACCGGTGTTATTGGACCAATAAAATCCTTTTTCAATACCGATTGAAGCTTTCGGGCGCACGCCATCAACTGGTTTGGCTAACATTTCAGCCGCTTTGTAGATCTTATCGACATCAATGCCCGCCAGTTTGGCTGCATACTTAGGATCGTACTCTTTCTGTGCCAGATTCCATTTCTTATAGTCTTCAAAACCATTGGTCTGGAACTTGCCCCAAGTTGTTCGCCACTGCCAAGGCGTGTTACGCGTACCTTGACCAAAGCCTGAGCTGGACTCCCATTTGTTGTTAACCCAATTTTGCAGCCACTCGCTGTCTTCCCAACCTTTCTCCAAAATAACGCGAATGATTGCACCGACAACTAAATTATCCGAACCCGGATTCAGGTCGATATGCAAGCCACCTTGTTTCTTAAGCCAAGCGATACCTGCGGTTTCACGCGGATTAAGCATGATGGTTTTCATACCACGTTGTACCGCTGGCATGATGAACTGCGTAAAGATGATGGTTTTCGTCTCATACGGATCAGTACCACAAATCATCAGCGTATCGGCAGCGCCCCAATCGTCGTAGCTTGGCCCAAAGTTATCAAAGCCTGCATCTCGGAATCCGGGGGTAGACGTTACGTCCGAAGGTGTATCGTGGAACGTAAAGTTCGCCGTATTAACATGACGCAACGCGTATTTAGTGATCGCGTAAGTATTTTCAATATACTGGTATGAGAAGGTTTTTACCCCATAAGTATTG
Organism: Vibrio sp. TRT 21S02; assembly: GCF_050113675.1. Lineage (NCBI taxonomy): Bacteria > Pseudomonadati > Pseudomonadota > Gammaproteobacteria > Vibrionales > Vibrionaceae > Vibrio > Vibrio sp. TRT 21S02. The sequence continues at coordinate 415,750 of NZ_JBNJOI010000002.1, forward strand.
GCACCATGGGTATCAATCACATGCTTACCTACCTCTGCTGCAATATCGAGCGCAAACTCCCATGGCACGGGTTGTAAACTCCCCCCAATACGCACCAAGGGTTGCGTTAAACGGTCACGAGTTCCAGTTGATGGGTTGTAGAGTTTTTGTGCCAGCAACCCACCTCGCATCGAGGAGTCACCCGTTTTATTGACCGCTTGAGTATCTTTGTCCGGAACCACCACAATATTGTGCGGTTTGCCATTGTGCATCACCACATTGTGCTGAGCAGGAGCCACCCAAGCTTGAAGTGGCGCACTTGGGAAATTGACACCAAATGCGTTTTCACTCGCTTTCATACCACCGTTCGCTTGTTCAAGCGGCCAGCGGTAAACCTTGTAACCACACGCAACCACGCAGTAGTCACATGCCGTTGTCAGCACTTCTGCATTTTTGGGAGGCAGCGGCGCATGATCTTCAGGAATATAGAAGTTAGTCGTCATGATTACGCCTCCTGCATCGCAATTATGTTTTCAGTTCGGCCAAATAACAGCCCCATAATGCCCACGGCATATATTTCATCACCATCGAGTTCAAGCAGTACCTGCGGTAAGCTCTCATACGCTTGACCAGAAACGATAATGCCGTGTCTACGCATATCAAAAGTAGACAGGTGGAATGGACACTGACCCAACACCCGGTGTTCACCAACTACTTTATATTGACCATTGAGCGGACCGCCTTGGTGAGTACACATCAAAGAGAAGCCGACCACATCTTGTTTGGGGCCAATACCACCGCCTGCTGGAACATCCATTTTGACCAAAATGCCTTGGCTATTTGGTCCATCATCGGGGTAGTTGAAATACACAGGTTTATTGGCTTTAAGATCACTCAATTTGCCAAGTAACTTTCGTGGATAACCCACGACCCGAGCATTGGTGTGCATAGCTTGCGCTGTTCCGGGGAACAAGGTGATCGGCATAACGCTTGCCGCCCCAGCCGTCACCCCGCTGTACATCAAAAACTTACGACGTGACATCATGCATTTCCGATGTTCTGTAGCACTCTCTTTTTTATTCGCTTTATCTTTACCGAAAATCATTTCTTCACCTCCGCCAATTCTTCTTCACTGAACAAGCGCTGATATTCAGGCAGCTTCGGATAATCCATGGTGATGCGCTCTCCCGAGAAGGCGTCGATAAACGCCAGCAAGTCTTGTTTCTCTTCAGCCGTCAACCCAAGTGGCTGAATAAGGGGACTTTTAGTTTGTGGGAAGTCTGTGGTACGTCCATCTTTTGCAATACCGCCTCGGTCATAGAAATCCACTACATCGGCCAAGGTCGCAATGGTGCCATTGTGCATGTATGGCGCGGTGTACTTGGTATAACGGATACTTGGCGTACGGAATTTACCTTTCATCTCCTTGCGTTTGCCGCGGAAATACACCCCGGGATCCGCTTTAGTCTCACGATACATCTTTTCGTTAGAGCCCTTAGCGTAGAGTTCATAACGGAAAGTGATCTGAGCAAGTGGGTCGCTTTCCCAGCGTTTATTGGTTGGCACACCTATGTTGTAGTTCTTTTGATCAGACGCCAGCGCACCATTGTGACAAGCGATGCACTTTGCTTTGCCTTCAAATAAGGTTTTACCTCGTAACTGAACTTCTGTAAGGGCCGATTTATCCCCCATTAAGTAGTTATCCAGCGGTGTATCGGTTTGTACTAATGTGCGCTCAAACGCTGCAATGGCTTTCCATGCGTTGCTGACTTTCGGATAGTTGTCACCAAACACTTGATTAAAGCGTTCAACATAATCTGGCACCAATGCTAACCGTGCTTCCATGATGTCATCTTCGCCGTTACCCGCAACACCACCTTTCGCCGCACTTTTCGCTTGTCCTTCAAGAGACTTGGAAGAGCCGGCCCAGAATAGTTTCTGGTAGTAGGCGGAATTAATAATTGTCTGACTATTTCGCCAGTGCACCGTGCCCGGATAACCTAAAGACAAGTCCGCAGGGAAATCCCAACCTAGTGCAGGATTGTGACACGCAGAGCAAGGGGTTGTGGTATCACCACCTAAGCGGCCATCAAAGAAAAGCAATTTACCTAACTCAACTTTCTCCGGTGTTGTGGGGTTATCTTTTGGTGTTGGCACGTCACCAAGCGGTGCCAATGCCGGATAGCTTTTTCCATCCAGTTGCACTGCTGGCAGGCTGGCTGCAACTTGATCTGCCGTTAACGACTTATCGTCTTGTTTAGCGCAAGCTGGTAATGCGGTCAGAGATAAGGTCAGTGCCGTCATTGCAGACAAGGTGATTGAGTTCATTTTCATCTCGTCCTCCTCAGTTTTTCGCGTTGCGCCAATCGGAGATCAGCTTGTAGTCGTAATCGTTCGCCATCCACACGTGTTTCTCACTGGTCAGCGGCTCACTAGACAAAGATTTCAGGAAAGCCACCAGCTGCGCTTGCTCTTTATCGCTTAGGTTCAGTGGCTTAAGTTGAGCATCTTTATTACTATCTTGCCCGCCACCAGCGTTATAAAACGCAACCACATCTTCAAGCGTCGCTAACATACCGTTGTGCATGTAAGGTGCTGTCTGGTTAAGCTCTCGCAATGTTGGCGTCATGAACTTACCCATGTCGGCTCCATCTGCCTTGTGCGTCTGAACGTGTGCACCGACGTCACGTTTAAGGTTCATGTAATTCTCATTTCCCATAAACATGTTGAAGGCAATAAAAGTCTGATGACGCATTGGATCGCGGAAAATATCTAGGTTTTCAGGAACACCCGTGTTGTATGGCTTACCATCAGTAAATAACGGACCATTATGACAAGAGGCACACCCCGCTTTGCCCTTGAATAAAGCAAAACCTTTTTTAGCCTCTGAACTGAGTTTGTTGTTATCAAAAGGTGTTGGGTTTGAAGTGAGTGTTTTCAGATACTCAGGAATGGCTTTGCGCACGGAACCATTTGATGGTTCACCATAACCGGCATCTTTGAACATTTTCACATAGACTGGATCTTGCTTAAGACGCTCTTGCATCAATCGCATGTCCATATTCATCAACCAATCTTCCGTAATATTTTCACGCGTTACATCGTTAAGATTGGTCCCGATTCTTCCATCGTGGAACCACACTTTTTTGTAGGCTGTATTGATTAAAGTCGGTACATTTCGAAAACCTTTACTGCCCGTGTAAGCAGGTGACAAGGCTTCCGGATAAGAATATCCATTCTCGGGTTTATGACACGACGCGCAAGACAATGCGGTATTGCCAGAGAGTCGAGTATCAAAGAACAGGCGTTTTCCTAATTCTGCTTTTGCAGCATCAACTTTCAATTTCGGTAGAGGGCCAAACTTCGGCTCTCCCTGACTCCAAACTGAAAATGACACCGTTACGGTAGCAGCAAGGATCAGCATTTTTTTCATTGTTATGCTCCTTAGCTTCCAGCTAGTTGCTGCGCCATTCCAGTGTGTTATGTGCGCAGCGTTTTTATATTCGCCACTGCTGGTTGAGCATAAACCGTTCCAATTTTCTCCATTAAATTTTATTGTTTATAATCAAGCAATTAAGGACAATTTGAATCCGATCACATCGTGTTTTTTTGAACGATTCGTTTAATTCACTCACACATAAGTGAACATATCGTTCAATCACTTCACGGCTTGCGTGCACCATCCATAAACCAAATTGTGTAACCAACTGTTTTTAAGAGCTTTTTAACGGATAAACATTCAGGCATAAAACCTGCTAAACACCTTGTAAGCAAAAGAGAGAAAAGGATGTGGGCATGGACAAAACCATCACAAATCGAGGTGAGAATTTAGAAGCCGCGAAACAGTCAGCGCAACAATTATTGATCGAGTTACTCCAACAAGGAGATGAAGCACAGCGCTGCTATGCGGCTGGCGTAGTAGCAGCAAACAAGATTAGCGCGACGGAGCCAGCTCTGAACGACTGTTTGTATCACCCCGACCCTGATGTCGTCATCGATGCGGCATCAGCACTTGCTCAGCTTCAAGGCGGTAACGTTGATTCACTGTGTGAAGTGGTGAAATATCACCCTGAAAGCGATGCTCGCATTGGCGCACTTCATGCTTTATCTCATCACTTAACGCTCAACCCTGTAGACAAATTGGTCCAGCAAATCGCTCAAGGACGGCTTGCGGATGATAAATGGGGACTAAGCAGTGATTGGGACGATTGGTGGGATCTTCAGTTCGAAGCGGTCAGTATATTGGTTGAGCACCCAAGTCCTGCTTACCTCAAACTGTTTCAGGAAGTGCTTGAACAAGATCCAGAGCCCGAACTAGAAAGCATATTATATCGAGGCATCGCTAAACTTGATGCCAGTTGGATTACTGAGCGCCTTCTCACAGCGCCGCTCACAGCAAGGCGCAAATTGCTTAAAGCCCTCAAATTTAGTGAAACTCAACTCGCAAAAGCATTTTTGTACAAACACCTCACGGATGACGACCCACTCTGTCGGCGCATTGCCATCGAGGCACTCACGAGCAAACATGCTAGCGAATATTTTTGGGACATAGCCAAACGCCTTCAAGATACGGATGAGCAGGTGCAAAAAGCAGCCATAACCGGATTAGAACAACTGTCTGGGTATGACGAAATCGACAAAAGCCGATTATTAAACTACTTGAAAGCGGCGGCACCCGCCGCTCGAACACAACTGATTCAGTTGATGCACCAACAAAGTCTGGAAGAACAAGATTACCCGCTGATCATCGATATGCTTTGTGCCAATGAACCAAATGCTTTTGTGGCGTTTTTACAACAAGCTAATCCTGCTTTGCTCTCTTCCGCTCAGCAGCAACAACTTGTCTCCATTGCGGTTGAGTTACTTGAGAATGACCAACTCGGAACCCACATACAAGCACCGCTTATACGTGCGTTAATTTCGTTAAACTCGCATATTGATGCTCTGTTGCCAGCACTTGAACAGCGGATTTTACGCTGCAAAGAGAACAACGATGTACCTTTCTACGATACTTCGATTCGGCAAGCGTGCTTTGATCTAATAAGCCAGCTCTCACATCCAAACTGCCAGCACTTGATCAGAACCGCCATTTTTGGCCTGAGTGCTTACCCTGACACCATAGAAGTCAATGAAGCCGAAAAGGAAAACGAGCAAAACGAAGCGTTATTAGAAGCGTTGGCACAACACGATGTTCCCGCCCAATACCAAACTGAAAATACACCGTCTTCGACCATAGCGGCGATCACTCAAACCAATTTAGAAGCCAAATTAAATGTCCAACACCAACAAGACGATCAACAAACCAATATCGTTGATATGGTGAATGAACTTGATGACGAACTGGCGTCATTTGGTCAGATGGTCAAAGAGCACTTTGATAGTGCAGACAACCTCAATTTAAATCGTAAGAAAATAGCCCGACTACCAGAATACGACAATAAAGTTCTCGCATTGCGTGCTTTAGGGCAAGCCTCTAATCCACAAGCGGTTGAGTGGTTAATTGAGGCCTTGTTAGGTGCCAATGACAGCGAGCTGCGTGAAATATTCCAATCCCTGACACATCAAAAGAAAGCACTTAACCCATCCAACCAAATTCATAATGCAATCGGCGCAGCAGCAACCACTATTTTCGGTGGTCACCCATTAACTCAGCAACATGCGTTGAAGTACCTCGCTTGTGTTCCAACATCCAAAGCCCTTCCGCTGCTACTCGAAGCGCTAAAAAGCTCAGATGAGCACGTTCGGCTTAGCGCTCTATTTACTGTGGAACAGCACCTTTCTAAATTGACGCTGCAATATAAGCCTGTTGTTAAAACCGCTATCTCAGTGCTACTAGATGACCCTGCGGGTGGCGTCCGTAAACAGGCGCTCAAACTCAGTTGTTTACTCAGAGAACCCGATGAAAGCATTGAGTCGGTCATACTTCTTCCGATACACGATCAAGAATGTCACACCATCGCTTTTCAGCACTTTAAAATGTTTCAAGCGCATGCCCTAAATTGGCTTACGCAACACTTGAATTCACTATCGCCAGAGCAACAACCCAATGGGATTAAACTGATGGGCGCATTAATGACTTAGTTCAACGTAAGTGCTAGCTCCCATTCGTAACAAGGAATGCCCGTAAAAACGCGGGCATTCACACAAAAACATCAACCGTTAAAGACGCTTCTACACAACTTTTTTACCCTATAACTAACGCTCAATTTTTTTAAGGTCTTCATGAGAAACATCCAACATAAGCCGACCAAGAAAGCCTTCTTCTCTGAATGGCTTCTCTGGGCTATTCCGGGATACCTTGTTCTGGGGATCTGGATGAACCTACATTATCTGCTGAGCGTGGATAACGACAAACAGTATGCGCTCCACAACGAGCGGGTCATTGTTGGGCTAATTGAAGAGATGTTAGGGGAAACCTTAATTCGCATGTCTGCCGATGCAAAAAACCTTAGTTACGTTGCCAGCAATACTCTTTCTTCTCAAGTTGCCCCTTATGCCTCATTAAAAGCCTACTTTGTTCAGCTTAGTGTGAATAATCACAGTTATGATCAAATTCGCTTTCTCGACACTCAAGGTTTCGAACGGTTACGGGTCAACAATAACAATGGCGAAATCTCAGTCGTCCCAAGCGCTAAACTGCAAAATAAAGCTCACCGCTATTACTGGCAGTATTCAAACCGATTAAGTAAAGGAGAAGTTTATATCTCCCCCCTCGATCTCAACGTTGAAGAAGGTGAAATACAAAAACCAATTAAACCAACCATTCGAGTAGGAACTCCGGTTTTTGACGACCAAGGAAAACGACTCGGCGTGATCATTCTGAACTACAAAGGCAATCAGCTCATCAACAAACTTATTGCTGTCGCGCCAGAGTTCACTAACCACGTTTACCTCTACAACCCGGACGGTATCGCCGTCATTCATCCAACCGATGCCCAAGGCAGTAACTTTGCGGTTTCAAAAGACAAAAATATGCCAGAGGACGTGTTTGACTGGATAATTTCGCAAAAAGAAGGGCAACGCTTTTTAGGCATCAACTATTATACTTTTGCCCAAATTGAAGCACCTAATAGCGGCAACTGGACCGTTGTTTCGGTGTTTCCTATCGAGCGCTTTAACCTTTCACGTATTGCATTTCACAGTAACTACAGCTTGTTCTATTGTCTGCTGTTTGTCTTAGTCAGTGTGGCGGCCTTTATTTTCAGCCGCTATCGCGTACAAACTCGCTTTCTCCACCAGCAACAGCGTTATGAGCAGCAGTTTCGTCATACACTTGAGAATATCCAGTTAGCTGCGGTGAGCATCAACCGAGAAGGCATCATTACTTTCTGCAATGACTTTTTCTTGAGTATGGTGGGCTATCGCTCAGAGCAAGTTATTGGCCACCCTTGGGTCGAACGATTTATTCCCAAAGAATTACAAGTTCAAGCTCAAGAAGCCTTAGATGAAGCCATTCGCCAACAAACCCATCAGCCGCATAGTGAAAGTGTGGTGCTAAGCCAAACAGGGGAAATCCACTTAGTTTCTTGGACATCCACCTTTACGGAATCAAACGACCAAGAAGTTTCCCTAACACTGCTTGGAGAAGATGTGACCGAACAGAAGATGGCGCAAGATCAGCTTCAACGCTTAAGCCACGCCGTTGAACGAAGCCAGAACTCCGTGATGATCACTGACCTAACTGGACGCATTGTGTATGTTAATCCGGTGTTTTGTGAGCTTACCGGATATCAACGTGAAGACGTTTTAGGGCAAACACCACGGTTTCTACAATCGGGAGAAATGGACAGTTCTGAGTACCAAAATTTGTGGCAAACCCTTGAGGAAGGACAAGAGTGGCGTGGCGAGTTTCATAACCGCAAAAAGAGCGGTGAACTCTTCTGGGAACGTGCGCGTATTTCCCCTGTAAAAGACGTCGATGGTCGAACGCTGTATTACGTAGCGGTGAAACAGGACATCAGCGAAGAAAAGAGACTCGCACAAGAAGTTGAAACACAAACGCGCGAACGTATCCATCATGAAAAACTGGCCGCCGTTGGTAAAGTCGTCAGTATGATTGCGCATGATCTGCGTAACCCACTCAGCTCGATAAAAATGGTGCTGCAGCTCCAAGCCAGAACGCAAAAAAATGAGATGTTTGATATCTCCCTTGAGCAGGTGCGCTATATGGAAGCCATCTTAGAAGAGCTGCTGGCTTACTCTCGCCCAGATCAATGCAAACCAGAGTGGATAGATTTAAACAAGCTGCTTGAAACACTCGCCGCCAGTCAACAAAAGCTTAGTAAACAAAACAACGTTAATATTACCTTGAGCCTACAACCTAATTTACCCACGCTTTACGCCGACCCAACTAAACTGCGTCAAGCGTTGCAAAACCTGCTGCTCAATGCCATGCAAGCAGCACAACAAGCGACAACAGAGCCACCACAAGTGGTGATCTGTTCAAATATCATGATCACAGATTCCGAGACTCAACTGCTGATAGATATTGAAAATAACGGCCACTCCATTGATCCTTGTCTTGTAGACAAAGTATTCGAACCTTTCTTTACCACTAAAGCGAAAGGCACAGGATTAGGGCTGGCGATTGTGCAGCGTATCATTGATGCTCACAAAGGGCAGATTAAACTGATACCTTTACCTCAAGGGACACAGGCACGGATACGCATTCCCGCCTCCCCTTCAAATACAACAACCCTGCCGGCAACGGCTAATACGTAATACAGGAAGTCTTTGACCATGAGTAAGCTGTTAATTGTCGATGACGACACTGGAATTAGCCGAATGTTACAGCTGCACTATTCCGAGCAGCACGACGTTAAAACCGCTCACTGCGTTGATGATGGTGTGTCCATTGCGCGAGATTTCTGCCCGGATGTGATCATCTTAGATATACGCATGGAAGGAAAATCTGGCATCGAAGGAATTGCAGAATTCAAAGCCATTTCATCGAGCGTTCGCATTATTATGATCACCGCCTTCCATGATATGGATAGCACCATTACGGCAATGCAAAAAGGCGCGGATGAGTACATCCACAAACCCATTGATATTGATGAATTGGATCAGGCCGTTGCCACCGCCATAGAGTATCGCGCTTCTACGCATCAAGACGCCCTTACAATTCCAGACACGTATGGTCATTCGATGGTAGGTTCTTCCCATGCAATGAAAGAGATATACAAAACCATCGGCCGTGTTGCCCTTACGAATGCTTCCGTCATGATCACTGGTGAGTCTGGTACAGGTAAAGAAATGGTCGCTCGGGCTATTCATAACGCTGGACGTCCCTCTGGCTCCCCTTTCGTAGCACTTAACTGTGCTGCACTGGTAGAAAACCTACTGGAGTCAGAGATGTTCGGGCATAAAAAAGGGGCATTTACTGGGGCTATCTCCGAACAAGCAGGTAAATTTGAGCTGGCCAATCAAGGCACACTGTTTCTTGATGAAGTAGGTGAACTCTCGCCTCAAATCCAAGCCAAGTTGCTAAGGGTACTGCAAGAGAAAGAATTTACGCCACTTGGCGGCAAACAGCCCGTACGTACCTCTGCACGCATTATTTCCGCAACGAACATCGATTTTGAACAAGCCATCAATGATAAACGGTTCAGAGAAGATCTGTTCTATCGCTTACAAGTTGTCAAAATACATATCCCGCCATTGAGAGAACGCCCTGAAGATTTACATGATTTGATCCCTGCCCTGCTCGCTCGTGCGAACAAAGAACTTGGAACAAAAGTGACCAAAGTAGCACTAGATGCAATGGATACCCTCTGTCGTTATCCTTGGCCCGGGAACGTACGTGAGTTGGAAAATACGCTGACAAAAGCCGTTGCATTGTGCCCGGGAGATATCCTCACAGCGGATCTATTTGAGGAACTCAAAACGGATTTAATCACTCAAGAAGACAGCAATACCTCAGCCAATCTAAGCTTGCAAGATATCGAGTACCACCATGTTCTCAAGGTATTAGAGTCCGTCAACGGTCATAAAGGAAAAGCTTGTGAAATCCTCAAGATCAGCCGCCCTCGACTGCAACGAATCCTTGAAAAAAGTGAACCTTGACTAGGATCTGTTGATCTTTCGCGGTTAAATTTTGTTCGAACTCTATGCCTTTTAATCGCAACGCAAGGTGTGACGCCTAGTCATTCTAAGCAAATACCTTACAACAAAGAGTAAAAGGCATAGAAACGAACCCTTTGGGCAGCATTTGGAGACGTTGCGGCATTCCAATTTATTTACATCTTCTTACATACAAACCATTTACCTTTGAGTTGACTCCAATGTTTATAATCCAATTATGAAAACCGATTGGGTGATAACAAGTCCATAAGGAGCAGTCTCATGAGTCACGTCCATGCACACAATGAAAATACGAGCACAGCCAAGTTAATTGGTGCCGTGTTCATTAATGTTTTACTCACCATTGTTCAAGTGGTTGCGGGGGTTTTATCAGGTAGCCTATCTTTGCTGGCCGATGCCTTGCACAACTTAAGCGATGCAGGAGCCATCGTCGTCGCAATTATTGCCAAAGTGATCGGCAACAAACCTGCCAATAAGAAAATGCCTTATGGGTACAAACGAGCAGAAATGATCGGTGTATTAATCAACAGTTCCACGTTGATCATTGTCGGCATCTACCTTGTTGTTGAAGCTATAAATAAATACTTTAACCCAACACCCATTAATGGGTGGATCGTATTTGGCGTCGCTGGATTTGCGTTAGTTATCGATATCATTACCGCTTACATCACCTACACCTCTGGGGCAAAAGAGAGCATGAACATCAAAGCGGCGTTCATTCATAATGTCTCAGATGCTTTGGCATCGCTTGTCGTGATTGCCGCTGGGTTACTCATCGTTTTTTATCAGCTCTATATTGTTGATATTATTGCGACATTACTTATCTCGATTTACGTCATTTATCATGGTTTAGTCTTATTGCGTGACAGTGTTCGAGTGTTGATGCAAGCCGCACCAAAACACATCGATATTGATGACGTGATCAACACCATATCTGAGCAAAATGATGTTGAACGTGTAGACAGTGTGAGGGTGTGGCAATCAAACGAACACAATAACTACTTAGATGCGAAAATCGTCATCTCCAACCTTGAATTTGACCTTGTCCGAACTGAAGTCAAACAAGCACTTCACTACAAATACGGCATAGAAGATAGTGTTATTGAACTCGTTCATGTGGATTCAACAAGCTAACCCAACCAATCTAAATAGCAATGTCTTACATGGCATTGCTGTTTTCATAAATTAAAAAGGAGATTACATTTTTGCTCATCATTTCTCTATGACAGCTAGACTTTATAAACACGCCATAGCTGGAGCTGGTTTTGAATAAATCCATTTTATTTGTTGCAACCCTAACGTTACTCTTGGCATCGTCAGCATTTAGCTGCGAATTAAAAATGGGGTTTAGAACGACAGAACGCCTCCCTCTTATTGCCAAAGCGCCACTGAATGATGGGCTCTATTACGACCTTTATAGCCAAGCAGCTCAACAGATTGGATGCCAACTGACGGTGGTAAGAAGCCCAAAGAAAAGACTCTTAAAGATGCTTCAAGATGGGGAAATCGATATTTATCCCGGCTTTATATTTAATATGGAACGAGCTGATTACGTTCTCTTTTTGGAAAGTGGTTTGCCCGGCGGGGAAATAGGCATATCTCGCAATGACCTTAAAGAAATCACAAACAAGCATCAACTCAGTGGCTTAACGTTAATTCAGTCTCTCGGCGCACCAGACTTTGCTTCAGGCGTAGAAAATATTAGCTACTACACTAAAGCGGAGCTATCCATACCTGAAGCAATAGAACTTATTAGGAAAAAACGAGGGGATTTTTATATCTACCCTAGAGGGACACTGCTTTACTACCTAAAATTACATAACGCGAAAGACATCAAAGTACATCTCAATTGTTGTGGAGGTGCTACACCTCTTTATTTAGCATTTTCTAAGAAGTCGAAACATTTAAATGAAGGTATCAATCCACGCTTTGTTCCCGATGAACCATTAAGCGCTTCGAACTGGCCAACTCAACCTTTAAAAGGCACGGTTGCTTACCAGTTCCAACAACAGTTGCTATTAATGAAAGAAAGTGGCGAAACCATAGAACTGTATAATCAGTATTATTAACAACGGAATCACCATCTGATATTACGGAAACTAAAAAGACCGTTGACATCTAAAACGCTTTTAAACAAAACAGGTCTGGACCTTTTGAACACCCTGTAGACCCCGAATGGCTGTTTGAGGTCTACGGGTAAATTTAATGCACCAATAAACCAGCGAGGCCAAGCAGAATAAAGCATAATCCCGTTAAGCGATTTATGAGAATGATATGTTTCTTTAAAAGCAGCGACACTTTTTCTACAGACAGTGAAAGTAAAACATGGATCATCAACGTAATAACAATCAATTCAAACGTAAGAAGGCTAGCCTGAATAATAAAGCTATGATTGTTATCGATAAATATTGGAAATAATCCACCGAAGAAAATCAATGTCTTAGGGTTGAGCAATGATATTAACACGCCATTTTTGTATGTGTATGTACTATCTTCAATCATGGCTTCGCTACGAGAATAATAGATGGCCTTTCCACCCAAATACAAAATGTAGCTACTGCAAACCCAAGTCATTAGCCGATAATAATGCTCATTAGTATTGATAATGGTAAACAACCATGAGTTCGACAAAATGGAGGCGATCATTAATCCCGTCGAAATACCCATAATCACAGGTATTGTGCGTTTTAAGTCTTGAATAATGCTATTACTCACCACAGCCAACATCCCCGGCCCGGGGGATGCTGCTGAAGCGATACAGATAGCAATAAATGCTATTTGAGTTTCCATATCTATGCTTTTGTTGTGGTCATTACTGTCATGGGCCAATTTAACGCCCAACCTGAAGGAGTTCGCTTGATACCTAAAAGTCTCTCAGCATCATCTAAGCTATGTTGTTGAGAAAATTCTGGCTTATTGGAATGAAGCAAGGAGAGAAACTTACCAATATCTTCCTTTTCTTGAAAATGCCACTGCAAAGCAAGCTTATAAGAGCGCGAACGCTCAGTTGAAAATTCAATGTCTTGTAATTCCATTTTTATGCTCCATTCACTGACGTTTTATATAACCCAGTCAATCTAGAGCGATATTTTTCATCTATCTTGTAAAAAATTGACGTTGATACATTGATGGAGTTACACCCATTGCGCTAACAAAAGCCTTATGAAAATGACTCTGGTCGTGAAACCCACAACATAAAGCGACATCAATAGGTTTTATGCCCTGTTTTAGCATCATTTGAGAGTTACTTATTCGCTGTTGAATTTGGAATTGGTGAGGAGTTGAACCAAAATACCGTTTAAATTCATGTATCAAATGATATTTATTCACTCCTGATAAAGTAGACAAATCATCCAACGACACTTTCTTTGTATAGTGATCCGCTAAAAAATCTCTGACTCGTTGTATATTAGATTTCGCATCGGCTTCTTTTATTGGGGATAAGTTTACACTGCCATATCGTAGAATCATTTTTACTAAAATCAACTCCAGATATATTTCAATTTCAAGCTGTTCTGTATGATTATTCATTTTTGAAAATAGCATCTGCATATAACTCTGAAAGCGAGAGTCTATGATCACACTATCTTTGAATGTAGGTAATCCATTCCGAGAATAAATTTCGTAATAAATATTGCTAATATGTTCTTCTGTTGGGTATATCGCTTTGTAGCGCCAACCTTGCCACTGACCTTTATTCCCTGTATGAATTTCATCAGGGCTAATTACTGAAATTGCCCCCACTCCAGCAGTATGTGTTTTTCCTTTGTGGAAAAACTGTTTAACTCCTTTTTCTACTAACGATATCACGTACTCACTGTGAGCATGTTTGCCAAATGATGTCTCTATGAATTGAGCATCAATTACATCGATACCATCAAAAGCAGTATGGTTTTTAATGTGGTAAAACTCGTTTTGAAGCACTGTAGAAACCTTTACATCCTTGTAAAAAATTGCCAATGTATTCTTTCAATACTTACCAAGTATGTGAAAAATATATAATATTTTCAAATATGGATTGTCAATTTTAGCTCTAAGGATTAACTCTTATATGCTTCTAAAGAGATTGAAGTTTTATTTCTACATCCAGTGCTTATTTGCGAGCTCAAAATGGAGTTAGCCCCCCAATAACCCTTCCTTGTCATTGATAATGATTTCATCACAACCAGAGCAAACCGATAAAATTGGCTCCCATTCAGAATTCTTAACTAGATAGACAATAAGTAAGAGATGTATTAAAGATCCAAAACGACAAAAGCCCGCTGATTTCTCAGCGGGCTTTTCGAATGTGGCGGAGAGATAGGGATTTGAACCCTAGATACGCTATTAACGTATGCCGGTTTTCAAGACCGGTGCTTTCAACCACTCAGCCATCTCTCCGTTGCGGAGCGCATATTAGATTCTGGCACGACTCTTGTAAAGTACTAATTTGCTATCTAATGTTTAAGTGGTGACAAACTAAGCGAACGCCTTTTTAAGACCAATTTGCTCGAATAGGAAGCGTTGAAGTAAAGACTCTATTAATAGAGGTTCTAATAAAATAGTGTTTTATTGCTAACTTGCTGTTTTAAAATGAAAAAGTAAAGTTGAGGAAACAAGTGTACGCCCGAAAGTCGTTGCACACTAGTGTGAAGTACTTCAAAATTACTAAGTTACCGCATCAATAGTTATTCTGAGGTGGAGATGAAAGTCGCGGATCTTTTTAAGCATAGAAGTGAATCATTGTCTAAACATCACTCTGAGTTTATGCAGTGGATGTCCCCTACAGTACGCGAGTACTGGGGTGAGCTCGTGAACAAAACTCACAGCCGCCAGCTATTAACTAAGCTTCGAGATTTTCAGCAACCTGCGGTTAACGATGAAGCAGCTGCGCCTGCTCCTATTGTGATGAAGCCTGAAGCACAACGACTTCATAGCCAACTGGTGCACCAGCTGGGCGACGTTATTCATGTCGGTGAATGGCTTGATGTATCACAAGAGCGTATCGATCAATTTGCACGTGTGACGGAAGACATGCAGTGGATCCATACCGATCCAGAACGTGCAGCGACGGAATCCCCTTTTAAAACCACAATCGCGCATGGTTTTTTAACGCTGGCTCTATTGCCGAAACTGACAGACAGCGTTGATCCAGACAACAACATGTTCCCGACGGCTAAAATGGTCGTCAATATTGGCTTAAACCAAGTACGTTTCCCTTACCCAGTAAAAGCAGGAAATCGTGTTCGTGCTGTAAGTACACTTTCTAAAGTTACGCCTATCAAAAAAGGTTTGGAAATAGAGCGCGAAATTAAAGTTGAGATCGAAGGCGTAAGACGCCCAGGGGCTGTCGTGGTTTCAGTGATTCAACTGCACTTTTAATCCCATATTGAAAAAGGAGCCTGTTGGCTCCTTTTTTGTATTTCTATTTCACCGCAATATACCCGTATTCTTCAATCAACACTTTTGCCTTTTCACTCCCTAGAAAATTCACAAACATTTTTGTGTTCTTATCTAGTGTTCCATCTAAATAGAACACGAGGAAAGGACGAGAAAGCTGATAGCTGCCATTGGCTATCGTCTTCGCGTTAGCATCCACACCTTCAAATTGAATCGCTTTGACTGAATGGTCCACTGAGCCTGTCGAGATGAAACCAATTGCTTGCTTATTATGGTTGATTAACGTTTTCATCATACTATTGCTATTCACCACAAGGTTATTCGGGCTGATCGCCGACACTTGTCTGTCTTTCACGACTTTCACCAGTCCTAGCAAACTCTCAAAACTGTATCGGGTACCGGAAGAGGCTTCTCGCGTGACCACGGCAATTTTTTGATCCGTTCCACCAAGTTGTTTCCAATTGGTGATCTTTCCTCGATAAATATCGTAAAGCTGCTCTCTCGTTAGATTCTGAATTGGGTTAAGCGGGTTTACCACGACAGCCAAACCATCGTAGGCCAATGGCTGCACTTTTAGCGTTTCTTCTTGCTCTCTTTCTGTGAGCACTCTGGAGCTCATCCCCAACTCTGCAACACCCTTTTTCACCATGGCAATGCCTGCCGTAGAGCCAATTCCTTGCACGGCAATGTATGTTTCAGGATGGGAAAGATTAAATTGTTCAGCTAAAACATCCATGACACGTGCAACTGATGTAGAGCCGGTGATATTTATCTCATTGGCCCATGCAGTTACGGGCATCAATACAAATGAAAACAGCACCATCAACGTGGCTCGAAACATAATTTTCTCCATAACCAGATATTTGATTGCGCTCATCATATGTCTGTCAGATGACAATTTTGTGAAATGCTATACAGACTTGCATATTTCTAATACATAATAATAGTAATGCGTGTTGATAAGATGGATGAATTATGAGCCTTGTGAGTTTGTTACAAAAGCAAGTAGAAAGCCGAGCGCAACTGGTTTGCCAAACTCGTAATCGCAGTCTGCCTGTTGAGTTGGGTAAATCCAGCTATGAAATCATCGAAGAAGGTGTCGTGTTCATCAAGCAGCACTACCTACTCGACTCATCGCATTGTGATTATATGAGCCCCGTCGCCAAAGTGGTGTGGGATCAACACTCTAATTTGTGGCAACTCTACGTTACCGATGACGGGGAAAAATGGCGCCCCTACCCTTACCTCTCTCAAAGCAATGACCTGACTGCAATCATGCGTGAGATCGATAAAGACCCTAAAGCGCTATTTTGGTGATCTGTTGTTATTTATGAACCTAACCACCAGAAAAAAGACACAATCATCAGAGATGCAAACAAAATTGTTTGTGTAATGATGTAGATATATTCCAATAAGCCTTCTTTTTTATTTCCCATGTTTTGTACTCCTAAATAAAGCTTATTACGTAGCTTAAATACAGCGAAAGGATGTACATAGTTAAAACTTATTATTATGTTTTAATTTTATGTGTAGAAAATTTATATATCTTTAATTTAGACTTTTGGCTCTCTCTTTCCATTTTTGTAGCTCGGAACGGAAGTGGTCAATTTGTGCATCCGTCATATGATTGATTGTCGTGACAGCGTAACGATAGTTCACCATGCGGTTGTGCATTATTTTTACTTCCAGCGGTTGTGAATACAATATTTCAGGCGTCAAAAGGAGTTGATTGAAGGATGGCATAAAGGTATCTGGCTGATAACGAGTGGCAAATAAGCGCTTTAATTCAACGCGAATTAAAGTCTGGTGCGCTATCCAGTCGAACGTTGTGATATTTAACTCAGTGACCCATTCTTTGGCAATTCGTTTTTGCTCTGAGCTAAAATCACCAATCCAGTTTTCAAATGACTCCGACACTCGCTCAAAATAACGGTCGCGAATTTCATCTTCACTCGAATTTTGGTATTTCTTTTTAAACTTACTATGTCGAACACGGATGCCGTTCATCAGCTCTTCTACTTGCTCATCATCTAACTGGGTTAACAGTGTATGAATCTCTGGTATTAGCCTTTCCACCAATCGATCAATGTGTTGTTGGATTTGAGCTTCTTGCTGCTTAAACTCTTCAACCGTTAGTGTTCGTGGATCCATTTCGATGAGCGCATCCAGTTGCTGAATATAACGAGGTATCTCTTCACTTCGATGCCAAGCGGTCAAAACGTCAACTCTTTCAGAAACCCAACGTTCTTGCTCTTTGGTCAAGTCAACATAGTCTTCGATATAGTCAATCACAACCCAGTCGATATGGTTGTATAGAAACCTCGAACTGCATCCAACCGCTGTTAATAACACCAGAGCTATGACTCCCCAGATCCTCATGCTGCACTCCTTGCCACACTGCCGCTAAAGAAAGGATAGCAAGTTCAATGCCGCAAAAAAATAAGCCGGATAAACCGGCTTATTTAACGTACGCATACTGCGTTTTAATCATTACTGAGATATTACGAAGTGATAGGTACTGCCTCCAAGTTGCTCAGTCGAAACCACAAAGAAACCATCTTGCCATTTGACTCTATTCTGCTCATCGCTACTGATGGTTGCACCAGAGAATTGAGGGAACTTCACCGCAACTGACCCGGCATCTCGTGTAGGTTGAGAGATCCAAACATGAAGTTTTCCATTTTGCTCCCGAGTCAGCAGCGACACTTTGCCTCGGCTTACCATCTCTGGAGTTGTCACTTCTTCACTCACCCACACATTCGCAGCATACAAACCGAGTGTCGATTCTTTTACCGCGTGGATTTGCGCATTCTGGTGCAATATCGTCACATCAGAATCATTGGCGTAAGCTTGCGTTTGAGCGGCACTGCTTTGTGGTAATAGCACGTAAGCGTAATGGTTGTTTTCCACGCTATGTTGAATGGTACTGAGCAACCGCCAGCCTGTCACTTGGGTATCATCCATCTTGTTGCTATTGACGATAAATGGGTCTGCCCAATCTCCAGTTTGCTGGCTTCGCTCCACACTCACCGACTGAACATACGGAAGAACAATACCCAGTTGACTCCCCTCGGTATTACCTTCGATGTGAATAGTACGCTCAGGAGCAACACCATCTTGCAAAGATACACCATCGACAGTCACCACGTTGTTACCTTGCGGGTTTAGTTTTCGACCATCAATACCCGTGACGGTTTGATTGACACGCTCCCCTTGAATATCAGACCCAATGGCAATTATTTCATCATCAAACATAAACCAAGATTTCTTCGCTTTTAAGCTGTTATCCCAGTTATAGAAGTCCATGCCAAAGGTGCCAAACTCTTGGTTTGATGTGCCACCGACCCAACGCAATGCGGTTTTTCGACCACCCTTATACGCTGCACGACGCCCATCACTACCGGTTAATACTCGCGTATCGGATGTGGTACCAGCTAAGCGTGTCATGTCCATCAAAGGCCAGTGATTATAGTGCTGAGCTAAATCGGCATCATACAAGTAGGTCATTCCGTCACCGGTATACCAACCACGTGCATTCTCGCCACGACTGCCTGTTTCATAGTTACCAGTTCGGTAAGAGTGTCCTGCAATACCAAACACATAGTTACCTTTACGGTGAACCACACGATCCATGTTATAGAACAAGAAGTTACCTTCCAGCTCACCACGAGGCGTTAAGGCATCATCTGCCAATATCTCATTGATAATCGGCAAGTACACCAAGTCTGTTGCAATCGCGTAAGCACTCTGCATTCGATTGTGTTGTAGGTGCTGCTTTAACATCGCGCCAAGACGCTGCTTTTCTGCCCCTTCAATTGCTGGATACAACCTTAATAGTGAACGTAAGATGCCCGCACCTTCACCGCTTGCCTGTGCCCATCCACGAGCAATGGCACGGCCATTCATCATGTCTAGCATTTGCCCTTTAAATAACAAAGGCTCATAGGCTTTATTAACTAAGGTTGAAATTTTCAACAGCTCCGTCGGAAGTAGATCTGAGCCTTGCAATGCAAAAAGCACTTTGCTCACACCAGACAACAACACACCGCCATACGTTCCAGTATAAGGAATGTCGATATGCTGTAAAAAGCTTCCGTCACGGTAGAAACCATCACCACGTGTGACTTCTTTCAAGACAACTGGCAATGATGCCAGTGCAAGATTGACTTCATCTTCACGATAATCCAATAACCCACGAATAAGGTTGATCAGTACCGTATCAGCTCGGTTGCCGCCCGTATTACTAAACTGTCTTCCTCTGCTGCCTTCACTGCCATATTGATAACGAGGATCAGGCAGCATATAGCGAGAGACTTCAATGGCTTGTTGCATCAAAGACGCAGGTAACTGTTCACGCATCAAAACGAGGATATCGTTTAAGAACGCTGGCGCACCAATTTCCCACTCATGCCAGTTGCCTAGATGTGTCATTCCAATCGTGAAATGCTTAGTTAGCATCACGTCTAACGCATCATTTAACGCTTGCTTAAGTTCTACATTGTCTTTCAACTCACCCGGCATATGGTAAGCGATCGCCATGTATTTTAACCTGCGGAAGGTTTCTTTGATCTTACGTCCATCACGTGCACCAGCAAGCGGTTGGTCACTCCATATTGCCTCATTCCATTCGCTTTTCGGCGCCATGGATTCAAATGCCTTTTTGCCGGCAAGCACATGTTTATCAATGATCGCCTGAGCATTCGGATCACTTACTAGCGCATCACTACCGACTAGGTGGGTTTGCCAATTTTGTAAGGCATTGTCATAGGTAGCTAGAGTCGCTGCATCCATAAAGCCAGATGCTTTGTTCGTCATCACCAAATGGGCTGCATTCGCACCACCAGCAGCCTCTTTGGTTGCAAAGCTGAAGTAGGCAATTTGATCACTGCTGTTTGGATTTCGAAGTAATAGATCAAGCGTTTGTTTGCCTGTATTCGCATTCACTAAGTCAGTTACATCAAGCTCTAGCCAACGTTCAACACCTGTCGCATCTTTGCTGATCGTATGCGTTACAACAGCCGTTCCTGACGTGCTTGCACCTGTCATATCTGGAAGGCTATTCCAGTTCAGAGCATTCTCATCCCAGTCAAAACCTTGTAGTTCGACGGCTTGCACACCAGCGGAGTCCAACGTTTTGAGGTCAGCGACATTGGCATACACCTTGAGTTTGGCGGCGGTAACCGTTGCGCCCGCAAGCTGAGAGATATCAAAGCGTAATACAGAACGTCGGTCAAACTTGCCCGGGCCGTTCTTTACTGTCATATACCCCGATGAACCAAAGTTCGTGCTCGCATTTTCGCCACCTTCGACACGCGCATCTTGCATCACAGTCAATTGCAACTGCGAAGCAAGTGCTTTCTCTGCTTCAGCTTTTGCTGTTGAGTCAACGGCACCATCATTGCCTGAGTTACCAGTGTCGGTGCTACCACCTGCTGTATCACCATTGTCAGATCCTGAGTCTGAACCTGAACTGCTGTCACTATCGGTATTGCTGCTACCTGAATCTCCAGTATTTGACGCATCACCTTGTACCCCTTGCAAAACAAGTTGCGGGCCTTTGTCACCATACTCTTTGGTTGCAAAACTAATGAAGTTTGCGCCTTGATTTGCCCCTAAATCGGCTAACTCAATCACGATATTGTCAGGTGTAGTGGCTGCATTAATCACATCTGCGATATCCAGCTCAATCCATGTGCTCTTATCTGTATCAGAAACAACGGTTGCACTGGATTGCGCCAACATCGAAAGTTGCGGATATGTGTTGTATGTGAGATTAGCTTCTGACCACGCTTCACCTTCGACTAAGCGAGCGACAATTAAACGGTCAACACCTTCTGTTTTCACACCACGAACATATAAACGTAATTTGGCGTTTTCGACTTTGTTGCGGCCAATTTCACTAAGATCAAATCGAAGTAGAATACGACGGTCATAAACACCACTGCCGTTCTTGAGCTGCATGTAACCGCTGCCACCATACGTAGATGAAGCTGAGCTCCCCCCTTGAACAAAAACATCTTCTTGTGGCGCAAGCGTTAAGCCTGCTTTTAGTTTTTCCGCGCCTTGAGCTGTGTTTTGATCAACAATTGTTGCACCATTAAAGATAGCAACCGCTGTTTCATCGTTTAATGCTGTGACATCTTGACCCTGACTAAAGATAAACTGAACGCTATTACCCATTTGGTCGGCCGTTCCCGGAGTGATCATGCGTTGTGTCGCTGTTTGACCATCACGAGTTACCGTGAGGTTAACCACGCTATACGCATCTCCCGGCGTCGACGCCGTCACAACCAGATCAGAACCTGAGTTATCAAGCAATATTACGCTTGGTTTATCAACGGTCACAGTGTACTGCGGTGAAACTTCCAACGTACCCGCTTGATAGAACACGGCACTCACCATGTTTAAGCCACTATGCTCAACCGCTTGAATGGTATTGGTGTTTTGAACCACACGTACAGGTAAGTTTTGTTGATATTGCGCGGTTTGCTCTGCTGTTCTTCCCGGAGCAATAATGTACTCATAAGAGGCATTTTGCGGCTTAACTCCGTGAGGAATCGACAGCGTAAATACGTCTTTGCTAATTATCTCATCGGATGTACCACGTTTGATGGCAGACCAACTGCCTTGTTGTGCTTTGTTCGACAGCTGACGCTCACCAGAGCCTAAAAAGACATAGCCCACTCCATCATGGTGAACCCAATTGCTGCTGTTTACATCATGATCTCCCGCACTCAGAATTTGCTGGCCATCACCGATGGTCACTTCACCATTCAGTAACGTTTGGTTTAGCGTGGTATTCACCGTTTCACTGTGCGTCGAGCTGATACCAGCGCCTAAAGCAACGATTTCGTCATTGAAACTAAACCATGCTTTTTTCGCTTTGGTATTACCGCCCCCTTCTGTGAGTGGTGTTCGCTTACCTCGATCAAGTTTCCAATCAGATTCAATGCGCTCTAAGTGAGTCACATCCATGTCCATGTCCATGGTTGTAATACCGACCTTACCGTTACTTAAGCCACCAACAAAACTGACAGATTGCATGATTTCGCCCCAGTAAGCAGGTGCTGCAATATACTCAGGTGACGTCACTCCCGGGATTTTGCCCCAATCCCATACTGGGAAGATGTTGTAATACTCTTTACCACTTTGCATCAGGAAGGTGGAACCAAAACCAAGCCAATAACCGAGTAAGTTCTCTCCGTTACCATTTTCAGTTGGCTTCGAACGCTTGGAGTTCATTTTTATGCCGAAGGTAAAATCTTCAGTCGCTTTAACCGAGTAATCACTGCGCCAAAAATGCTTAAAGCCGTCAATTCCTGCTGCTCCACCATCATAAACATGGGCTTTGTACGCCATCGCTTCTTCAGCGCGATCTGGGCTAAGCATTGCGACCATATCCATGTTAGTGAGCGATTTAGGTGTATTGACTGCACCACTTAACTCAGACAGCTCTGCCTTCGGACGCGTGATTCCACGACCAGAGACGTTATAGTCCAGCTGACCGAATCGACCCATCCAACGCATACCATCCAAAAGTAAACCTGCTAGCATATCGACTTTGTGCTGTTCAAACTTCCATTGCAGATCATGAACATGATACGCCCAACGCAGCACTGGATTTAGAAAGACTTCACCATAACCTCCGGTATACAGTTGAGTGCCATGTTGTTGGAACGACCAGTCGTGCTGTATTCCCTCTTCTACCGTGATCTCAATGGTGTTCTCAATGTCTTTCAGTGCAAGCCCAACCATCGAAGCATCTTCACTCAATAAACCTCGGTACAACACCCCAAGAGCAATGTCTGTACGGTTTGCGCCTGTTAGTGCAAAAGATGGCTGAGAGCCAATGTCTTGCGGCAGGATTTGAATAACTTCTTGTTTAATATTACTTGGTAGCGCATCACCCAACTGAAGAGCAACGGGGCCTAAGAACTTCGGTTTCCCGATGTGTTCCCACCACCAATGTGCGCTTGGCTTCACCGCAAACCAGTGCTCTAATGCTTTAACCGTTGCATTTTCGTAAACTGCTAACCCTGTTTTTGCGTATGCTGCTGCAACAGTTCTCAGCTTCTTAAGGTGAATTTCTGCTGGCCATCCACTTCGGCTGGTTGAAGCATAATCAATACCCGGCCAGCTACCATCCTCTTGTTGAGTGGCAACAAACTCATTGGCGCGAGCTTCAATCGTCGAGCCGGACTTACCCACTCGTTTCTCTTCTTGCGCAACAAAATCCGGCACGATTCTCTGCTGTAATTTTTCAAAATCCGTTAGCGGTACTGAGACATCAGGTTTGCTTGGTTTATCGATAACAACTGGTGGCAATTCTACATTATGCTGTTGTTGAATCGCTTGATGCTGCTCTTTAACCTGATCCGTTGTCTTATCCGCAACCGAGATTAGTTTTTCCGCTTTCTCAAGCTTTGCGTT
Organism: Vibrio sp. TRT 21S02; assembly: GCF_050113675.1. Lineage (NCBI taxonomy): Bacteria > Pseudomonadati > Pseudomonadota > Gammaproteobacteria > Vibrionales > Vibrionaceae > Vibrio > Vibrio sp. TRT 21S02. The sequence continues at coordinate 439,621 of NZ_JBNJOI010000002.1, forward strand.
TAGCGGAGCCACCGTCGCATTAAATTCTTGATTTAATGCACTCATTGATACTTTTACTGCTTCAATCTGTTGGGTTATTTGTTGCTTTTCTTCCTCACTGGCAGCATCGGATAGTTGCTGCTCTAAATGGCTTAGTTCATTTTCCGATTTAAGTAGCGTGATTTGATGTTCCGTTTCCAGAATCTGTTTTTCTTGGCGAGCCGCTTCTTGCTTTTCTTCTGCTTTTTGCTTTAGCAGTTGAGCACCTTTTATTTGGGTGTCCAACTCCTCTGTCAGTAGGTCAAGCACAATCTGGTTTTGATTGCTTGCATCATGTGGCTGTTGATCGGCTTTATCACCAATGCCATCACCATCCGAATCTTGAGTTTCTGAAGCATCTAATGGCAACGCGTCTTCTGTATCAACAACGCCATCACCGTCATCATCATCATCGAAGCCATCACTAATGCCATCGCCATCCGTGTCTCGTAATGTAATCAGCTCAGTTAACAGTTCCGTATCTGTCAGTACCTCTTCATTCGATGCGACGGAATTCAACTCAATCGCATTGTAATCCACAGCAATACCCGCATTCTCCTGTTGCTCAACGAAACTATTCATCGCATTTGCAACCGAAGCTAACGCTTGATTCGCTTTGGTTAACTCTTGTTGAGTAGGAGCTTGTTCTAGATCAGACAACACAACGGCAAAACTGCGAGCAAAAGCGTGGAGTTGTATTTGTTCATCTTCTACATAATCTTGCAGCAAAGCATCGACATTTGGCATGTTGACCATTTCTGCAACCACTGCTTGGGCTTCTGCTAGAGAAAGGTTTTCAGCACGTTGTTTACTATGAATGAGATGAGTAAGCGGCGTGATGTTCTTTACGCCTGCCGGGGCTGTCATTAAGTAGGATTTACGAACAACCTCTCCATGGTCTTCGTCCACCGTTTGGTGTTTGATCACACGAGTAATGAGTGGATACTCTTCTGGATCTCCTGCAATATCACTCACATCAAGCAGTGCAACCCCTCCTTCACCTGAGGTCGCATGAGGTTCACCTTCATTAAGCTGGAAATCTTGATTAAGATCCAACCATACTGTAGCCCCTCTAAGATAACCATCAATGGCTTTTGCCTGATAAGTTCTTGTTTCTACAGGGTCTTGCTCTGTTATGCCAGTTGCATGGTCATCATGACACCCAACGGCGACAATGACAGAAGCCGCTAACAGAGATAATTTTGTTCTATTCAAAACAAACCACCTTATATTGAAATTTATATTTAATATTTTTAAAACTTCGTTTCACAATAAGGCAAATTAAGACCACTCAGTTTGTATGTAAAGTAGCCTCGTTTTATAAATTTATAAATGTCTCACTATCTATACACAACAATGATGAAAGTAAGATTTATTTCACAATTATGTTTAGCCCTAAAAAGCAAACCCAAGATACAAGCATAAAAAAGCCAGCGACAACGCTGGCAATAAACAGGAAAGAAAACGATCAACTTAATGTGTTAGCGACCAAAGCCGCGCAACATTCTCCGCTAAATCAGCAAGATTAAAATCGGACTCGTTCATGGCATCTTGCAAAGACATCGCTCTTGGTACTGCGGCGAACACGGCGTCAATGCCACATTGATAAACCGCTTGGTAGCCATGCCCTGTACACCCCGCAAGTGCGATCACCGGGATGTCATACAGCTTTGCGACCTGAGCAACTCCCATTGGGGTTTTACCATGAACAGTCTGTGAATCGATGCGCCCTTCACCGGTGAATACAATATCTGCATCCTTAACAATCTCTTTAAGGTTGACCGTCTCAAGCACAATCTCGATACCTGGCTTCAAAATGGCATTGGTATACCCAAGTAGAGCAGCCCCCATGCCACCAGCAGCACCAGCTCCGCGTCTAGAAAGCACATCTTGCCCCGTCACTTGCTCAGTTAACATGCCAAAATTGTGTAATGCTTGGTCCAGCAACGCGATATCTTGCTCAGACGCACCTTTTTGTGGGCCAAAGATTGCTGAAGCGCCTTTCTCACCGCACAACGGGTTGTCTACATCACAAGCCACCAAGATTTCACATTGCGTTAAACGTGCGTCTAATCGAGATACATCGATCTGTGTTAATTCAGTGAGTCCTCCGCCGGTGGGCATGATCGGCTGACCATCTGCCTTAAGAAACTGAGCACCTAATGCAGAAAGCATCCCCACGCCTGCGTCGTTTGTTGCACTGCCACCTAAACCGATAATGAATCGGCTAATGCCCTGTTCAAGAGCATGTAGGATAAGTTCACCCGTGCCATAACTGGTGGTTAACTTTGGGTCACGCTGCTCTGCTGGAACATGGTGTAACCCACTGGCTGCTGCCATTTCAATCACCGCGGTGCGGTCATCGCCCAAAATACCGTAAAATGCCTCAACTACGTTGTGTTGTGGTCCCGTCACTTTGACTTCAACAATACGACCATTGGTTGCATCAACCAACGACTGCACCGTACCTTCACCGCCATCTGCAACGGGAACAGAGACAAATTTTGCCTCAGTCCACTCTCTGGCAAGGCCTGCCTGAATGGCATCACATACTTGTTTCGCTGTCAGGCTTTCTTTAAATGAATCTGGGGCGATAACCACTTTCATATCACACTCCTGCTGTTATGGTTGTTATAGAAGTACTAGGCTAAGAATATATACCAGTGTCATTGCCGTGACACCCTGCACTAACGTTGCCATGGTTTGAGCACGGTACGCCAAACCCACTTTCATGCGGCTAAATTGAGACACCACCCAGAAGAAGCTATCGTTCGCATGAGAGACCGTCATTGCACCAGCACCAATTGCCATCACGGTCAGTACTCGTCCCATCTCTGAGTCCAAGCCTAGTTGACCGAGCAATGGAGCCACTAATGCCGAAGTAGTCACCAGCGCAACCGTTGACGATCCTTGAGCTGATTTCAAAGCAGCAGCAACAATGAATGGCATAAAGATACCGACACCGAGCGCCGACAATGTTGTACCTAAATACTCACCAAGTGGTGTTGCTTTGAGTACTGCACCGAATGCGCCACCGGCACCAGTGATCAATAGAATTGGCGCCGCAGCAGTAATACCTTGGCTAATGCGTTCGCCAAACTCCTCAATCTTCTTCTCTGATTTCAATAAACGAACTGACAAGAACAGGCCGATAACCAAGGCGGTCAGCGGTTGGCCTAAGAAGGTCAAAACATCAAATACAAAGCTCTCACCTAGTGGGTGACTTGGGAACTTAGCAATCGAACCAAAACAGATCAAAATGATTGGCACAAAGATTGGGGCAAACGCTTGGCTTGCTGTTGGCAGCTCACCGTATGAAGCTTTGAGCGCTTTCCAATCTTGTTTCACTTCATCGAGCTCTTCATCACCATCAGGCTCAACATCTTTAAAACGGTTTGCCCACAGCATACCGGCAATCGCGGCCACACCAGCAACAAAGATACCGACACCAATCACTAAACCGAGATTTGACTCCAGCCCTAAGTTACCTGCAGCGGCAATTGGACCCGGCGTTGGCGGCACAAAAGTGTGAGTGGCGTATAGACCGGTCGCTAAGGCAACACTCATCGCTACGCTAGAAGTTTTAAGACGTTTCGCCAACGACTCTTTTAAAGAGTTAAGAATAACAAAGCCCGAATCACAGAACACAGGAACGGAAACAATGTAGCCAATGATACTCATGGTCAACGTTGGAAAACGGTCGCCAAGCACTTTAATCACGGTATCTGCCATGGTAATAGCTGCGCCGCTTTTCTCAAGTATCACCCCAATGATGGTACCTAAGACAATGACCAGACCAATGTAACCGAGAATGCCACCAAAGCCAGATGCTATGGTTTTAGCAATGCTATCGGCGGGCAAGCCATACGCAAATGCGGCCAAAAATGCCGCCATGATCAACGCGAGGAAGGGATGTAATTTAAATTTGGTGGTAGCGAGTACGATAAACGCAATCACCGCCAATAGGATTAGTATAAGACTCATAAAAACTCCATTTAGTCACTATGCCTTTTCGTTGTGTTTACCCTCTTTCCAACATGGCTGGATAGAGAAGATAAAGAGGCTTTGTAGGGTAGAGTCTATTATCCGCATCAAGCTGGTTTATTCCTTTGGGCAATACAACAAATATTTTTATCAATTAGATAACATTTTTGTGCACTCGCACAATTCTAATTCAATTTTGAGATCTGTGACGCAATATAGAGTTCGGCTAAACCTATAAATTCCGTGGTTGACAACCCGGTAATTTCAGTGATTTTATCCAAACGGTATCTCAGCGTATTCCTATGAATAAACAAAGAGTTAGCACATTCAGACAAGTTCCCATTGCATTGAAAGAACACATCAAGGGTTTTCATCAACTGTCCAGAGCGGTCGTTTTCTCGTAACTTACGGATAGACAAGCACATTTGTTCACCTTGCCAATAGTCATTGAGTGGAGCAAGCAATACTGGCAACCGCAGCTCTTCGTATAAATGCTTAACTTGTTCAGGGTTTCGCTGCCTGCCAATAAGCAGTACTTGCTTTGCGCTTTGATAGGAACGATATAGCTCCGTAGGTGAGGTAAAGAGTTGGCCAAGGGCAATATCAAACCCATCGATATTGTGTTCTGATAAACGAGAAAGCAGCTTATCAATACGCACACTTTCTTGTTCGCTTTGCCACGTTTCCCCTTGCCGACAAGGTTTTAGGACTACGATTTCGGTCATGGATGAAATCGCCACTAAGTTGTCACGCTGAGGGTATTCAAGCAAATCGACCACTTTGCGAATACTTTGTAGGCTTTTGGGTGTCTGACCTTCCCTGAATTGGATCACGACAGCAACGCGAGGCTGAGAAAGGTCGATAGACAATTTAGCGGCCCAGTGACTTAACTCTTGTGCTGACAGCTCATTATTGATCCACGCAGTGATGAATTCTTCTCTGTGCCGCCGATCCCACTGCAACTGTTCAACCAATGCTGCTTGGTCAATGATCATTTCCGCAGACATTTTAACTAAGTTAGCAAAGTCTCGGATCTCATCAGGCTCACCTGTGATGCCCACGATACCCACCACTTGTTGGTTGCTGTGCAGTAGCATATTAATGCCCGGCTTGACCCCTTTTAAGCTCTCGCAACTCTGTTTGGTCAGTTCAATGGAATCTCCATGCTTTAGTGCGAGGATCGCGCCATCATGCACTTGCCCTAAGCGAGCGGGTTCTCCTGTCCCTATGATGATCCCAGCGTGGTTCATCACATTGATATTGTAGCCAATGATTGCCATCGTACGATCGACAATTTGCTGCGCCAATTGATTGTCCAGTATCACGTTTACTCTCCTGCGTTCCATGTGCGTTATAGGCGCAGTCACGCACGGAGTCGAGCGCGCTGTGTTGTTATTAGCTTCCAGTCACAAAAAAGCCAGTAATGCTTTCATTGCTGGCTTTGTTTTCAAACTATGGCTTATGCTGCCGCGTTTTCTTTCAAGTCCGTAGGCTGAGGCTCAGAGAAAACCTGTGTTGGCTTAGCCACCAAACTCCGAGTTTCTTGGTTCACTTCAATAAGAACCACCTCTAGCGTGTCACCCAATCGATAAACCAACTCTTTATCAATCGAAATCGTTCCGCTTTCACCATTCGATTCGATACGTTCTTTGTTATCAACAATTACAGAACTTGGAATAAACGCTGCCGCGCCGTTTTCCACTAAACGAACACGAGCCCCTGCGCGTGAAATATCGAAAATCTCACCTGTAAACTTCGTTTCGTTCGCTGGCGCATCCGCTAACGTGCGCGCATACAACCAATCACCTACATTACGTTCAGCAATTTTGTGATGTTTACGGTGGATAGCGAGCTCTTCACCCACCGACTCATCAGCCGTCTGAACAGGCTCTTTACCTAAGATATGTGCCTTCAACATACGGTGGTTGATCATGTCGCCGTATTTACGAATTGGTGATGTCCATGTTGCGTATAGCTCTAAGCCCATAGCGTAATGCGGCAGCGGCTGATTACCAATTTCGCTGTATGCTTGCGCTTTACGAATACGGTTATCTAAATAAGATGTTTCTTGACTCGCTAACCAACGACGAAGCGCAGCAAAGCCGTCAAGAGTCGCAACGGATTCAGCAGTGAATGGCAAATCACCTTCTGGGTTCACAAGTGCTACTACATCTTCAATCTTTTCAGGTTTGAACCCTGCATGGGTATTAAACACACCAGAGTTAAAGCTCGCTTGAAGTGTTTTACCCGCACAAATGTTGGCGGTGATCATCGACTCTTCCACCAAACGGTTTGCACTGCGGCGCATGTCTGCATGAATCGCAACCACATCATTGTCTTCACTAAGTTCGAATCGATAATCAGGACGATCTGGGAATACCACGGCATGTGTTTCACGCCAGTTTGCTCGAGCTAGGGAGAATTCATACAAGTCACGAACAATTTCGCCAATCGCTTCACTTGGTTCCCAGTTTTCTGATTTGCCATTTTCTAACCAATCAGAGACGTGGTCATATACCAAGCGCGCATGAGATTTGATATTCGCAGCGAAGAATTTTATGTCATCACCAATCACACCATCTTTATCGACGTTCACCATGCAGCATAGCGCAGGACGGACTTCGTTCTCCATCAACGAACATAGCTCATCAGCAAGATCGCGCGGCAGCATTGGAATGTTGCGCCCAGGAAGGTAAATGGTAAAACCACGTTCTCTCGCGACCTTGTCCATATCACTGTCCGGAGTGATGTATGCCGTTGGGTCAGCGATAGCAATCGTCAGGTCAAAACTACCGTCATCTAGCTTCTTCGCATACAGCGCATCATCCATATCTTTGGTCGATTCGCCATCGATAGTGACAAAAGGAACATGCGTCATGTCAACGCGCTCTAGATCCACATCATCTATTAGCGCCCAGTTATCAATGCCAGCAGGCTCACTGTTTGGCAAGTCGTTCTCAGCTAACGTTACCCACCAAGGTGCAATTTTGTCGTCTGCATCGGTAATTTTTTCCGAAATCTCAACAAAGAAGCCATTATCACCTTTCAATGGGTGGCGAGTTAAATTGGCAACGACCCAATCACCTTCAGCAAAGTCATCCGTTTTAAGCCCTTTCGTTACTTTGGCTTTTAGCGATAACTTTTTCAGTAGCGGATGGTCTGGCACAACATTCAACTTGCCTTTAAATAATTTGATGCGACCAATAAAACGCGTCATGCTTTGCTCTAAAAGCTCTTGAGGTTCCGCCACTTCACGTTCATTTTCGGTTCTGATGATCGCCACGACTTTATCGCCATGAATGCATTTTTTCATGTACGGTGGTGGAATGAAGAAACTGGTTTTATTGTCGACTTCTAAGAAACCAAAGCCTTTTTCAGTCGCTTTGATTGTCCCTTCTTTTTTAGGAAGGTTTTCTTGAATCTGTTGCTTTAGCTGAGCGAGTAACGGGTTATCTTGAAACATCTTTAATCGTCTAACATCAATAATTGGCCACACTATAACACCACGACTCGGATTTGCTAATTAAAACGGCACTCCAAACGAGCAATTTTTGGCCTTTCCGGACAGGGCTTTTTCCTTTGTAAAACGCTTCATGGCGGGAATTTCGCCACTTTTACCAGTTATGAGAAAAATATGTGATGAATTTCAATTTTTTCTGGCTTTTTTTATGCTTTTAGGGAATAATCCGCCCCCTTATTTACGTCCCTAGCGGCTTGATGCGATTTACGACTTATCCGCATCTGAACGGAATCAGCTCTTTTCTGGATTGGTATTGGAATTGGTAGAGCTCGTGGGACCTTTGTTGACATATATATAGTAGGATCCCAATGACAGATTCTGTAATTCAGTTTAGCGATTTAGCGCTGAACGACTCTATCCTTTCTGCTCTTGACGGAATGGGTTTTGTTTCCCCAACTCCGATCCAAGCAGCAGCAATCCCACACCTAATGGAAGGTTCTGATGCGTTAGGTAAAGCGCAAACAGGTACAGGTAAAACTGCCGCATTCTCTTTGCCTTTGCTCAACAAGCTTGACCTGTCACAACGTAAACCACAAGCAATTGTTCTAGCACCAACTCGTGAGCTTGCTATTCAGGTAGCAGCGGAAATGAAGAACCTAGGTCAAAACATCTCTGGCCTGAAAGTGCTTGAGATTTACGGTGGTACATCAATCGTTGATCAAATGCGTGCACTTAAAAATGGTGCTCACATTGTGGTAGGTACACCAGGTCGTGTTCAAGACCTTATCAACCGTGATCGTCTACACCTAGACGAAGTACACACATTCGTGTTAGATGAAGCGGATGAAATGTTGAACATGGGCTTCGTTGATGACGTGACTGCGATCATGGAGCACGCTCCTTCTTCTGCGCAACGTGTACTATTCTCTGCAACAATGCCTCCAATGTTGAAAAACATTGTTGAGCGCTTCTTGCGTGATCCAATTACGGTAGACGTAGCTGGTAAAAACCATACTGTAGATAAAGTAGAGCAACAGTTCTGGGTTGTTAAAGGCGTAGAAAAAGACGAAGCAATGTCTCGCCTACTTGAAACGGAAGAGACTGACGCATCAATCGTATTCGTACGTACTCGTCAAGACACCGAGCGTCTAGCTGACTGGCTATGTGCACGCGGCTTCAAAGCGTCTGCACTACACGGTGACATTCCTCAGTCACTACGTGAGCGTACGGTTGATCACATCAAACAAGGTGTTATCGATATTCTAGTAGCAACTGACGTTGTTGCTCGTGGTCTTGATGTGCCACGTATCACACACGTATTCAACTACGATATCCCATTTGATGTCGAATCTTACATCCACCGTATCGGTCGTACTGGCCGCGCTGGACGTAAAGGTAAAGCGATTCTTCTTGTTCGTACTAACCAGCTTCGTATGCTTCGCACTATCGAGCGTGTTACTAAGTCTTCAATGGAAGAGATCCAACTTCCACATCGTGACAAAGTCGCTGAAGCTCGCCTAGCGAAATTAGGTACAGAGCTAGAAACGGAAAAAGAACATAAAGCACTAGATAAATTCTCTGAGCTTGTTGAAAAGCTTCAAGAGTCTTTAGAGCTAGACGCAGCAACACTTGCTGCTATCTTGCTTAAACGCCAGCAAGGTAAACGCCCACTATTCTACATTGGCGAAGACCCAATGATTGAAGCAATCGAGCGTGACAAGCAGCGTCGTAAAGAGCGCCGTGAGGGTGGTCGTGACGGTCGCGGTCGTGACCGTAACTTTAGCAATCAAGATTGGGATACTTACCAATTACAAGTTGGTCGCGAACAAGGCGTACAAGTTAAAGACATCGTTGGTGCACTTGCAAACGAACTTGGTCTAACAAAAGGTTCTATCGGTGCAATCAAACTTGCACAAGGCGAAACGTACGTTCAGCTACCAAAAGCTATGTCTTCTGAAACGGCAGGTAAACTACGCAAACTGCGTATCCGCCAAAAGCAAGTTGACGCTGTAGTATGTGACTTCAACGACTTCCGTGAGCCACGCCGCGGTGGTGGTCGTGACGGCGGTCGCGGTAATCGCGATGGTGGTGGCCGTCGTGAAGGTGGTTATCGTGGTAACCGCGAAGGCAACCGTGAAGGTGGCTACCGTGGTAACCGTGAAGGCGGCCGAGGTGGTCGCGATGGTGAACGTCGTTTTGATCGTAACCGTGGTGGTGATAACCGTGGTAACTATCGTGGCGAGCGTGGCCATGGCCGTGGACGCCGCACAGAAGCGTAATCTTCTATAAAGAACAGCAAAGGCCACCATACGGTGGCCTTTTTTATGCGCTGGAAACTTTAAATCTAAAAAAACGCGATGCTACCATCGCGTTTTTATTCGTCTTAACTTAGGCTATTGAATGTATCACAAACCTTCATATCGCCTGACTCAAATCCTCGTTTAAACCATTCGATTCGTTGAGCCGAGGTACCATGAGTAAAAGCATCAGGTTGAACAGCACGTCCAGCCATTTTCTGCAGATGATCATCTCCAACAGAATTTGCAGCACGGAGACCTTCTTCGAGATCCCCGATGTCTAACATATCCATTTTCTGATCGACTTCATGTCCCCATACCCCTGCATAGCAATCCGCCTGCAGCTCTAACATCACGCTCAGTTTATTCGCTTCCACTCGATTTGAGCGTTGCTGCAATTGATGGACTTCAGAGCTCGTACCAACCTGATTCTGCACATGGTGACCAACTTCATGCGCTATCACGTAAGCAAACGCAAAGTCCCCCGGAGCACCAAGCTTTTTAAGCTCATCCATGAAGCTGAGATCTAGATAAACCTTGCTGTCTGCAGGACAATAAAAAGGCCCTGTTTGCGCCTTACCTAACCCACACCCTGTTTGTGTCATGCCGTTGTATAACACAAGAGTCGGCTCTTGGTAGTTTGGGCCTAGTTTCGATTTCCAAACCTGTTCTGTCGTCGCCAAGATAGCAGACACGAATTGTTTATTCTCATCATTTTCAACAATTGTCGACTCATTTGCTAGTGGAGACATGCCCGGCAATGCTCCTCCAGTAAGATGTTGGTACGCCATTAATGCGCCACCAGCAAGCAAAACGATTCGCCCAACTTTACTTCTCATTAAAAACGGCAGTAGCCGAATTAAGCCGGCAGCAGGTACACCTGCACTTACCGGACTTTGCCCTCTACGGTCGTCAATATTGTTACTTTGTTCAGAATTACGCCAACGCATTGGGGTGTTACCTCATTATCAATTCTAACGTAACAATAAGGCAAACGAGCCCTACAAAGTAGCAACAGAAATGCGAATATATGCATATCGATAAAAATTGACACTACTCAGACAAAACAGGAAAAAGTGTTATTTCCTATGATAAGGACAGCATAGAATACTGTTTTGGTTTATAAGAACAGCAAATATCTATGTGCAGTTTAAAAATAACAAATCGGCAAGGCACTGCGTGGCACCCATTTATCATATGCAAACGATTAACATTCGCTGTTAATTAATTCGAGAATTTTTGTTGCTGGTTCGAAATGATCTAACCTGTGAGTTTGAATCCACCATGTGGCTGCCTCCATGAGTAGCTCAGGAGTATCATTCTTGTTGCGAAAAAAAGCATAGAAGGAAACACCTACATTGTGTCCTTTCTTCGCGATCTTAGCCTCACAGACTTCAATCATTTTCTCTCTTAAAATCAAACGCACTTCTTTATCCCATCCAAGTTAGATTCAACTTTTTATACTTGATGTAAGTGACAGAATTTGTCAGTAGCATCTACTCATTCGATGCAAAACTGTCATAAAGCTTGTTAAACCATGCCAGCCGAGAGTTCTAGATTTTTTTAATAAACCATGTACCGCGACACGGCCCATTGGTGAGGTGCCATTTCCCTTCTAATTTGTTCGGGGTTCCATTCGCTGAGAAGCGATAATCCCATTGACGATGATTCGCATATAAGACGAGCTCTCCAGACTCCGATACCCATCCTTGAAGTGCTGTTCCGTTATAGGTCAATAGAAGTGATGCTTTGCCCTGCTCAATCTTGCCAGTAATCGTGGTACGCTCACACATATTGTTATTAGTGACATTTATACGTCTTCCTTCCCATTGGCCGTCGTACTTCTTCGAGATAACAAAATCAGGGTGTGCTGGAAGCTTGGGGAAAGATTGAGGATCGCTACTACCAAACCAATTCTGTTTACTTCCTATGACAACAAATAAACCAAATGCGATAAATACCAATATCCCTTTGTACTTCATCCTTGCTCCTTAATTGATGTGCCTAGTAGTAAATGGTTTGATTTATTGTTGGTAATAACAACTCATTCTCTCCTGGATAGAAGTTGTCCATTAACATCGTAGAATTAAAATGAACATTAAGATCGTGAGTTTCTTTCGATTTTTGTTCTCCCTCATAACATGCATTATTAATCGTTTGATAGATGGCTTTCCCGGTCGAAACGTTAACATCAAAGCGAGTGTAATCGCACTCAATGAGGCCATACTCGACCGTTGCACCGATCAGCTGCCAATCATTCAGCTTATTCGAATAACGGAAACGGTGCACATAGCTCCATTTTTGGTTGCTGCCACCAAAATGACGGATGACTAATGCCCCTCTTTCTACGTCAATTCCTGTAAATGGGTCTCCCATCATTCCACCATGCAAACTCGGTAGTACAGCAGAATCATTTGTATGCCACAGTTTCCAACCCTGTGGCATCTGTTTGTAGATCAAGATGCTCCTAGCCGTCCCCATGTCTGTCGGTAACCCGTTATCAATCACAATGACTTTTTCTTCTTTACCATCTTTATCAAGGTCACCAAATGCTTCAGCGAGCACTTTTGCGCTTTCTTGCTCAGGCTCAGCCAAACAGGTACCGCTAAGCAATGTAAAAGCCAATACTAAATAACGCGTCATTAAACACTCCTTTTCATAAAGCTTTGCTGGATAGGCTAATAGAGAGGCTAGGTTACCCATCTATTTATGGGTTAGGGATAAATGCGTTGTATATCCATATCATGAACTGAGGAATGATCATAATGTTAAGAAATAACTATAGAATTCAGAATCTCTTACAAAGCCCTGTGACTCATAAAGCCCTTGAGCATTATAGTTATCATGAGCTGTCTCTAATGAAAGCCTTTTAGCACCTGTGCCTCGCGCAAAATCCGTCGCAGCTTGTATCAGCATTCTACCAACGCCGTTACCACGTTCACTTTCTAGCACATATAAGTCGTTCAAGATCCATGTTCGTTGTAGAGAAATTGAAGAGAAGCTCGGATAAAGCTGGGTAAAACCAATCACTTCCTCTTGGCTATTTTTTGCAATAAATATAACTGATTCATTATTAATTAACCTTTCTTCAATATACTTTCTTGCCGATGCCAGATCACTTTCCTGTTCATAGAACACTCTATATGCATCAAAAAGAGGCGCTAGTAACTCAACATCCAGAGATGTTACTTTTTTAATTTCCATATACAAATTCCTATTCGATTAATACGCGGTCGTTTTATTAAGAGGGATTAAAACATTGGGGCTTATGCTTTCTTGACAAACTTAGCAGTGACCATCATCTCTCCTGCACCATCCACTTTGCAATCCAATTGATGATCTTTGCCATCAACAATCCGTCTTACGATAGCTTTGGTACCAATTTTTAAAACAAGAGAACTGCCTTTCACTTTAAGGTCTTTCGCCAAAGTGACTTTGTCACCTTCAGCGAGCGCAGTGCCATTTGCATCTTTGACACTAATTTGTTCTTCAATAACGGAAGGATCCCACTCATAAGCACATTCAGGACATACGAGGTGATTTTGATCTTGATATACGTACTCAGATTGACAGTGTGGACAAGGAGGGAAAGACATAAGCTACCATTTATATGTTGAGATTTAATGCTAGCTTCATAGTAATAGTTCACGCACGCACAATCGAGCAGATTGTCCCATTCGTCTCATATTTTAACAAGTTTACTGGCAGGCTTTAATGCTCATATTGAAACAACATAATGACCATACCCAAAAATGCGAGGGCTCATCTTTAAGTTGTTTCGAAGCAATAGCCAAAGCGGTCCATTTTCAACCGAAACATTAAGGTGTTTTATCTCAGAGGAATTTCTACTTTATGTCAGTTAACCATATTTCCTAAGCTTATATTCTAGGTTTGTTTTAACAGACAACCACTCAGTATTGATAATCGAAAAAACAACGGTATCTCGATATCCTCCATTGGGAAGCTTTTGATGATTTCTTAATACGCCATCTTGTTTAGCGCCTAATCGACTAATTGCTGTTCTTGATGGGTGGTTATGCCAATTCGTACGGAGTTCTACCGCAATCGCGCATAAAGTTTCAAAAGCATGGGTCAAGAGCAGATATTTACACTCACTATTGCACGATGTTTTCTGGTACCTTTTGCTGTACCACGTATAACCAATTTCTACGCGATGGTGCACTGGGTCCGCGTTGCAAAAACGTGTTGAGCCAATGATGTCTCCGCTCATTTTATCTACCACAACGAATGGTAGAGACAAGCCAAGAGATTGTTGTTCAAGCGCAGCTAAAATGTACTTTTCAACATTCTCTGCATTTGGAACCGATGTATACCATAGGTTCCATAGTTCTCCGTCTGATGCGGCTTTAACTAACGCTGACGCATGTTCAGCACGCATCGGTATCAACCTTATTGTCTCAGATTCAAGCTCAACTTCTTGTAACCACATCGTACTGTCCTTGTATTCGCATTTTAGTAAGGTAGCTTGTACAGCGTGTAAAATTGACAGCGCTATAAACAAGAAACCCAACGCGAAGGCAAATTGCCATCCGTTGGGTATTCAGCTTCCCTTGACTTGCTCATAGGGTTGTATAAGCAAGGCAGAGTGGAGAGTCAGCACCGCAGACCCTCCATTTAAGATATCAGGTTCAAACTTACTTATAGAAAGCTTCCACTTCACCTTTAAGCTTAATCAGCATTGGTTGACCCCAACGGTCTTTTGCTTTTGGCGAAGCGATTTTCACCCAACCTTCACTAATGCAGTATTCTTCAACGTCTGTACGCTCTTTACCGTTTAAACGAATACCAATTGGGTGCGCAAAACACTCCTCTACGTAATGTGGACTACGTGGGTTACCAGCTAAGTGATCTGGCAGTTCTGGTTTTGACATATTATTGTCGCTCATTTTTATGACCTAACATTTGATTTTGAACGCCTATTTTAGGCTACTGAAAACGCTAGCTCAACTATCAAATCAGATAATACGTCATTCCAAACCTAACTGCAGGTGATAAAGTTAATCGATGTCTCTCACAATACTTTCGACTAATACCCCAGAAACGAAATGCAAGGTGACCGCTTTTGTATATTTAAGCTGGAAACCTAACTCTATATTGCAGTCAACCAAGTCTCCTTGGGGTAATTCAAACTCTCCTGTAAACCAGTTCGCCACAATAGGCTCCTGATTAACTAGCCGATACTTTCCTTCAATTTGGACTAGAAACAGTTGGTTATCTCGAATCTCCCATGTTGCTACATAGTTGCGCCAGCAAGCCGTTGAAAGATAGACTCCTTGAGTATCATAATCTGCAAACTCTGTATTGCTTAACTCTTCAATCTTGACGCCATCAACAGGAAAGCTCAAACAAACAGGCATTGGATATTCACTGCCTAGGTACTTGCAGCTATCTTTCATTTGGTCCGTCATATGTCCTCCAATCTAGTTGCGGCTTAAGTCCACATTAAAATTCACTTACTTCCTATTCAAGTCATGTCCCTGAATGGACAATATCAGGCACTAGATGCTCGTTTCAGCCATCAAAATTTCTGTAATGTATTGAGCGTTACTCTCTAAATATTCAATATCTGCCATATATGCTAAATGGTGGCCATCTTCAATATTCTGGATAAAAGCTTCATGACCTAAGTTTGCTTGATTGTGCATATGATCGATCAAGGCTTGCACTCTTTCTATCATCTCCATCACCAGGGGGTTACGAGCACCAAGACTTAAACCATACGCATCGCAAAACTGTTTTGCTCTCAAGGACTGCGATGCTATATCACCCATAGCATCATGTTCATGTGTTTTAAAAGGAGCCCAACAATATAGAGCATAAGCGATATCCCAAGTTCTTGGTGCAGGGTGAGCGGTATCAAAGTCAATGATCCCTACTACCTGAGAACCAACCAAAGAGACATTATAAGGCGCGTAATCACCATGACATATCACCTCCGCCGGTTCTTTACGCGGCAGCATCCACTCCAGTTTTTCGAACGTGTGTTTTGAAAGAAATGAACTAGATGCATCATGATATCGGCGTAAAAGTTTAGCCGCAGTAATTAGAGCTTCTGTGGTAGCAATATTGCCCTTCAGTGGATAATTGACAACATCACCGCAAACATACGAAAGAATTTCATTGTTATTATCATCAAAACCATACGGCTTAGGCGCTGAAGTAAAACCCTCCGCCGCAATATGTAACAGTAAGCGATGCACCGTTTCAGACCATTTTCCGCGAGGTCTGTAGACCTTATTTTCAGAACGAAAAATTGAATTGTCCCGACCACCTTGAAGTACTTCCATTAACTTCCTTATTCATATTTTTGGGATTATGGTGCCTATGAAAATAAACCGTACGAAGCTTTAGGAGATTGATACCTCTCGCCTAACACACTATAAACAGGCTTAAACTGAAGTTTTGACTCTCTCTTAAATGCTTTTCTACGTATTAGTTTGATATCGGGTCGCCATTTATGCTCCCTGAAACAAGTTCAGTTGTATTACCACCTGCTACAATTTTAATTGCTATACTATACCCAGACAAAACCCACCTTTCTGAACTAATTGACTTTTTTTCTCCTGAAGGCAATGTCACGGATGAATTGTGTTCAAACTTGCATGTATCAAATGTCCCTGCAGCAATTGTAATTACTTCCATGCCGACAAACTTGTTTGATTCATCGTAAACAAACTGATCCGTTCCTGAAATCATCGTATGTGTGCCACTATCTGTCTCACCTAATTTCAAATCAAAAGCTACTTTAGACGGCGGTGAATAATACCACTCTTGGTTTGCATCCGTGCCACCAACTATAAAGTAAGACTTATTGGCTGCATCTACAGTTAAATACAAACTGTCACCTGTATCTTCATTATATTGTTCAATAACATCCTGCCCTTGAAACTGAGCATTTTTGACTAAAGCATTTTGTACCGAATCAATATTATTTTTCCTAGTTGTCATTGTAATCCTAGTACCAGGTTCAAATAGCTGAATACCAAAACAACTGGATGCATCTATTTGAGAACTAGTTGAATCAACAGCGCCACCGTCTCCACCGCCACAACCAACAATTATTGTGCTAAACCCTACAAGAAGAGTAGATTTCATTCTCATTTATTCATTTCCATTACTATAAAAAGTGACGATTACATAACACACTAAGGTCTGAGCAATGCTCCACCCTGACTTAAACCATTGCACCTTAAAAACTGAAATCACCAAATGTTGTGAGTCACTCAAAGTGCTTTGTTACTTACTCTATTTGTTCTCGAACCATTGATGCTACGGCGAGGGAAGTTGAGTCATTTAGTATTGATAAACCATTTATAACACCCTGTTGATTCTTCTCTGGCTGATTTTGACTAAGCTTCCATTGCCCTTCGAGAGAACTAACTTCTATTTCAACACCAACAATAGCTGGTAGCATTTTTTGAATATACTCCTCAGGAGCGTCAGATATAGACCAAGAGTTAGATGAACCAACTTCGTGTTTAGTTGTTAGCTCATCAATTACGTTATATATCCAATCAGAATCTGTTACAAATGAAATGGAACCTTTCACATGCACTACAACATAGTTCCAAGTCGGAACTGCCCTGCCATGTTCAGCTTTCGTTGGATAATGGCTTGGTGAGATATAGCAATTAGGGCCATTAAAAATAACAAGTACATCCGAACCATCTTGAACTTTTTTCCACAGAGGATTTGCTTTGGCTATATGAGCCTTCAAAATAAGCGTCTCACCTACCGAATTCAACAGAACTGGAAGATGAGTAGCTTCCATACCGTTATCTGAATATGAGACAAGTGTGGCAAATGAATACTGCTGTATAACAGCAAGTAACTCCTCTATTTTTTCTTGCCTAAATTTCCTTGGAATAAACATATTTCATCCTTGTATGTGGTGTATATAACGCCAAATTAAGTAGTGAGTAACGCTGCCACCTACCTAAACCATTGCGCCATAAACACTTAATCCGATTTAAACCCAAAGTGTCAAGTGTTGTGAATCTGCTTAAATTTATTGTTATGAGTATGATTCAAATGGTGTGAGGTCTATATCCTCGATGTCGCAAACCGCTTTAATAGTTGGATTCGAACAAAGACGTTTCATATACGCTGCTAAATGTTTGAACTCAAGTGGTGACTTCTCAATTAGCAACGACCACTCAGCGAGCATAAACAGGAAATAATCACATGCAGTTAGCATATCACCAAGCAAGAATTCATTGTGCTCGAGCTGGTCGTTGATAATAGACAACGCATCCGCAATTCTTTCGTCTTGTGCCGCTACAACATTTGGAATAGTTGCTTCATCATTAGTATGGCGATGAGGGTAATAGCGAACTGCCAAAGGGACAAAGAACTAGAGCCTAAGACATTTAAGCCTTTGAATTACAAGTAAACACAACGCCAAATTAAGGTGTAAACAACGCTGACACCTTACCTAAAGCATTGTGCCATAAACACTAAACTGGCTTAAAGTGAAAGCGCCAAGCGTTGTGAGTCACTCTTAAATGCTTTGTTATACATTTCTTACCCACACGGATCCGACAACCCAGAACTCCATGCTTCAATAACAGTTCCGGGGTTCTCTATTTTGTAGCAAGCCAGAAGACTTGAAGGTGATTTTATGCCTAGCACTACCCCTTTACCCTCTACTTTCCCGAAGCTGTCTCGATAAACCGATAAAGCGGGTTGAATTATATTTTTCCAGTAAACATCAACCAGCTCGCTTTCACTCGTATATTTAAGGCTTTCGGATAACTTACTGGAACAAAACAACGTATAAAATGTTACACCACCAGATGACATAACCGATGACTCTAGGGAGCAATTGAGAAGATTACTTTCACCTACTGAAGTCAAAAATGGTTCCAACTCGCTTCCAGCGGCACTTAGCTCTAGTTGAATATAGGTAAAAGGTAACAGTGTCGTGACAACTAAGAGCAAACCCATACGAAGCTTATTACCAGAGTAATTTTTAAATGCGTGATAGTAAGTGAAAGGAAATAGGAACAGCCCTAAAAAACCCAACCATATCTTTTGCTTAAACATATCGACAACGACTGTAAAATACAAAACTATCCCTATAAAAATCAGAAAAATAGACAAAGTTAACATAATTGTGATTCATTTCCTTCTTAATGTATAATGCCCAATTAAGGGGTGAACAACGCCACCACCCAACCTAAAGCATTGTGCCATAAACACTAAATTTGAAGTAGAAGCAAAAATGCCGAGCGTTGTGAATCCCTCTTAAATTGCTTGTTAGCCGCTCATTCCCAAAGGTTACTGCTTACTCAACAGGAACTTACGCAAATCTCTCTCTGCACGCATAACAAACAGAATAAACACTTTGTCACCGTCTTGTTTATAGAAAACACGACATGGATTAACGACAACTTCACGATAACTTAAATGTTCTAGCTCGGGTGGAATACGACCTGACTCTGGGAAAGTTTGTAGGCGTTCGACTTTGGAGAAGATCGTTTGTACTAAGTGCTTTGCAGCTACGATATTTTCAAGTGCGATGTATTCAGCGATATCATTGAGATCAGATAACGCAGGTTCAGTCCAGATTACTTCAGCCATTTTGACATTTTGTCCTTGGCTTCATCATGACTTACCACTTTACCGTCAGCTAGCGCACGCTCACCTCGTGCAATACCCTCAAGGATAGCTAAACGATTTTGCATAAATTCGTAGTCATCAACATCAACTAGATACGCAGATGGCTTACCATGCTCAGTAATTAACACTGGTTCTTTGGTGTCGTGGAGATCGGCGAGGATCTTAGTTGCTTGACGTTTGAGTGATGTAACTAGTTCTACTTTCATGAGAGCTGCTCCAAAGGAATACTAGAGTGATACTATTCTATCACTCTGAGTATAGCAAGCTCCATGACGGCTAACGCCGCGTTAAGTGGTGAACAACGCCAACCATCAAACCTAAACCATTGTACCTTAAACACTTAAGCTGACTTAAACCAAAACCACAAAGCGTTGTGAGTCCGCCTTAAACGCCTTGTTAGGCGAAGTTTCCCACCTGTGTTTAAGTGGTTTTGAAAGCAGATTACCTGAAACCCTATAGCCAACAAAATGCACACGCACTTTTTGCGATTCAAGAACCACAAAACTCACTATGTTTCAGCCAAAACCCCAGCGACTACAAAATGCGAATTTGCAGCGACTAAGTAGCTTTTTAACCTGAGAAACCAACAGCTACAAGCTAGCAGCAAAAACGAAAGCTACGATTGACTTGCCCTTGCCACATTTTGAGCCAGTGAAACTCACCACCAACCTGCACCAAAAGCCAATGAGGCAACCCACGAACTTTGACATGTTTTACGGTTGGAGATATTCAAGAATTTGAACCGACAATACTAAATTGCCGACTAGGAAAAACAAACGGCTAAAGGGATTTAAGAAGATGAGAACAAAGAACTTTCCTACCTGTCGCCTAACGCCCTGTTAAGGTGTGAGCAACGCCAACCACCAAACCTAAACCATTGTACCTTAAACACTTAAGCTAACTTGAACTGAAATCGCCAAGCGTTGTGAATCCGTCTTAAACGCCTTGTTAGGCGAAGTTTCCCACCCGGGTTTAAGGTTGTTTGAAAGCAGACTACCCGAAACCGAATAAGCAACCAAACACCCACTAACTTTTTGTGATTCAAGAACCACAAATGTCACTATGTTTCAGCCGAAATTTCGACAACCACGAAATACAGACTTTCAGCGATCAAGTTGCTTTTGAGGAGGCGAAACGGAAGGCTACAAACTTAAAGCGAGAATGAAAACCTCGATTAACTTGCCCTTTCCACACTTTGAGCCAGTGAAATTCACAACCAACCGATAGTTAAAACCAATGAGGCAACCCGCGAACCTTAGCATGTTTTACGACCAGAGAGATTCGAGAATTTGAGCCGACAATGTTTAATTGCCGACATAGAAAAACAAAGGCTCAAAGAGAACTAAGAAGATGAGAAAAAAGAACTTTTCTGCCCGTCGCCTAACGCCGTATTAAGGTGCGAACGACGCTAAACACCTAACCTAAACCACTGCACCTTAAACACTAAAGCCAAGTTTAAACTGAAATCGCCAAGCGTTGTAAGTCACTCTTAAATGCCTTGTTATATTTTTGAAGCCCAAAGCTAACCTATCTATTCGGTGTCATATGTACAATTACATTTGCAATCAACAATAAAAAAGACACAGACCACATAATCAAGTTTCCAACATATATTTCTATGCAAACGAAAGATATGGCCCCAGCAAAAATAAAACTAATACCGACATAAACTTTGCCTTTCCATTTTTTATAAAAATGAAGTGAGGTAAAAGCTATCAATAAAACAAACTCCATCTCCGAAACAAACAGTTCATACAAAGTTGATTTCCTCACTATTTAGAACTTAAGCCGATATATAGCTTCCATACCTAGCTATATGGAACTGGAAATATAACGCCGCATTAAGGTGCAAACAACGCTAAAACACCAAACCTAAACCACTGCCTTAAACACTGAAGCCGAGTTTAAACTGAAATCGCCAAGCGTTGTGAGTCACTCTTAAATGCTATGTTATGTGTAGTTAGTAATCATATTAATTGATAACTTCTCATTTCATAATTATCAATTAATAGAGCAAATAGTGTAGTCAGAAGCGACACAAATAAAGGCATGCCTTTCTAGTAATGATATGTTGTCAGCACTTATCTTCTGTGCCGACATGTACTCCAATTCATAGGCATGTCTGGAACCCTGATACCTGAAGCCAATATTACTCCAAAAATAAGCTTGTTCAAACTTACCAAGCTCATAATAAAGCTCACCTAAATCTGCTGCGCCATACCCATAATGGGCAGCAATGCTATACCATTCCAATCCTTTCTGAATATCAGGAGAAACAATAGGCTCTGAAGTTTTATAGTCAAAAGTTAACGGGAAATGCCCATATGAATACATTGCCCCTAACTGACCGGAAGCAAACCTATTTCCTGCTTTATGAGCTCTCTCCAAAAGATTTAGCACTAGTTCAAATTGTTCTTTCGCATTCTTGTTTTCGTTGTATATGTTCGCAGTATGACTAACATCATGGGCTTTAGACAGTAGAGCATCTGCATTCTCATTTTCAACTGAGATATCTAACCATTGCTTTTGAGATTTAAATTCGCTACTAAGTATATATTGTGCTTGTGAACTCCCTTGTTTAGCCTGAACCATAAGCATATTTAGAGCTTTTCTTTCCCAATAGCGCTTTTTGTTTCGTTCTACCTTTTGCATTAGAATCATCGCTCTTACATCGCCTGATTCTGCTGCTTTAGTGACCATTTTTTTCACCTCACCTTGGTCAAAGTCTCTATTGTTGTAAACCGAATAAAGATCTAAAAATAGCTCTGCATGCTCTCCTAGCCTTACTTTTGGCCAAGCAAGCTTAGCCAACCTAAGAGCTTCATCATAGTCCTTTGGAACAGACTCACCTCTATAGTAAAACCTTGCCAGTTTAAGAGTTGATTTAAGATCCCCTGCAAGAGATTGCATTCTGAGTTTTTGAATATTCTTATTAAATTTAGCAAAATCAAAACCAAAATCCTCTTCAAGCTTACTGATATATTTAGCCGCTTGTTTATCACCATTAGCTTCAAGTAATTTAAATCGATTGAATGCCCTCCTATATTTAATCACCTCTCCCGAACGAGAATTACCATAAATATTTTTAGCCGTATAAAATATCGCGTAAGAGTTACCTTGTTCGGCCAGTTTTTGTAATGCCAAATATTCAGGGCCAGAGTTGATATTATGTAACGCATTAACATCTATGCTGTAAGAGCTAGCATATGCTTTTAGTTCTTCATAGTCATCAGCATATGATTTCGAACATGTTAGTATAGAAATGACGATTGGAGTCAAAATATCAAAACGTTTCATAAAGTAATACTTTTATATATATTGGAAGGCGCATCTTAACATTTAGCATCATACACTTACTAGTATAAGAAAGCTTGAGCACATAACGCCCTGTTAAGGTGTGAGCAACACAATACCGATGCCGCCGCATACCACCTTAAACACTAAAAACAACGCATAGTAAAAATGCCACGCGTTGCGAATCACTCTTAAACAGTTTGTTAGTTTTCTTGGATTCAAGTACGAAGTGCGACACCTCTGAACATAAAAACAGTGAGATGCGATAATCATGAAGTTTGCTCCCGC